>CAZNYN010000034.1:0-20739 GCA_964577295.1 uncultured Synergistaceae bacterium | reverse complement strand
GATTGTGCCTATGTTAAGATGCGGCTTACTGCGTACGTATTTCTCTTTTGCCATAGTATTTTGCCTCCCTGATATTTGGTTCTGTTTTATGCCCCATGGGCGTGTTTTTACAATATTTTTACCACATCAAAAGAGACCCGGGGATTAAAGAGCCGGATCTCTAAAGATAAGTAGGTTGGATTATACAGTATCGATGCAGGTTATGCAATAGTTCGCGCAAATTGAGGCTGCATTTTTTACTCATGCCCACTCGTAATATTTTTGGACTAAGTTCTGTGCTGTAATCTATGAAATTTTATTAGCCACCAAAAATTCTCTCAGCTATGCCGTTCCTTTCCGCGTTTTTGCGGACGCTGAAAATTCTTTGTCCGAGCAGGTTATTATTCCTTTGTTTGTTTTTCCGTCCATGTAGGCGGAGAAGCTGCCTCGGTAGATTTTTATGGCCGGGTTGGGGCCTGTTTCGTGTTTGTATTCATCGAACCATTTTTCGCCGATGAAGTTGTTTTTCTCTCCTTCAAATACGGGCATGTAGAGGACGTTGTCCACTGCAAGGTCGGAGAAGAAGTGCGTGCCGTAGGAGAGTTCGGGCATGAAGCCGAGCCTCGGAATGCCGAGCTCCACTATGCAGCTGCACTTTGTCAGTTCGTTGTACTGTACGGGTACTCCCAGTTCGGGGTTGCTTGAGCCCACTCTTCCGGGCGCTACGAGGATGTATGTCTCGCCCTTCAAGGATTCGTTGAGCTCTCCGACAGAGCGCGCCACAGCGTAGAAATCGTGATTTGTGTAGTATATGTTGTGGTCGATGTAGACTAATATAGGGATGTTTTCCGCACATCCCGGAGTTACCATTCTGTCCGCCTGCAGTATCACATTCAGCCCGTCTGTGTCGGGCATGGATTCGGCGCAGTTCTGCTGAGACCAGAAGGGGCGCGACTGGATGAGGCACAGTCTGTCCTCGGGCGGATCGTAGGCAAACTCGATGTCCGCCGCCACTCCCATGGATGACTCAAGCAGGGAGAGTGTTTTTTTCATTCTGGTGAAGAAGCCCGGGTATTTTTTGGGGAAGTCTTCAAAGGTCAGGCAGATTTTGCTCCCCGGGTCCAGTACCATCATGTTTTGAGTGAGGGAGCTGAAGTAGCCTCCGTCGGGGTCGTAGCGGTACGCCTGAGCATAGGCGGCGAAGTCTGGGTGGTAATCGAGCAGGTGGCGCCACTCTTTTTTTATGTCCAGGGTCGTAAGTTCGTCCGGGTGTTCTTTGTCTATTACCTGAAAATTTTCCTGAGCATGGAAGGATATTTTTGCCGGGTTGTTGCCGTCGGGTCTCAAATATGGATTTGTCAGGGATACCGTTCTTGCGTATCCGCGCTTTGTGCTCATTGTTCCCATGCCGAATACTATGCGCAGCACTCCGTCTTCCTGCTTTATGCGGGTGCTCCACCTTCTGAAGTTCTGGGAATATCCCACGCCCGCAACGGAGGGGTAGTAGTACCGTCCCCGCCAGCGTCCCGACATGCGTATGACGATGATTCCCATGTCGTCTCCGCCTAGGCCGTGCCTCTCTCTGTAGCTTACTGCCTTGGGGAAGTATATGCGCGAGTATATTTTCTTTATCTCGCACTCCGCGGCCGCCACTCTCTCTTCAAGGCTTGAGTCTGCATTGTAGAGGAATGTGGAGAGGTATTTTCCCGCGAAGGAGTGTTTGAGCGAGTCTTCCTGCCTGCTGCTGCTTCGTACAACTATCGGGTCTGTCATTGATGAGAGATATTTTCTTAGAGCCTCGGAGACTATGGGAGGAAGAGGCACAGCCAAAAACGCCGCTTCCAGTCTTTCGGGGTTATTGTCGGCTATGAGGGAGTCGAGGTGCGGCACAGATTCAAGAAATAGGTGAAATATACCTATACCGAAATATATTGATTCCGGCACTCTTGTCGATGCAAGCTGAGTGTCTCCGCTGTCACGGAGTTTTCGCAGGCCGAAGAGCAGGGATCGTCCCTTGCCTCCGATAGTCCCGCTTCCGTATATCATGGGGGCGAATTCTGGATCGTCCTGCGGTCTCCATGAGAAGTATTCGTCCTGTATTTTTTTAATGTCTGTCATTTTCGCGCTCCGCTTTCCTGAGATTTGTCGATAACAATTCCGGTCTCGCTCTCCCCGTCAAGCAGCACGTCGAATCTTCCCTTATAGTGCTTGACGGCGGGATGTGATGACGTTTCATAAGCATGACGCGCGAACCACTCCCTGTTGAAGACATTGTTTCTCGCTCCTTCAAACACAGGAAGATATAATATATTATCCCCGTCCAAGTCAAGGAAGAAATGCGTACCGTAGGAAAGCTCGGGTGCCATTCCTCTGTTGGGGATTCCAAGCTCGACAAGGCAGCCGGAGTTTGAGAGTTCGTCATAGCGCACGGGAACTCCGAGCATGGGGTTGGAGCTTCCCCAGCGTCCCGGCCCGATAAGCAGATACCGCTCTCCGTCAAGCTCTTTGTTGAGGTCTCCCACTGCGCGCGCCACGCTGCTGAAATCGGGCGTGCTGCCGTATATGTCGGGGTCTACATATACGATATGCCTTATCTCCTCAAGTCTGCCGTTTGCGACCATTCTGTCCCCTTTAAGGATAATTCTCTCGGGAGCCGCCTCGGGGATCTCCACTTTCCCCCTGTCGTCATAGACAGAAAGAGGGCGGAGCTGTACAAGGGTGAACTCTCCCTTCTCCGTGTCATAGGTAAATTCCATATCGGCTGGCAGTCTCAGCCCCTCTTCAAACATGGTGAGAAGTTTTTTTAAAGTCTGAAAGAATTTCGGATATTTCTGCGGAAGCTCCGCAAATGTGAATACCGCTCTCGGAGCGAACATATTTAAAGTATCGGAGTGAAGCCAGTGGAACATATTGTCGTCATACCACTGTATATAGTGCTGTGCTGTCTTATGCTCTTTAATTATCCACTTTATAGAGTTGCTGACATAGTCCGTAGCAAAAGTGTCCTTCTCCATATCGACAAAGTCGAACTGCTCCTGCGAGTGAGCCACGATATCGCACGGCTTGTTGCCTTCGGGGCGCAGATTCGGGTTTGTCAGGTAGAAAGTCCTTGCAAAAGCTCTGTCTACAGTGCGGGTTCCCAGTCCGAAGCAGAGGCGGACAACCCCGTCTTCCTTCTTTATCCTCGGAGAGGGGCGTCTGAATACCTGAGAGAAGGCCGCGCCTGCAAGCTCGGGATAGTAACGTCCGCAGTGAACCTTGCCGACGAGAGGCTGGATAAGAATGCCCATGCGCTCTCCGCCCCACTGTATGCCGTGTTTGCGCTTATACTCACGCGCCGCGGGGTTGTAAGTAGACGCATAGACGTATTTTATCGCCGATTCCAGTTTTTTCCTTCGGGATTCTCTGCTTCCGCAGTTCGGAGTAAAGCGTGTAGCATACTTTCCCGCAAAGGAGAGATTTACGTCGTCTTCAAGAATCGAAGATGAACGGACGGAAAGAGGTGTTGAAATAGTGTCCAAAATATGGTCAAGTGCCGCATCTATAGAAGAAGGAAGTTCCGCTTCCTCGCATATTCTGTGAAGCTCCGGCGCGTCGCTGTGCTCACGCAGATCAAGAAGCCTGTCCCAAAGCTGGTTCTGCTCCATAAACTCCTCAAAGACAGAAGTCGTTATTGCAAACGTGTATTCGGGCAGTTTAACTTCGTCCAGCAGTCCGTTTTGCTCAAGAATGGCGTGGGCAAAGCTGAGCCCTTTCGCCTTCCCTCCGATTTTGCCGCTGCCGATAAGCCATCCCCTCTCCCTATAATATGGAACGGGATCAAAACTCCTGTAAAATTCACCATATTCCATCCGCACACCTCCAATATTTTCGTATATAAATAATTTTTTATTATATACTCACGGATAAATTTTTAGTACGGCAAGATGAAACTTTTCGTGGAATATCACGGATGAACTTGATTTGGAATATGGCGATGCTTCATAACATGCAGATGCCGAATTTCATGTGGTAATATACAATAAGAATAGTTTTTATGATCGGCAGAATTTAATTTGTTAGGGTGATATGCTTGTCGCTGCTCAGAGTCGGAATTATACAAACTACCGTAGAGGTAGGAAAGAGGAAAGAGAATTATGCCAAGCTTGAATCCCTGCTTGAGCAAAACTATATAAGTTCCGAAACAGAGACGGTTCTCGTGCTGCCGGAAATCTGGGATGTCGGATATGCCATAGGCGAGCCCGACCTATGCGGAGACGCGGAAGCCGGTATGGCTGCCGAGTTTTTGGGCGCGTTGGCGAGGAAATACAACTGCTGGTTCGCGGGAGGTTCCGTTCTTGCCCTGACGGAAGAGGGAGCCAGGAACAGAGCCATGGTAATAAATCCCAACGGAGAATATAAGGCAAGCTACGACAAAACCCACCTTTTCGCGAGAATGCACGAGGACAAATACATCAAAGCAGGCAGTTCGCGCACGCTCTTTGACATAGGCGGCACACGCTGCGGCATAGCTGTGTGCTACGACCTCCGCTTCTGTGAATGGTTTGGGCTCTACGCCCTTGATGGGGCGGAGGTTCTCTTCCTTTCCGCTCAGTGGCCGATGGAGCGAATCTCGCACTGGCGCGCCTTGCTTCAGGCACGGGCAATAGACAACATGATGTACATAGCCGCATGCAACAGATGCGGAAGCACGAAACGCACTCTCTTCGGCGGAAATTCCATGGTCATAGCTCCGGACGGAGAAATCCTCAGCAGCTTCGGAGAAGGAGAGTCCTTTGCATTTGTCACTTTCGACACAGAAAAAGTCGCAGCCGAGAGAAACTATCTGCGTACATTCGACCTCAGACGCCCCGAACTCTACGGAGGAATCTGCGAAAAAATGAAATAGAGCCGCTATTTCAGCATCTCATTCAGCATTATTTCAGAGACGGCGTCCCGTATCATACTGTTCAGCCTGCGAACGTTGCCTGCCTCGCCGATGCGGGGCACAAGCGATGCTATGACATCCTTTGCGGAAATAGATTCCCGTGTCTGAGAATTAAGAGACTCTATAACCTTATTGCACTCTTTTTGCATTACTTTCATCATAGATTCATCTGAAAGAGGTGAAAACTCTATTACGGAATCGAAACGTGCGAAAAGGGCTGCGCCGAGCTTTTCTCTTGCCTCATCCGCCGAGGCATAGTTTGACGTGCATATAATTACGGCTCTTGCTGCCTCTGCGCGATAATTCCTGTCCTCATACACACCTTCGTCAAAAAGCTGATAAAAAGCACTGTGAAAAACAGGGCTGGGCTTGTCAAATTCATCAAACAGAATCACATTGGATTCCCTTTCCATAAGGTCCTTTGCAAGTGAAGACTGAGTGTGCCTGCCGCCGAATATGTAGGACGCGAACTCTCCGCTGTGAAACATTGAAAACTGTCTGCGGAAAAGTTTCTGCCCCATTGTTCGGCTCAGAAACTGCGCTGTCTCCGATTTGCCTACTCCCGTAGGCCCGTAAAAAAGCAGTACAGCAGGTTTTGTCCGAGCAGCAGAGCAAAGAGGGTACAAAGAGACAAGCAGCTTCCGCAAAGCTTTCTCCTGACCGATAATACTATTTCCGTATTCTGTGTTAACAGTACGGATGGTGCATTCATCCACACTGTTATATTCGTACTTTACAATGTCAATGGGGCAGGATACAGCCGTAAATTGCGAGCATATTTGCATTGGCGGATTTTGAAGATATAATTCATCTATGTCGTACATGCCGATAAAGCTCGCAAATGACTGTACGGCACTGTCGCTAAGTGAAGCATATTGTTCGGAAAATGCGACAACGGTTTCAATTCGAATCTTGGCTTCCGCGGCTTCCGGCTTATTTCCGCTGCGTCCTTGGATTTTAAAAATGTGTTCGCGCATCTTTTTGTCACTTTGGATAGCCAGTTCGCTCACGGTAGAAAAAGCCGGTGTTTTTCGAATAATATTTATGAAATCGGATTTTGGACCGTAGTAAAAGGTAATTTTCTTCAAATATAACGCCTCTATTCTATATAAGTGTATAGGTGTTTTTTGACTGAAAACTTGAATATTCTGTATTGACCGAGTTATCAGATAATTCTATTGACAATATCACTAGCTAGTGATATTGTATCCTTATTAACTCCATTGTCAAATGGAATTAATGCGATGAAGGGTTTGAGAAAATGAACGAGAAAGATACTTTAAACGGCAAGCTCATCATTGCGCTTGGCAGAAGTTACAGGTATGCACACAGAGGCTCCAATGAACTGTTCAGGCAGAATGGTATCACTTTGGCACAGTTTACCGTACTTGAACTGCTGTATAACAGAGGGGAACACACCATTCAGCAAATTATCGACAAAGTCCTGTCCAGCAGCGGAAATATCACTGTTGTGATAAGGAATCTCGAACAGCTTGGGCTGATATACAGAAGGGAAAACCCGGAGGATAAAAGGTCTTTTCTTATAGGCATCACAGTAAAGGGAAAAGGCATAATGGACGTAGTATTCAGAGGACATATGGACAGTTTGGCTGAGGCATTCTCCAAGCTTACCGATGAAGAAAAGAAAACCGTCGTCACAATTCTGCGAAAACTACGCCCGTAATTTCAAGAAAAAGCCTTGGCTTTTTCTTTTATTTCACCACATATATCACTAATTAGTGCTATACGTGAATGTTTATAAATTTGCATATTTTAGTTCAATTGTATATTAACGCCAACCATGACAAATCTATAGGCGAACTAAAAACTGTCCATATATCACAATCACGTGGTATATAAAATAAAACCCCACACATTCTTGACAACCAAATCCAAAAAAGGAGGCCTGTTCGCAAAAGCACCTAGCATCGTCATCCGCATGATTTTATCGTTACGATTTATGAACGGAGGGAAAACATGTTAGAACATTGGACAGAGTACCAGCCTGAACTTGCTAAGAGTTACGAAGAAAAGGGTTATTGGCAGAATGAGAATTTTTCTCAAGTGTTTGACCGTATCGCAGGTCGTTTTTGGTTCAGAGAGGCACTTGTAGGCGGAGAGCAGAGATACACATACGGAGATCTGAAGAAGGGTTCTGACCGCCTTGCCCTGCATTTTCTGAAGATCGGACTAAAACACGAAGATCGCATTATAGTACAGCTTACAAACATCCCAGAGTTTGTCTTTATTTATCTCGCTCTACAGAAAATAGGAGTTATTCCGGTAATGTGCCTGGCACAGCACAGATACACGGAGATATCGCAAATAGCCGCAAAGGCGAAAGCGGTCGGATATATTATACCTGGTTTTGCAAATAAATATAACTATGTTGAACTTGTCAATCAAGTTGCTGCAGAGCTTCCCTACATGAAACATAAGATAATTGCCGGAATTGGACAGGAGATACCCGACGATTTTATCTATATCAACGATTTACTCGAAGATAAGCTCGAAGAATGCCCCGGAGCGGAAGCAATCCTGAAAGAATCTCTCCCCGATCCCCACGACGTATGTATACTTTTGCTTTCGGGAGGAACGACGGGAATTCCGAAACTGATTCCGCGCGAGTATAACGCTTACAGATATGTGGCGGAAGAATCCAGCAGAGAACTTGGATATAACATGTACACAGTGCAGCTTGCGGTGGCACCCGTAGCTCACAACATGGTTCTCGCTGCACCGGGAATACAGGGTGCGTTTACATTCGGAGGAAAGGTTGTAATGTCCACTTCTCCGAAGACAGAGAATATATGCAAGCTGATAGAAAAGGAAAAAATTACTCACATCCCCATGGTCCCGGCTATGATTATCAATATGCTGAATTTTGAAGAGAGAGGCAAGTATGACCTTTCTTCGTGGCAGATTGTCGTTAACGGAGGTTCTAAAATCGAGCCTGTCGTAGCGGCGCGTGTCCGCCCCGAGCTTGGCTGCCGCCTTGTTTCACAGTTCGGTATGTCCGAAGGAACCATTACTCAGACAAGCCTTTTTGACGACGAAGAAGTCATCTACAACACAATAGGACTTCCCGTGTCTCAGGACGACGAATGGAAAATAGTTAATAAGGATACAGGAGCCGTGATAGCCGAAAGCGTTCACGACGGCAGCGCTCTTTTCCGCGGTGAGACAGAGGTACCCGGCGAAATTATTTTCCGCGGGCCATACACGATTCGCGGATACTATGATGCTCCCGACCACAACAAAAAAGCGTTTACGGAAGATGGTTTCTACCGTTCAGGCGACCTTGCCGCAATGCACAAGAGCGGAAAAGGTTTTGTAATCATGGGACGCATCAAGGACGCTATCAACCGCGGCGGAGAGAAGTTCAGCTGCGAAGAGGTCGAGAACCTGATGCTTCTGCATGAGAAGGTTCATAATGCGGCCCTTGTTCCTATGCCTGACCCTGTATTGGGAGAAAAAGCATGCGCTTTCGTATCTCTCAGAAATCCTGACGATACTCTCACCTTGGAAGAAATGCTCGAATTTTTAAGCGGCAAGCTGGCGAAGTTCAAACTTCCCGAGCGTCTGGAAGTGCGCGCGGAGCTTCCTCATACAAATATCGGCAAGGTCAAAAAGGAAGAGCTGAGAGTGGAAATATACGCCATTATGGCGGAGGAAGCAAAGAATAAATAATATCCGCTGTTTGATGTAAACGGGGAAGAGGAGACTTCTCTTCCCTTTAGAAAATTAAAATTTTTTACGGAGGCAATTATCATGAAAATTCTTGAACCTGTTGCATTTAAAAATCTTGAACTCAAAAATCGTCTCGTGTGGCTCCCCGCTGTTACATGCCTTGCCGATGAAGAAGGCTATGTAACGGATGAGCTTATAGAGCGCCATGTAGCGCGTGCAAAGGGCGGATTTGCCCTTATAGATGTGGAGGCTTGCGGAGTTCTGGACAGAAAGAGCCCCCACCTTCTCAGGATTCACGATGATAAATACATCCCCGGTCTCAAAAAGATGGTTGACGCTGTTCATGCGGAAGGCTGCAAGATGACCGTACAGCTCATTCACTATGTAAAGCAGTCTGTGCGCACAGGCTGGAAGCAGGCTGTCGAAGACCTCACATACGAAGAAATCGAGCAGTGCAAGGATGAGTTTGTGCAGGGAACAATACGTGCAAAGAAGGCGGGCTTTGACGGAGTCGAGCTTCACGTGGCACACGGATATACGCTCTCTTCATTTATATCTCTGCTTAACAAACGTACGGACGAATACGGCAAAAATACAGCGGGACGCTGCAAGATAGTGACGGACATCATGGCCGAGATCCGCAGACAGGTAGGAGACGACTACTGTGTCGGCTGCCGCATTTCCGGCGAGGAGTTTGTAAAGGGCGGCAACACACTGAAGCAGACGACTGAAATAGCTAAAATTTTCGCAAAATCAGGAATGGACTTTATAAGCGTATCGGCAGGCGGAAAGACCGAAGACGGGGCATGGTACACGGGGTACAGCGGAAACAGATGTATGCCGACTGCCGAATATCCATGGGGGCTTCACGTATATCTTGCGGAGGGCATAAAGAACGCTCTGCGCGAAATAGGCTCTGACATTCCTGTCATAGTGTCGGGAAAAATAAGAGATTTGGCTCACGGAGAAGAAGTTCTCGACGCAGGCCAGGCAGACCTTATAGGCGTATGCCGCCCGGCATTGGCCGATCCGGACTGGATTGTGAAGCAGGCAGAGGGACGCGAAAAAGATATAGTAAAGTGTATTTACTGCAACGGATGCCTTGAAAGAGACCAGAGGCACGAACCCGTAAACTGTGTCATTGCCGACAGAATAGCCGAACTTAAGGCTAAGAAGTAGCGCCTGAAAAAAAGGTGCCTCAAAAGGCAGGGATACAGAGGGGGGAAAGTCTATGGACATACTGGGCAAAGTTAATAAAGTACCCGGCGGAATAATGATTGTTCCTATGCTCATTACCGCAATGATAAATACATTTGCACCTGCATTACTTAAGATAGGCGGCCCAACAACGGCGGCATTCAGCGGAGCAGGGGCGATGGCGACGATAGGCATGCTCCTTTTTGTCGCGGGAAGTCAGACCAAATACAGCGATTTAGGAACAGTCTGCGCACGCGGCGGACTTTTGGTAATAGTACGTTTGGCAGTGGCTTATATAGGCGCGTGGCTGACATTAAAATTTTTTGGAATGAACGGAATCTGCGGAGCTTCGGCTCTTGCTGTTACCATATCATTAGCAAGCTGCAATCCGGGCGTATATGCGGGATTAATGCAGTCCTACGGAGACAGCGTCGATAAATCGGCAATGGGAATTCTAAACCTGATAGCGGTTCCTGCCACGCCGTTGGTCATACTCGGCATTGCGGACGGAACAGGGTTTGACTACATGAGCGCCGTAGCATCTTTCGTCCCGTTCACATTGGGCATGATTTTAGCAAATGCGGATGAAAAGGTTCGCAAACTTTTTTCGACAGCGACACCCGTAATTTTGTTCTTTCTAGGCTGCTGCCTCGGCGCAAGTATCAATTTAAAAGCGCTGAGTGGGGCAGGAATGGCGAATGTTGTACTTATAGGCCTTATCATCTGCGTGTTTCTGCCCATAATGATAACAGCCGATAAGCTCATATTAAAGAGACCTGGATATGCCGCTGTCGCTGCGACTTGCCTCGGAGGGCTTTCTGTCGTCGCTCCCAGAGTGATAGGCGAAAGGCTCCCGCAGTATCAGCCGTATGTCGAGTCCGCAACAGCTCAAATGGCGGTAACTCTGGTATTCTGCATATTTATATTTCCCTATATCACAAAGTTTGCGGTAAACAGGTTCGGCAGCGGATCGTTGACCGAAACAAAGTAAGACATCAAAACATTTTGCTGTTCGTCCCGCCGTTTTTATGGCGGCGGGACAAGCTTAAAGAAGGTGGCAGTTATGGGCAAAGTCATATCGTCTTATACGGCAATATCACTAATTAGAGATAAAATGACGGTGGGTATAGGCGGCTTCGGCGGTCATTCCGCGCCTGACGAGCTGCTTTTGGAGCTCGCTGCCCACTATTCTTTGCACAAGACACCGAGAGAATTGAATATTGTCGCGGGCATTTGCCCGGGGGATTTGACTGAGGATGGTTTTGGCCTATCCGCTCTAAAAGAAGAGGGGATTATCTCTTCGATTTACGCATCTCACGTAGGAATGCCGCCTGCTATAGGCCGCGCCATAGCGATGAATAAAATAGCGGGGTTCACTGTTCCGCTCGGAGTTTTTTCTCAGCTTCTGAAGTCTGTGGCGTCCAATAGACCCGGTGTTTTTACAAAAGTAGGACTGCATACTTTTTGTGATCCACGCCTTGATGGGTGCAGGGTAAATGAACTCGCCGCAAAATCGGGGCGCGTTGTAGTCTCTCTATTTGATATAGACGGGACAGAGTATCTGCACTACAAACCTTTCAAAATAGATTTATGCCTGCTGCGCGGCACTTATTCAGACGAGAGCGGGAATATCTCTCTCGAACATGAGGCTTTTTACTGTGAGCAGGTATCTATGGCGGAGGCCGTACATAGCTGCGGAGGCACTGTAATTGTGCAGGTAAAGGATATTTTGGAAAACGGAGCGCTTGATCCGAGGCGTGTTCAGATACCGGCCTCGATAGTCGATTATGTTGTAAAGGCACGTGCGGAAAATCACCCTCAATGTTATGACGGCGGCGGTTTTCGCCCTGAGCTTATAGGTGAAAAGAGAATCTCTTCCGACAAGATAATTTCAATGCCTCTATGCATCCGTAAAGTATGCGGAAGGCGCGCCGCGTTTGAAATTACAGAAGGAGACGTAGTAAATCTGGGTATAGGAATGCCGTCAAGCGTGGCAAGCGTTGTAAATGAAGAAGGGCTATCGGACAAAGTAACTTTTTCGATAGAGACAGGAGTATTCGGGGGAATTTCTTTGCAGGGAGTCGGCCATGGTGCCGCTGTCAATCCGGAGGCCATTATTCCCATTGCCGATAATTTTGATTTTTACAACGGAGGCGGGTTGAATTGTGCTTTTCTTGGCCTTGCCGAAGCGGATGAGGAAGGGAATGTGAATGTATCAAAGTTTGGTACCAGATGCACGGGGCCGGGCGGTTTTATCGATATAAGTCAGAACACCGGGAATATATGTTTTATGGGTACTTTCACATCCGGCAGTACAGAATGCAGCGCATGGGACGGGAAGCTGTCGATTACCGGGAGGTGCGGCGGAATTAAGTTCAGACGGCGGGTAGGACAGATAACTTTTTCGGGGAGTCATGCGCTGAAAACAGGACAAAACGTTCTTTATATAACGGAAAGATGTGTTTTTAAGCTGACGGATAAAGGACTTTTGTTGGTTGAAATTGCTCCCGGAGTAGATTTAAGGAAAGATATTTTAGACAAAATGGAGTTTACTCCGATTATTTCGGACAAGTTAAAAATTATGGATGAACGTATTTTCATGGATGAAAAAATGAATTTCTGCTTTAAACGGCGCAAATATTAATTATAGAAGACTAATATAAATCGAGAGGAGAAAAAACATGGCAACAGAGGAAAAAAAACATACCACTCTATCCGGCTATGAGCTTAAGAGAGTCTATGGCAAAGAAGATCTCGGCGATTTCGATATTGCCGAAAAGCTCGGCGAGCCCGGCCACTACCCTTTCACCAGAGGCATAAGAGAAAATATGTACCGCGACAGTCTTTGGACTATGGGGCTTTACTCCGGCTTTGCATCGGCAGAAGAGGCGAATGAACGTTTTCGTTATCTCATCGAACAGGGGCAGACCGGTTTTTCAGTAGCATTAGACCTTCCGACCCAGATGGGATATGACTCGGATGATGTTATGTCTGAGGGCGAAGTGGGCAAGGTAGGAGTTGCCATAGATTCTCTTGCCGATATCGAGGCACTTTTTAAAGGCATTCCTTTTGAAAAAGTTCGCCAGATACGCACTACCGCAAATGCAAATTCGATAATAATGCTGGCTTTTTACGTGGCGTTCGCCAAGAAGAACAAAATAGACCCAAATACAATAGGCTTTTTCCTGCAGAACGATATTCTAAAAGAATATATGTGCCGCGGGGCTTATATTTTCCCGCCTGCGGCAGGGGTAAAGCTCAGCGTGGACGTGCTTGAATATTGCGGCAAATACCTGCCTAACTGGACGCCAATTGCCGTTTCAGGCTACCACATTCGTGAAGCGGGAGCTAC
Organism: uncultured Synergistaceae bacterium; assembly: GCA_964577295.1. Classification (GTDB taxonomy): domain Bacteria; phylum Synergistota; class Synergistia; order Synergistales; family Synergistaceae; genus CAZNYN01. The sequence continues at coordinate 7,594 of CAZNYN010000034.1, read as the reverse complement.
TGCCGCACAGGAGATAGCCTTCACCGTTGCTGATATGATCGCCTACTTTGATGCGGCCGTGGCTCGCGGTGTCGATATCGTCTCGGCGACAAAGAACAGTTACTTCTTCCTCGGAGCTCAGATGGACTTTCTTGAGGAAGTGGCGAAGTTCCGCGCAGCACGCAGAGTTTTTGCCAAGATTATGAAAGAACGCTACGGAGTGAGCGACGAAGAACCTCAGAGACTTAAGATTTTCGCCTATACAAACGGTTCCGCAATGACTGCCGAACAGCCTGTCAATAATGTTATACGAGTGACAATAGAGACTATGGCTGCAATAGCCGGCGGTATACAGACACTTGCGACGTCTTCCTATGACGAAGCTTTGTCTCTGCCTACACAGGAGGCCGTCACCATATCACTGCGCACACAGCAAATAGTCGGCTATGAGGCCGGAATAACAGGCACGGTAGACCCGTTGGGCGGCTCTTACGCCATAGAATCTCTGACTAATCTTATCGAAAAAGATATTTTTGCGCTTCTGGACGAGATAGAAAAGAAGGGCGGAGCGGTCAAGTGTATAGAAGAGGGCTACCAGCAGAAGATGCTTGCGGCAAACGCCTACAAATACCAGAAGAGCGTTGACGACGAGGAGAGAGTAGTTGTCGGAGTCAACAAGTTCAGGGACGACAAACCGATAGAGTGTGCGGCTTTCACCGTTTCGGAAGAAACCGCCAAAAATCAAAAAGCACGTCTTGATAAGCTCAAAGAAAACCGTGACAACGATAGGGTCAAGAAGGCCCTGGCAGAGATAGAAAGAGCCGCGCGCGCAGGCGAGAATTTAGGTAAGCCGATGATTGAGGCTGCCGAAGCTTATGCCACTTTGGGCGAGATATGCAATGTGCTTAAGGGTGTATATGGCAAATACACACCGATGAAGATTTATTAACTTCGGAAAGGAGGTCTCACTATGGTAAAAGTTCTTATTTCAAAACCAGGCCTTGACGGACATGACAGAGGAGCGAAAGTTGTGGCCCGTGCCTTTGAGGAGGCCGGAGCGGAAGTCATTTACACAGGTCTCCAGGCCACTCCGGAGGATATAGCCGATATCGTCGAGCGCGAAAAGGTTGATGTTGTGGGGGTGAGTCTGCTCTCTGGCGCGCACAACACGCTCGTGCCGAAGATTATAAATAAAGTCAAGGAACACGGCATTGAAGACGTAGTTTATGTGCTTGGCGGAATTATTCCCCAGCAGGATATCCCAGGGCTTATGGCTCAGGGAGTGAGCGGAGTTTTCGGTCCCGGAACACCGCTTGACGAAGTTACTGATTTTACATTTGAACAAGTTGCAATGATAAAGGCAGAAAAACTTGTCGAAGATATGGGAAGCGAGCTAATAGAGAGAAAGTCAAATATTTAGCTGACAGCGGCATCAATATTCTAAATTACGGAGGTAGTAGTCATGGTGGGAATACTCGATGGTGTGAAAGTACTCGGAATAGAACAGCAGGTCGCAGGCCCGACCTGTACAATGATGCTGGCAGACCAGGGCGCCTGCGTCATAAAAGTGGAACGTCCCGGAAGCGGTGACACGGCGCGTGAAATGGCTCCTCTGCTCAAAAATGAGAGCGGCGAGGTTCAGAGCGGCTATTTTGCGCGCTTCAACCGCGGCAAAAAAAGCGTGACCGTAGACATGCAGTCACCGGAAGGTCAGGCGATACTTTGGGATCTTATCCGCGACACAGAGATAATTATTGAAAACCTAAAGCCCGGCCTCATGGATAAACTCGGTTTCACATATGAAAAAATTAAGGAAATAAATCCCGGAGCTGTATATGTTGCAATAAGCGGCTTCGGACGTTCAAAGAAGTATGAAGGCCCGTTTTCGAAACGCCTTGCCTACGACATAATAGCTCAGGCTATGGCGGGGCTTATGCATACATGCGGAAGCGATCCCATGGGCCCGCCGACATGGCTCGGCTTTGCACTCGGGGATTCGGGCACAGGAGTGTATGCGGCATATGCGGCTATGCTAGGCTATATTAACAAGCTTAAAACAGGCAAGGGCGAATTTTTTGACGTTTCTATGTATGACTGTATGGTAGCTCTTGCGGAAAGATCTCATAATATCTATTCATTTACGGGAAGTATAGTAAACCGCGGGCCGGATAAGCTCATAGCTCCGTGGGGTCCTTTCGCATGCAAGGACGGCTATGTGGCTCTCATAGTACCTACTGAATCCATGTGGAAAAAATTCCTGACTGCCATAGGGCACACAGAGCTGCTCGATAATCCTGAGATTCAGTCCGGACCGGGGCGCGGAGCTCACATGGAGACACTTATCAGACCGATAATCAATGAATGGCTTGCCGACAAGACAAAGATTGAGGCGTGTGAGATTCTTATGGCAAACGGACTTCCATGCGGCCCGATACAGAATGCTGAAGAAGTCGCCCACTGCCCGCATATTGCAAAAAGAGACCTGCTTGTCAGCATACCGGATCCGATTGTCGGAAAACTTACCGTTGTCGGCTGCCCGATAAAGATGGAGGGGCACGAAGCGGAGTACACACCGCTTCCAAACCTCGGGGCCGATACAGACGAAGTTCTTGCTGCTTTGGGATACAACGCGGAAAAGATTGCAAATCTTCACGATAAAAAAATCATATAAAAATTAAAAGGTAAGGTGAATAAATTATGGAAAAAGTAATAATAGCTTCTGCTGTACGCACACCATTTGACAAATTCGGAGGGCCGATGCGCAGTGAGACAACGGTTCAGCTTGGCTCGACAGTAGTAAAGGAAATAATAAAAAGGGCTAATGTGGATCCGTCCGAAATAGACGAGACATACATAGGCATCAACATGCCGACGGCAAATCGCTCCATAGCGCGCCAGATAACTCTTGCCGCAGGAATGCCCACGGAAAATAACTCGACAACGGTAGACCGTGCCTGCTGCTCCTCAATGGTCGCAATAGCTATGGCAAAACGCGCCATTGAAGTCGGAGACGCAAAAATAACAATAGGCGGCGGCTCCGAAAACATGAGCAACGTTCCATACTTCCTGGAAGACCTGCGCTGGGGCAAACGCATGGGACACATCACTCTTAAAGATATCATGGTTGTCTCATGCCCCTACACAGGGGAATCACGGGCGAAGCAGGCGGGAGAAGTCGGTCTCCAGAACGGCATTACCCGCGAGATGCAGGACGAGTGGGCGTACCGCAGCCAGATGCTCTATAAAAAGGCGCATGAGGCGGGCAAATTTAATGAAGAAATACTTCCTTACGTAATAGAGACAAAAAAAGGCGACGTAGTCATATCCGAAGACCAGTCTCCTCGTCCCGACACAACACTTGAAGCCCTTGCGAAACTCAAGACAGTAAACGAGAGCCCTACCGTCACAGCGGGCAATGCACCCGGCCTCAACACAGGAGCCAGCGGACTTGTTCTCATGAGCGAAAGCGAGGCGGCACGCCGCGGCACGGAGCCTCTTGCGACATTTGTGGCTCATGCTCAGGCCTCCGGACACCCCAAATATATCGCCACAATTCCCGCATTCGCGGCGCAGAAAGCTCTCGCAAAAGCGGGCATGACAATAGATCAGATGGACATGATAGAGATCAACGAAGCTTTTGCCGTAATGCCTCTTGCGTCAACATTGCTGCTGGGTGACAGTGATCCGGCAAAGGTCGAAGCTATAAGGGCAAAGACAAATATCAACGGAGGCGCAATCGCCATAGGACATCCGACAGGTGCTACAGGCGGGCGTTTGGTAATGACAATGGCATATGAACTGAGACGCCGCGGCGGCGGTTACGGACTTTGCACGATATGCGGCGGAGTCGGTGAAAGCGAGGCCTTCATAATCAGAGTGTAAGAGTTTCTCCTCAGTTCATTATTCGTTAAAAAAGGAGGTTGTTACGGATATGGAATTTCAGGATATACTATACGAAAAGTATAATAACAGGGCAAAAATTACAATTAACAGAGCGGATAAGATGAATATGTTCACCAACCATACTTTGAGCGAAATGATAAGCGCGCTTCAAAGTGCTTGGACGGATAAGGAAGTCGGAGCCGTCATAATAACCGGTGCGGGCAATAAAGCTTTCACAATAGGAGGAGCTCCGGAAGAAGTCGATTCTGATGCCTGCCCCATTGAAAAACTTCCTATGCCAAGCCTCTTTGCTCAGCTCCTGCATATCGTTCGTACCATTCCGAAGCCTGTGATAGCAGCGGTAAACGGCTATGCGATAGGCGGAGGACATGTTCTTCATGCAGTGTGCGACATTACCATAGCGTCATCTTCCGCCAAGTTCGGACAGGTGGGGCCCAAGGTCGGAAGCTTTGATGCGGGATACGGAAGCGCGTACCTCTCCCGTATAGTCGGGGAGAAAAAAGCGAGAGAATTCTGGTATCTGTGCAGAAAATACAGTGCGGAAGAGTGCATGCAGATGGGGCTGGTCAACGCTGTAGCGGCACCCGAAGAACTGATGGAAGAGACAGACAGATGGGTTGACACTATTGTTAAGCACAGTCCGACATCGCTGGCAGCGCTCAAAATGTCCTTCAATGCGGACACCGACTCCGTATGGGGCATTCAGTCAATGGCGGGAGTCGCGCTTAATATGTATTTTGAAACAGACGAGGCCAAAGAGTGCGGCAAGGCGTTCAGAGAAAAAAGAGATCCCAACGTTGCCCAATACCGCTGATTTTTTAATAATCATGAATTAGTTCCGAAAGGAGAGCAAAAATCATGACAAAACCGCAGGAAGACAGAACACCAAAAACTCTTGAAGAAAGAGGATACCATATAATCGACGTTCATGCTCATCCGTTTGTTGCAGGGGGATATCCGCCGGCAATGAAGGCGATGCTCGCATCCAGAAAGTACACACAGCCAAATTGGGTCGGCAAGTCGGGCAAAGGAACACTTGATGACTTAAAAGCCGAGTTCGATGAGACGGGAAGAGAAGTAATGGCGAATGATGCCCTTGCGCACGGCGTAAAAATGCAGCCCGTAGGCTGGGATGCGTCGAGCGGCATGGGGGAACCGCCCACAAAAAATGACTTTGTATACGGTTTATGGCAGGAATTTCCCGATGCGTTCTTCGGTGCGTGGGGCTCGGTTGACCCATGGCAGGGGCAGAAAGCCCTTCTGGAAGCGGAAAGGGCTCTTGTCGAACTGAAGCTTGTAGGACTTAAATTTCAGCAGTGCACACAAAAATTCCGTGTAAATGACAAACAGTTCTACCCATTGTGGGATCTGTGCCAGCAGCTCGGAGCGCCGGTTCAGTTCCATATAGGCTACACGGGAATGGGCAGCGGAGCGCCGGGCGGAGACGGTCTTTACAGCATGACCTACTGCCAGCCGCTCGATGTGGATGAAGTCGCGGCGGATTTTCCGCACCTCAAAATAATAGCCCTTCACGTCGGGGAACCTTGGCCGGAAGTCATCAACCACGTAGCTATGCACAAGGCGAACGTCATGCGGGAAACATCGGGCATGTGGCCAAAATATTTTCCTCACTGCATGACATATGACATGAACAGACGCCTGCAGGACAAATTTATCTTCGGCTCAGAGTGGGGTGTATTCAAACTCAGCGAGATTCTGAAACAGTGGGAAGAACTGGATTTGAGACCCGGGGTCATGGAAAAAGTCATGTACAAAAACGCGCTGAACTTCCTCGGCGAAAGATTTGAAAAGTGCGGTCTGGACTTGAGCCCATGGAAGGGGCTAGTCTAGCGGAACAGATAATACTTATCAGGCACGGCTGCGGCGCGAAATAACGTCCATACCGCAGCCGCTTTGCGCAGCCGGAGAAATGCGGTGGTGCCGGCGGATATCGTTACAAAAATCAGAGTTTAGGAGACTGGTAATATGAATCAAAATCTTCAAACTATGCTTGATAAAAAAGCGCACATCATGATGCAGGGCGGACAGGAGAAAATCAACAAACAGCACACAAAGGGAAAGTTGACAGCCAGAGAGAGAATAAATCTGCTCTTTGACCCCAATACCTTCGTGGAATACAACATGTTTGTAAAACCAAGGGCGACACGGTTCGGAATGGACAAAGCCGATGCGCCCGCCGACGGTATTATTACGGGACATGGCCTCATTAACGGCAGAAAAGCATTTGCATACTCTCAGGATGCCACAGTTTTAGGAGGCTCAATGGGTGAGATGCACGGACTTAAGCTGGCCAGAATGCAGGAGCTTGCTCTCGAAGCCGGTATTCCCATAATCGGACTCAACGACTCCGGCGGCGGCAGACTCCAGGAAGGGCCCGGAGCATCAGTGTACGGCACAGTCTTTTACAACAATGTCACATCTTCGGGCGTTATCCCGCAGATATCGGCTCTCATGGGAAGCTGTGCCGGCGGTGCATCCTACTCTCCCGCTCTCAACGATTTTATAGTTATGGTTGACAAGAACAGCAAAGCCTTCATTACAGGTCCTGCTGTCATTAAAGAAGTGACTGGTGAAATCGTCGACTTTGAAACCTTGGGCGGAGCAATGACTCACAGTACAAAATCCGGTCTTTCTCACTTAATGGCAAGAGACGATTATGACTGCATCGAACAGATAAAATGCCTGCTCGGTTTTTTCCCCGATAACTGTCAGCAGCTCCCGCCTGTCTGCCCGAATGACGACGATATTTCTCGCAGAATAGAAGAACTCAATGATATCATCCCGGAAAATAAACGAAAGGCTTACGATATTAAAAGCATTATCTCAAAAATAGCGGACAACAACTTCTTCTTTGAAATTTCTCCTATATATGCCCGCAACATTGTTGTCGGCTTTATCCGCATGGGAGGCATGCCGGTAGGTGTCGTAGCCAATCAGACCAGCTGCATGGCAGGCTGTCTTGACATCAATGCGTCCTGCAAAGCGGCGCGCTTTATCAGAACATGCGATGCCTTTAACATTCCGCTGCTGTCAATAGTAGACGTTCCCGGATACCTGCCGGGGGTCAACCAGGAACATGACGGTATCATAAGGCATGGGGCAAAATTACTCTACGCATGGGCGGAAGCTACAGTCCCCAAAATTATCATGCCTATCAGAAAATCCTATGGCGGTGCTACTCCGGCAATGTGCAGCATAGACATGAAAGCAGATTTTGTCATGGCCTGGCCAAGCTGTGAGCGTGCTGTTGTCGGAGCTGACGCGGCAGTTGAAGTGCTTTATAAGAATGAAATAGCACAGGCGGAAAACCCTGCCGCAGCCAGAGAAATGTACCGAAAAGAGTACGAGACGGAATTTTTAAATCCATACCGCTCCGCAGAGCTTGGAAAATTTGAGGATGTAATCGAGCCTGCAGAGTCGAGAATTAAAATAATACAGACGCTGCGCATGTTTTGGGGCAGAAAAAAAGAACGCCCTCTGCGCAAGCATGGAAATATTCCTCTTTAAATAAGCCTGTTCCTACACACAACAGAGCGGCTGAAAGAGCAAATTTTTTTCTGCCGCAATAAAATGGTGCTGTTCAAAATCGCCCACAGCACCATTTTATTTAAAATATCAGATTAAATATTTGAACTGAGGGGGTCACTTGAGCAATGGAAATTATGGGCATTATCGGAGGTATAAGCGTACT
>CAZNYN010000033.1:0-21266 GCA_964577295.1 uncultured Synergistaceae bacterium | reverse complement strand
TGGTGGATCGTACAGGAATCGAACCTGTAACCCCCTGATTAAGAGTCAGGTGCTCTGCCAGTTGAGCTAACGATCCAAAATTAAGTGGGGTGAGTGACGGGAATTGAACCCGCAACCACCGGAGCCACAGTCCGGTACTCTAACCAATTGAGCTACACTCACCATAACTATGCTTTTGACAAAAATGGCGCGCCTGGAGGGACTCGAACCCGCGGCCTACTGCTTAGAAGGCAGTTGCTCTATCCAGCTGAGCTACAGGCGCGTACCTCTAACCGCCTTTGCCGAAGCACGAGAGCAATTATAGCGAAATACTGAGTAATGTCAAGCTTTTTAGGCGTTATTTGTGAAATTAATTTTGAATGTATTTTTTAATCTTGTTTTTATCTCAGATATATGACAATGAGTTATCTAATTTACTTATGCTAGTTTTACGGTTCATGAAACAGCTTACTTTGTGGATAATTATACAGATAAAAAAATTCCCGGGAAATTCCCGGGAATTGCGCTGGCATTTGGTGGGCGATAGAGGAATTGAACCTCTGACTTCTACCGTGTCAAGGTAGCGTTCTACCTCTGAACTAACCGCCCAACAGGTAGATATTATACAGAGTTTTTTTGATATGTCAACACCGTATATTGTTATTCAGCCCAGTAATTCGGTGCTTCCTTTGTGATGACAACATCGTGTGGATGGCTCTCTTTCATCGATGCGGAGGTAACCTGTACAAAGCGGGCTTCTTCGTGCAGATCTTTTATTGTCGCGGCTCCTACGTAGCCCATGCCTGCGCGCACTCCCCCTACCATCTGGTATATCACGCCTGATATGGGGCCCTTGTGAGCAACCATTCCTTCTATGCCTTCGGGAACGAGTTTGTCTTCCGTGGAGCCTTCCTGGAAGTAGCGGTCTTTGCTGCATCCGCCTTTCATAGCTCCGAGAGAGCCCATGCCTCTGTAGCTCTTGAAGGAACGTCCTTTGTATATTACTGCTTCACCGGGGCTTTCTTCCGTTCCGGCAAAGAGTGAGCCTATCATTACAACGTCGGCGCCTGCCGCAAGGGCTTTGACTATGTCTCCGGAGTATCTTATTCCTCCGTCGGCAATGACTGTCTTGCCGAGTTTGTGAGCTGCTTCCGCTACATTCATAACGGCCGCAACCTGGGGAACTCCGATGCCTGCGACTATTCTTGTTGTGCATATAGAGCCGGGGCCGATTCCGACCTTTACTCCGTCCGCTCCCGCTTCAATAAGGGCTTCTGCGGCCTCTTTCGTGGCTATGTTGCCGCCTATTATTGGAAGGTCGGGATATTTTAGGTGGAGAGCACGTACTACGTCTAGGACCATTTTTGAGTGTCCGTGAGCTGTGTCGACTATGATTGTGTCTACTCCGGCCTTTACAAGAGCCGCGGCTCGGTCGAATGCGTCGGCGCCTACCCCTATGGCCGCACCTACGCGAAGTCTGCCGTGCGAATCTTTTGTGGCGTTGGGGAAGGCTTTTGCCTTTAGAATGTCTTTGATTGTGATAAGGCCTTTAAGTTTGCCGTCAGCATCGACTATGGGCAGTTTTTCTACTTTTGTGCCCATTAATATTGTCTTTGCGTCATCTAATGTTGTTCCGAGCGGAGCCGTTATCAAATTTTCTTTGGTCATTATGTTGGATATCGGCTGATCTAGGTTTGTTACAAAACGGAGGTCTCTGTTGGTGATGATTCCTACAAGTTTGATGTTATGGTCGACAATAGGCACACCTGATATGTGGTAGTGCTCCATAAGGGCAACGGCATCTCTCACCATGTCTTCGGGATGACGGTAGAATGGGTCTACTATTACACCGGATTCGGAACGTTTTACTTTATCTACTTCTATCGCTTGATTTTCGAGGGGGAGGTTTCTGTGAAGTATTCCTATTCCGCCCTCTCTTGCCATTGCTATGGCAAGTCTGCCCTCTGTGACAGTGTCCATTGCGGCACTGCATATAGGCACGTTCAATGATATGCCCGGTGTTATTTTTGTCGATACATTGACTGTGGCAGGTACGACTTCGCTGTATCTGGGAACGAGAAGTACGTCGTCAAATGTGAATCCTTGGTAACTTACGAATTTGTTGTCAGAAGTGTTATTTTCTTTTAACATGCAATATTCCTCCGCTATATATAATTTTTTATATTCTTTTGCTGCGCTCAGCAGGATTTTTCTCGTGTCAATGTCGCCACTCCGTGACAGATCATGCACTCAGATCTTCCTACCGAACCGCAGTTTTCGCCTGATTTGATTTTGATATTAAAGTTGTCTTCGCCGCACTCTTCGCGGAGATATGAAGACATGTTTTTTTTGAAAATTTCTGTCATGTGTCCAAGCCTTGGCGTCTGAGCCGTTAGTGATACATCCACCCATTCGATTCTCCAGCCTTTTGCTCTTACCTTTTTGAGGACGGAGGCTAAAAGTTCTGTGCTGTCAGCATCTTTCCATTTTTGGTCAGAAGCGGGAAAGAGTGTGCCTATGTCGGGCTCCCCCACCGCACCAAGTATAGCGTCCATTACAGTGTGGATTACTATGTCCGCATCGGAATGTCCCAAAAGCCCGAGAGGCGAATTTTCTATGCGGGTTCCCGCTAATATTAATTTGCGTTCGGGTACAAGCTGATGTATATCATATCCGTGTCCCGTACGATATTCTTTTTCCGGCTTTGCCATTGTAACAGCTCTTTCCCAGTCGTATGCCGTTGTTATCTTGAAGTTGTTCTCTTCGCCTTCGACAGTTTTGAGTTCAAGGCCTTTGTTTAGCCAGGCTGTTGCTTCGTCTGTGGCTTGAAGGCCATATTCTTCCAGTACTTCCGCAAGCTGTATTTTCGGAAATGCCTGCGGTGTCTGTGTCCTAAAGTATTTTGTTCTGTCCGCAATTTTTATTGTGTTTTCCGAGATATATTTTAATGAATCGACTGATGGGAGAACGGGTATTGATCCCGATTCTGTCCCGGCGCTTTCAATCAGTTTTGTGCACAGTGAAGCTGTTATAAAAGGGCGGGCCCCATCGTGAATAAGCACGTGTGACCCGCCGGAATTTTTTAGTCCGTTGATTACGGATTCGGCTCTTGTTCTGCCGCCCTCTATTACTTTTGACGGGACAAGAGTATTGAGGCGTGAAGATGCGTCTTCAATATGGTCTTTGGGGAGCACAATAACGAGTTCTGATATAGTTTTGTTTATAAAGAGTTCTTCCGCTGTTTTGACAGACCACATCCATACGGGAATACCGCGCAAAGTGCGAAACTGCTTCGGTGTTCCTCCGATTCTGCTGCCTGAGCCTCCGGCAACTATGATGAATGTCCATTCGGAATCTGTCATTGCTACTGCCTTATCCTGCCGAATACCATTCTTCCCGCAGACGTCTGAAGCATAGATGTTACCGTTACCTTTACTCTCTCACCGATACGCTTGTATCCGTCTTCGACAACCAGCATTGTGCCGTCATCAAGATAACCGACTCCCTGATGGTTTTCTTTGCCGATTCTGATTATGTCAATTTCTACATTTTCTCCGGGCAAGAGCATAGGTTTCAGTGAGTTTGCCAGGTCGTTGACGTTGAGTACGGAAACGCCTTCTATTTGTGCAATTTGATTAAGGTTGTAGTCTGTTGTGACTACTTTGCCGTTTATTTGTCTTGCCAAAACGACAAGTGCCTCGTCTACTTTGTCACGTTCCAGTTCTTTCAGCGTTGTTTCGGGAATTTCTATGTTCAGTGCCTCTATTTTTTGAAGCTCTGTCACTACAGAGAGTCCCCGTCTTCCGCGTGTTCTTCTGAGCGGATCTGTCGAGTCCGCCACTCCCTGCAGTTCGGCCAGTATAAATCTCGGAAGGACGATAGTTCCCTCAAGAAAACCTGTCTGGGCAACATCGAGTATTCTTCCGTCAATTATTGCGCTTGTGTCAAGAATTTTCGGCGTGGAATAGTAGAAGTCGGACGATAGGTCTCCGTCGTCATCGGTATTATCGTTTTCACTGTTATTGTTATTTTTTTTCTTTCTCTTCGTAATTTTGAATTTGATATCGCCGATATTTGTGATGAAATTCCAAAAGTCGTTGCGTCTTCTCGAAAAGAAGCGCAGTCCTAAATATCCCAGTGCTATATTAAGCAGCACTGCAATATATACCCCTACGCCGCCTGGTATTCTTGACATTGGCAGTGCTATAAGGTTTGCCAGCATTAACCCCAATATTAACCCCATCAAACTTACTATCAGGTCCGATACGCTTGTATTCTGTAATTTCGCCTCTGAAAATTGGCCGAATTTTATGAGTCCCAGCCAGAATAAAGGTGCAAGAATAAAGCCGAAACATGCTGACAGCAGAATGATAAAGACGGTTGTTACGATTGGATGAATTAATGTTACGGTTGGCCACCAGCTTCGTTCGAGTATCAGCTTTGATACTTGATAACCGGCAGCAGCGCAGATAAAAACCATTACGGCTTTTACCAATTTCTTCATGACACTTGAAAGCCCTGATTCAGACACTGTGCATTCTCCTTTTGTTTTTTGTATAGATCGTTGTTAATTTGTGTTACATTGTTTTTCTTGATTCCAGAGCCATGTGCAGAGTGACCCTATCTGCAAAACCTATGCTGCCGCCTACAGGCAACCCGTAGGACAGTCTTGAGATTCTGACGTTGATGCCGTTCATTGCTTCCTGTATTGCGTAAGCCGTTAAATCTCCTTCGATTCTCGGAGCGGTTGCAAGAATTATTTCCTCTATGCCGAGGTCTATAATTCTTTTTTTCAGGCGTTCCATGCTTTCTTCCGGTATGGAAGTATCATCAAGAGGTGAAAGCTGTCCGCCGAGAACGTGGTATAGACCGTTAAAAATACCGGCCTGTTCTATTGCCACACAGTCTTCTTCGGTTTCGACTACGCACATTATTTTTCTGTTGCGTGTTTTGTCCCTGCATATTGAGCAGGTTTCCGTCTCTGTGATGTTTCCGCATTCGGAACAATGTTTTATGCCGTCGGCTACCGAGATAATGGCGGCCGCCAACTCTCTGCCCCACTGCGGATCTTGCTTCAGAATATAAAATACAATGCGCCTTGCGGATTTTTCACCGACACCGGGTAATTTGCTCCAAAGCTTTATTAGTCTGTTAATGGAATCAGGCAGCGACAATGTGATACCTACATAAAGCCCGGGAATCCGCCCATTCCGCCTGTTACCGAGTTCATCTTTGTATTGGAAAGCTCTTTGCTCTTTGAAATGGCGTCTTTCAGAGCTGTCAGCACAAGATCTTCGAGCATTTCAACATCGTCGGGGCTGACTACCTCTTTTGCAATCGAGACGGAGATGATGTCGCCGTGTCCGTTTACAACTGCTTTTACCATGCCGCCACCTGCAGCTCCCTCAAGGGTTGTTTTTTCAAGTTCTTCCTGTGCGAGTGTCATCTGTGCCTGCATTCTCTGCGCCTGTTTCAAAATTTTGTCCATTTTCATGTGGATACGTCCTTTCCTCTGTGTCGATTTGATTAACGAACAAAGATACAGTAATTTCTTATTTTCAGCTAGAGTATTTTACTTAGTAATTTCCTCATCATTATTTTTATATCGGTCAATGTGCAGAATGGTTAAGAATAGATAGAAAACAAACAGAGGCAGTTTTGACATACGTCTCCATCGCCACGGTTCCTGCAGTAATCTGTAAAGCCATTCCATACCGAATTTCTGCCAGATTTTCGGAGCCCTTGTCAATTTTCCCGACAGGACATCCATGCTTCCTCCTATGCCCATTCCCACCGCCGCTCCCGTGGAGGAGAGGCGGTCGTAGAGCCAGTATTCCTGTTTGGGTACACCAAGTCCCACGAACAGTATTTTTGCTCCGCTTTTACGGATTCTATCGCATACTGAGTCTGTTTCCTCCTGTTTGAAAAAGCCATCTTGCGTTCCCGCTATTATGAGCCCCGGATATTTTGAACAGAGGACTTCCGCTGCCTTATCCGCTATCCCAGGCTCTCCGCCGAGCAGCCAGACGCTCCAGCCTTCGTATGCGGCACGTTTGCATAGGTGCTCTGTAAATTCAACTCCGGGTATGCGCTCCTGTATGGGGTTGCCTACAAGTTTAAGCGCTCCGATAAGTCCTGCTCCGTCGGGAAGTACGAGTCCCGCTTCGCGTACAATCTTTCTGTATTTTTCGTCTGTCCTGCTTCTCAGTGCCGCAAGCGCGTCTGGCGTTACTATGATGTGTGAGCTTTCATTAGTGTTAATCCAGTGCTGTACCTGCGTTACGGCATAATTCAAAGATATGTTGTCAACGCTGATGCCCCAAAGTCCCGGTCTGCGGTTGTAGTTTTTAGTGTGTCCGGCAAATTTTAATTTTGTGTATATGTATATTACAAATAATATAACAAGAGCGGAAGCAGACAGCAACAAGGCCTGTAGAATGTCGAAAAGTATGAATGAGGCTATGCCGCCGCATACCGCACATATCCTGACGACACTGTTGATTGCGTCCACGTGGTCTTTGCCGTTTTTTATTAAGTTTCTGTATACTATATAGTTGCCGGTAGGCATCACCGGAGCGGCTGCCGTGATGACGCTGAGCAGAGTCTCTATTATCGGCAGGGCAAAGATGCTCAAAGGCAATATGGCCAAGGCATAAAACGTTATTCCTTTGCTGACTCCGAATATAGTTATCCCAGCGAACAGAGTTCCCCACAGCGCCGTCAGCGGCTCTGTAAGTCTTTTATACGGGTGTATGTGTCTGCTCCAAAATACAATTAAAAATACCATTCCCGCTATGCATATTTGTGATGAGTTCTCTAAATTTAAGGAAGATGAAAGTATTGCAGCAGATATCATGGACCAGCTTACTGTCAGCATAAGTCCTCCCATTCCAGGGATATCATCAATTTCCTGGAAAAATATCGGGAAGATGCCGACCCAAAGGGTGCTTATTGCAATGGAGGCGAAATAGGAGAGATAGTAATATTCACCCTTTGCAAATTCTATAAACGCTATTCTAGGACCAAATATCGAGAAGCCCAAACCAACGAGAAAGTATAGAAACCTGAGGTTCTTGCCTTGGGATACTTTTTGACAGAAACCGATGCATGCTGCGACAATGCCTGTTGCAATGGTAATTCTCAAGGGGCCGTCTGCGGCCCATATTCCACACAGAGCCCAAGCACCCACGAGGGTTATATCCTTTAGATAATAGTACTGATCGCTCTCAAGATATCTTTTAAAAAATTTTTGTATGAAGACACAGATGGCAGCAACTATTATTACCATTGCGACAGTAGTTATATAGATATTATCGAACATAAAGGTATACCCCGCTCTTCCGTTTGACCGACAGTCATAAACTTATGCTTATATGATACTACAAAAAAGGAGGCCGGAGTATGTCCGGTCTCCTTAGTTTTTTTGGTATTTTATCCTATTTTCTCAAGTCCGCCTACGTATGGTCTGAGTGCTTCCGGAACTGTTATGCTTCCGTCTTCGTTCTGATAGTTTTCAATCAGTGCTATAAGGCAGCGTCCGATTGCAATGCCCGAACCGTTAAGTGTGTGTATAAAGCGCGGCTTGCCTCCGCCTTCGGGGCGATATTTTGTGCCCATTCTGCGTGCCTGGAAGTCTTCGCAGTTGCTGCATGAGCTTATCTCTCTGTAGCAATTCTGGCTGGGAAGCCACACTTCTATGTCGTATGTCTTTGCGGCACCGAATCCCATATCTCCCGTGCAGAGACATATTACTCTGTAGGGTATGCCAAGGAGCTGAAGAACTTTTTCCGCGCAGTTTGTCATGTGTTCGAGTTCGTCGTAGCTTTTCTCGGGGGTGCTGAGCTTGACCATTTCGACTTTGTCAAACTGATGCTGTCTGAGCATTCCGCGCATGTCACGTCCGTAGCTTCCGGCTTCTCGGCGGAAGCAAGGTGTGTAGGCACAGTAGTATTTGGGCAGTTCTGATTCGCTTAAAATCTCGCCTGAATGGAGATTTGTAAGAGGAACCTCCGCAGTTGGAATGAGCCAGAGGTCATCATTGACACAGCGGTAAAGATCTTCCGCAAACTTTGGAAGCTGTCCCGTTCCGCTCATAGAATTTGTATTTACAAGGATAGGGGGCGCTACTTCTGTGAATCCATGTTGTGTCGTGTGCAGATCCAGCATGAAATTCATAAGCCCGCGCTCAAGCCTCGCTCCTTCGGCCTTGAGAACGGTAAAACGGCTTTCGGCAAGCTTTACGCCTCTTTCAAAGTCCATTATGCCAAGAGGTTCGGCTACGTCCCAGTGTGCTTTCGGCTCAAAGTCGAAAGTTCTGGGCGTGCCCCACCTTCTCTGTTCGATATTGTCATTTTCGTCTTTGCCTACGGGAACAGATTCATGAGGTTTGTTAGGTACTCTCATGGCAAGATCGTTAAGCTCATTTTCTATTTCTGCGGCCTCTTCGTCAAAAGCCTTGACTTTGTCTCCTATAAGGCGCATCTCTTCCATTAGAGCGTCGGCATTTTCTCCTGCTTTTTTGAGCATACCGACCTGTTTGGCTCCTGCGTTGCGTTTTTCTTTGTATGCTTCTGCTTCGAGAAGGATTTCTCTGCGTCTGCGTTCAAGCTCCATAAATTTATCGAGCGGAAATTCTGTGTTGTTTCTGTTTTTGAGCATAACAGCGACTTCTTCGCTGTGCTCCCGTATCCATTTTGGATCAAGCATTATGCTTCAGCTCCTCTGTCATTACGAATTTCTTTGAGTATATTTGCCGTTTCAAGGGCTGCCAGTGCCGCGTCTGCTCCCTTATTGCCTGCCTTGCTGCCTGCGCGCATAAGAGCCTGTTCGAGGTTGTCGCAGGTAAGAATGCCGAATGCCACAGGAGTGCGCTGTTCTAGGCCTACCATTGCAAGTCCTTTGGCTGCTTCTCCCGCAACATACTCATGATGTGTAGTATCGCCGCGAATAACCGCCCCAAGAGATATTATGGCATCATATTTGCCGGACAATGCTATCTCTTTTGCCACTATAGGCTGTTCCCATGCTCCGGGTGTCCAGTAGAGGTCTATGTCCTGATGGCGGACATCGTGGCGTGTCAGAGCGTCTTTTGCACCTTCTATAAGTTTGCCTGTTATCAATTCGTTGAATCTGGAAGCGATAATTGCAAATCTAAGGCCTGTTCCGATCATGTTTCCCTGAATGACTTTCATAAAAATTATCTTCCCTTCTGCAATAAGTGTTATTTATAAAATTTTACTTGCATCCGCAATCTGTTGTGTGCAAAAAATGTCCCATTTTGCACACTTTTGTATTGAGATATTTTTCATTGTATTGATTAGACGGTATCTCTATGGGCACACGTTCCGATATTTCAAGGCCGTAGCCTGCGAGTCCCTTTATTTTCACGGGGTTGTTTGTCATAAGCTTAAAACGCTTAAGTCCCAGGTCTACAAGTATCTGCGCTCCCACACCATAGTCGCGGAGGTCGGGCGCAAAGCCCAGGGCGACATTGGCTTCCACCGTATCCATGCCCTTTTCCTGGAGTTCGTAGGCTTTGAGTTTGGCGAGAAGTCCTATGCCGCGTCCCTCTTGTCTCATGTAGAGTATAACGCCTCTTCCCTCTTTTTCTATCATCTGCATTGCGGTATGTAGCTGCGGTCCGCAGTCACAGCGGAGAGATCCGAGCAAGTCTCCGGTAAGGCACTCGGAATGTACCCGCACAAGCACATCGTCTACTCCCGCCACGTCTCCTTTGACAAGAGCAAGATGTACCGCTCCCGCGCTGTCTCCGTATGGGCTTACGTAGGCATGGCATGTGAAGTCGCCCCATGCTGTCGGCAAATGTATTGTCGCTTCACGGCGAACAAATTTTTCTCTTATGACACGGTAACGAATGAGGTTCTCGACGCTGATAATTTTGAGTCCGTTCTCATGCGCGAAATCTATTAACTGAGGCAGGCGCGCCATGCTTCCATCCTGATTCATTATTTCACAGATAACTCCGCCTTCGTTGAGCCCCGCCATACGCGATAGGTCAACAGCAGCCTCTGTGTGTCCTGCCCTCTTGAGGACACCGCCCTTCCTTGCGACAAGGGGAAATATGTGTCCAGGCCTGCGAAAATCTTCCGGTTTGGAATTCGGGTCGGCCAGAGCTTTTGCTGTAATGGCGCGTTCCGCCGCCGATATGCCTGTCGTTGTGTCGCGCATGTGGTCAACTGATACCGTAAATGCCGTTCCGTGAGCATCTGTATTGTTTTCGACCATTTGGTTGAGCTGGAGTCTTTTGGCCTGTTCCGCTCCTATAGGCACACACACAAGTCCGCGCGCTTTTGTGACCATGAAATTAAGGTCTTCAGTGCGGCATAAATCTGCTGCCATTACCAGGTCGCCTTCGTTTTCTCTGTTTTCGTCATCGACTACGACGACCATTTTGCCCAGCTTTATATCCGCTATAGCTTCTTCTATTGTGTTAAACATACCGTTTTCTTCCCCCTATGACCAACCATATTCAACAAGTTTATCCCATGTTAAGGAATTTTTCATCTCTTTTGTCTCATTTTCTGCGGAAAATCTTCTTTGGAGGAATCCTGTAATATATTTTCCTATCATATCCGTTTCGATATTAACTTCATCTCCTATTTTCAAAGAAGACAGTGTGGTATCCGCGAGAGTTGTGGGGATTATGCCTACCGAAAAAGTATCTTCCGTAACATCTATCACAGTGAGGCTCACCCCGTCTATGGTAACAGAGCCTTTGGGAACAATTCCCGATATCAGCTCCGGCGCGGCGCTGAAAAAGTATTTTCTGGTATTCGGTTCTATATCTATTTGAAGCACAGCTGCTGTTCCGTCAACATGTCCCGCGACAAGGTGACCGTCAAGTCTCGAGTCTACCCTCATTGCCCTTTCAAGATTAACGGATGAGCCTGACTGCAGTTTCCCGAGCTTTGTCCTCTTTCTGGTCTCTCCCATCATTTCCACGCTGAATGAGGAGCTGTCATGTTTTACAACAGTATTGCACGCACCCATAATGGCTACAGAATCTCCCAAACGAAGCTCCCCCGCTATTTCGGGTGCAGATATATCAAGCTGCCATATATCGCCTCTCGGCAGCACTGAAATTACTTTTCCTACCGTTTCTATAAGTCCGGTGAACATGAAAACACCCCTTTTAGGTACAAGTCATCTCCGCACATTTCTGTTTCGATATTTTTCAGTGTGATAGTTTTGCTCATATCATGCAACATTATCTTCTCCGAAAAATGCACACCGTGTCCCATAATTTTCGGTGCGGCAAAGAGTGCGAACTCATCTGCGCAGCCTGACTCTATAAACGAGCTTGTGACCGATGCACCGCTTTCGACCATTAAATAGTTTACACCATTTTCGCTCAGTTTTGAGAGTATAAATTTAATGTCTAAAGAAGAGCTTTCTTCCGGCACTATGACACGCGCACCGTTTTTTTCAAAATCTGATATTTTATTTTTATCGGTCTTTGCATCTGCAAAGAATATTAGATTTCCTCCCGCAAAAATCTTGGCCGACAGCGGTGTTCTGAGATTTCTGTCAAGCACTATCCGAAGGGGTGTCCTTCCGTCACACTCGCGCACTGTCAATTCAGGGTCATCCGCAATAACGGTTCCTACACCGGTAAGCAGAGCGTCCGCCTCTGATCTCAGAAGCTGAACAATACGGCGTGATTTTGCTCCTGTTATCCACTTGCTCTCACCGTTTGAAAGAGAGATATTTCCGTCTATCGATGCTCCCGATTTTATTAGCACCCATGGGCGGTTATGCCTGATTCTTGATATGAAGCCTCTGTTCAGCCATTTACACTCTTCCTCAAGTACACCTGTCTTTACCTCTATGCCTGCGTTTTCAAGCACAGATATGCCTTTGCAGTCCACTAAAGGGTTGGGGTCTGATGTTCCTATAATTACCCTTTTTACTCTGCGGTCTGCCAGCATATGAGCGCACGGGGGCGTTTTGCCGTAGTGGCAGCACGGTTCTAGCGTGACATAGACATCAGATCCGCTGATATCCGCAGACGCATCGGCCGCAGCTTCAACTTCCGCATGAGGACCTCCGTATTTGCGATGCCATCCTTTGCCTATTATTTCTCCGTCTTTTACAATAACACAGCCCACCCTGGGGTTGGGGCTTGTTGTCCCAGTACCTCTCATTGCAAGGCTCAGAGCCATTCTTATGTAACTTTCGTCAATTCTTCTCTCTTCCGCACTATTCATTCTCTTTATGCTCCTCTTGCGCCTCTCTCAGCTTTTCAAATATTCTCTTTGCGAGAGCTTTGCCTATGCCCGGAGTTGAAGCCAGCTCCTCTTCCGGGATATTTAAAATAGCTTTGGCGCTTCCGAACTTTGTTATAAGCTGAGCCGCCTTTGACTTTCCTATTCCCGGAACTTCCTCAAGCACGCTCCTTCTGTAGCTTTTGCCCCTGGCGGCGCGGTGCGATGTTATGGCATATCTGTGAGATTCGTCTCTTACGTGCTGAAGCAGGCGCAGCACGTGATCTGTGTGTTCGAGGCGCACAGGTTCTTCCCTGTCCGGGATGTAGACTTCTTCAAACTCTTTCGCAAGAGAAATTACCGGTATCTTTGTAATGCCAAGCTCCTTCAAGGCAGAAACGGCAAATTCCAACTGTACGGGGCCTCCGTCAATCAATATGAGCTGAGGCAGAGGCTCCTGCCCGTCAAGGCATTTTTTGTAGCGTCTGTGCAGTGTCTCGTACATTGAACGGAAATCGTCTATACCCTCGACAGTCTTTATATTAAATCTGCGGTACAAAGAAGTGTTAGGATATCCCTGTTCAAATACAACGACAACTCCCACCGTGTTTGTGCCGCCGGTATGTGATATGTCGAAGCCGTCTATTCTCCACGGGAGCATGGGGAGATTAAAAATTCTCTGCATGGAATTGAGAGTCTCCCAAAAATTTTCTTTTCCTGCCGGTATTTCGGGAATGGTGTTCCTTTGGCGGCTCACCCGCCATATCGCCCTTATTGTGTCGCGAAGCCTTGCCGCCTCTTCGAACGCCATAGACTGAGCTGCCTTGTCCATTCTCTTTCTCAGACGTTCCACAAGCTCCGCACCATGGCCCTGCAGCAGCATAAGAACGTCGGCTACTCTGTCTCTGTACTCATTCTCTGTGCAGAGTCCCGCACACGGCCCCATGCACCTGCCCAAAGAGTGTCTCATACACGGGCGTTCCCTGTTCTGGCTTTTAATGTCAAAAGAACAGTATCGCAGCGGCAGGTATCGTTCTATAAGCCGCAGAAGATCCCGAACTTCGGAGACTCTGACATAGGGGCCGACATACACTCCGCCGTCATCCGACTTCTGCCTTGTGACGATTATTCTTGGAAATTTTTCCGCCGTTATTTTTATATATGCATATCTTTCATTCATTTTTAAATCTACATTGAAGAAAGGCTGATATAATTTAATAAGCCTGTTTTCTAAAATCAAGGCTTCTATTTCGGACTCCGTCCTTATTGTAGATATATCGCGTATTGTGTCGACCAGCTTGCGCAGACGCGGAGAGGCAAAGTTGCTGTGCCTGAAGTATGATGTGACTCTCTTTTTCAGGGACTTGGCTTTACCGACATATATTATATTTCTGTCTTCGTCATGCATCAAATAGACCCCCGGTTTATCGGGGAAAGATTTAACGTGCAGTAAAAGTTCGTCTCTGTTCAAAGAAATTATCCTTTCTGAGATTGCTCTTTAAGTTCTCATGTTATAGGATATCATAATAAGTTCACAGAAGCACTCAGGAGGTGCCTAAACATGGCTCTGGTAGTATATAACGATTTGACAAGAAAAAAAGAGGAATTTGTACCTATCGAAAAAGGCAAGGTTCGTTTTTACGTATGCGGCCCTACGGTATATGACTTCTTCCATATCGGCAACGCCCGTCCGTTTGTCGTATTCGATGTTTTCCGCCGTTATCTTGAACATTGCGGCTATGAAGTAAAGTATGTTCAGAACTTTACCGATATCGATGACAAAATGATTAAGCGTGCGAATGAAATGGGTATAACTGTTCCTCAGCTTGCGGAACAGTACATATCCGAATATTACAAAGATGCGGATGCTCTGGGAATCAATCGTGCCACGGTCAATCCCCGCGCCACCCACGAAATTGAAGAGATAATAAAAATTGTCAGCACTCTTATAGAAAAGGGACATGCCTATGAAGCGGACGGAGATGTCTATTTTGATGTCCAGAGCTTCCCCGAATACGGCAAATTATCAAAACAGAGCATAGACGAGCTGCAGTCGGGAGCGCGCATTGATATTGACGAAAGAAAGAAACAACCTCTGGATTTCGCTCTGTGGAAGGCAAGCAAACCCGGTGAGCCATTCTGGGAAAGCCCATGGGGCAACGGGCGTCCCGGCTGGCATATCGAATGCAGCGCAATGTCCACAAAATACCTCGGAGAAACGATAGACTTTCACGGAGGCGGAAGCGATCTGATATTCCCCCACCACGAGAATGAAATAGCTCAGTCTGAATGCTCATGCGGATGCCGCTTTGTAAATTACTGGGTTCACAATGCGTTTCTGACAATAGATAAGGAAAAGATGTCAAAGTCTCTCGGCAACTTTATGACAGTCCGCGATATACGTCAGAAGTTTAATCCTCTTGTGCTCCGCTACTTCTTGATGAGCGCCCATTACCGCTCTCCCATCAACTTCTCGAAAGAAGGGCTTGAACAGGCTCAGAGTGCTCTGGAACGCCTTGCAAACTGCCGTTCGGATATGAAATTCGCAATAACAAACCGCACTTCGGGAGAAAAGGATACAGTTCTGGAAGAAGCACTGACGGCGGCAGAAAATGGCATGAATGATTCCATGGATGACGACTTCAACACCGCAGGGGCGCTTGGGTCTATATTCGAGGCTGTCAGGGCAGTTAATGTACACCTTACGGAACATGCGGAATGCGATATGGAATCTCTGAAAAAAGCTGAAGCTTTCTTTGAAACGGTACAGAAAATCTTCGGACTTTTCCCCTCTGATGCGGCAGATTCCGAGGGAGAGAACGCGGAAATAGATGCTCTTCTTGTCGAGCGTACCGAAGCCAGAAAGGCCAAAAATTTTAAACGCTCCGATGAAATAAGGGATTTGCTCGCGTCACGCGGCATAACCATCGAGGATACGCCGCAGGGACCTCGCTGGAAGAAACAGCTTTAGCAAAATTCAACTTACCGGTATATGCAAAGAAGCCCGCTGAATCAGCGGGCTTCTTTGCGTTACGGACTTTGAATTTTTGCTTAGCCTCCCCCTATGACGGGAAAAATTCGGACGTCGTCTCCGTCTTTTAGGGCAGATAAATCTTTATCGATGTGGAGCATGTGTATACCGTTTATGAGAATATTTACTCTGCACGATATAATATTGCCGTCCATGCACCGTTCCGTAAAATCTTTCCCGAATCTGAGGCACAGTACATTCATGAGGGCAGAGAGTGTGGGAGGAGTATCATCGATGATTAGCTCCTTCATTCCCACCATTGCTCTGATATCAGCAAAAAAACCTACTTTTATCATTTTATCTCCCCCATGAGTATGTAACAGTTACTTCAATCCAAGTTCCTTGAGCTTGTTCTCTGTCGGTACTCCGTTTTCATCCCAGCCGCGTGCTTCGTAGTAGCCCGGCAGCATTTCGCCGAGACGGCTGACTTTGCCCTTCATCGGGCCGTCGGGAATCGGTTCGTTGAACATTCTGGCGGGCAATGTGTCGTCATCTTTCGTGAATCCCACGGAGATGTTGTACATGCGCTCCATATTATAAATTTTCTCTCCGATTTTTGCCACATCGTCTGCCGTGTATTCTACGCCGGTAGCTCCGGAGAGCTGTGCCGCGATGGCCGGTGCGCCGAGAGCAAAAGTTGTGAAGAGGCACATACCTGCCGCGTCAACTGCCGATGTCAGATCCTGGAAAGCTTTTACCCAAACAGGTTTCTCTGTAATAGACTGCTGATCAAGCTTTTCGGGCAGTCCCAGAATTTCCGGCGAAATTGTGTATCCTCTGACATGGCATCCTCCGCGGTTGGAGGTGGCGTAATTCAGCCCTATACCCTGAATTCCTCTCGGGTCGTAGGCTGGCATTTCCTGTTTTTTGCATGTCATTGAGACTTCCGGATGTCCGTACTTTGTACCCAGACGGAAGGAACCCTCTGCCAGGTCATTTCCGAATCCTTTTCTGTACGCCGTAGCTTCTACCAATGCGACAACTGCGTCTTTATTGCCAAAGTTAAGCTCAAACCCCGCTTCTTCCTTTGACAGAGCGCCTATTTCGTAGAGTTCCATTGCCGCCGCTATGGTAGCACCCATTGTGATTGTATCAAGCCCAAGTTCGTTGCACATAAAGTTGGCTTTATTGACAAGATCGAGGTCGTCTATTCCGCAGTCAGAACCGAAAGACCATGCTGTTTCATATTCGGGTCCTTCGCCCTCTCCGGCAAACTTACCTTCGCTCCATGCCACACGTCCGCAGCCTATTACGCATGAGGCGCATGCTTTGTTTCTGTGCAGTCTGGTAGCTGTCAAAGTTTCTCCGCCTATTTTATCTGCCGTTTCAAAGCAGGATTCGCGGAAATTTCTTGTCGGATGAGAGCCTACGGAATTCAGTATATTTACAAGCACGTTTGTTCCGTAAGCAGGAAGTCCGGCATTTGTAACTCCGTTTTCAAAGAGCAGCTTTCTGCTGTCTCTTACAGCTTTAAGAAATTTTTCTTTGTCTCCTATTTTTACGCCGTTTGTTCCCCTTACAACGATTGCCTTGAGTTTTTTTGATCCCATAACGGCACCGACACCACTGCGTCCTGCGGCTCTGTGTTCATCGTTCATTACCGCAGCCATAAGAACCATATTTTCTCCCGCAGGGCCGATACATGCTACTTTTGCATCAGGATCAGACTTTGAGAGGATTGCGGCTGTCGTCTTGGGCACATCAAGCCCCCACAGATCTGCCGCATCCTTGATTAGAACCTTGCCATTATAAATGTCGAGATATACAGGTTTCTCGGATTTGCCTTCAAAAATAATCATGTCGTATCCGGCGTATTTCAGTTCGGGGCCCCAATATCCGCCCGAATTGGAAGCCGCCAGTGTCCCTGTAAGAGGAGCTCTGGTCACGACTTCATAGCGTCCCGTGCTGGTTCCCATAGTTCCGGTAAGAGGCCCTGCAGCAAAAATCAGGTTATTTTCCGGCCCCAGAGGATCTACACCTGGTGCAACTTCTTTAGTATAGTAATAGACACCAAGCCCTCTGCAGCCGAGGAAGTCCTTTGCCGCATCCATATTCAGAGCTTCTTTTTTGACTGTGCCTTCTGTGAGATTTACTCTTAGAATTGTCCCGATCCAGCCTGCCATCTTACTTTACCTCCTCAATAGCCTTTTTCATCTTTGCCGAAAACGCCTTTTTCCTGTTAAGGTTGGCAGTGTCAGCCGGCAAATATTCTATCGCTTTTGTTGGGCAAAATTCCGCGCACATGGGTTCTCCTCCGCACTGGTCGCACTTTCTGGCCGCTTTCGCAGTGCGGCTGAAGGCTATATTCCCGAAAGGACAAGCCATTACACACATTTTGCATCCGATACATTTTTCTTCGTTTACCGTTACAACACCGGTGTCCTCATCTCTTGTCAGAGCCCCTGTCTTGCAGACTGACATACAGGCTGCATCGTCACATTGGAAACAGAGCATGGGAATATTGCTTCCCATTTCAAATCTAAAAACGTTTACCCTTGCTGTTGAAGGTTTGCACTCTCCCTCATGGGCCAGAGAGCAAGCTAATTCACAAGTACCGCATCCGACACATTTTTCCGGCGATGTTACTAAAATCATTTCCATAAGGCATTCCTCCTCAATGTTTTGCTGCGTAGATCTGCTTTATTTACGGATATACAAAAAGGAGACCCCAAAGCAAGAGGGTCTCCTTCTTTGCAAATTAGGCAGGCACAGAAATCGCTTTCTGTACCCATTGCCTTGCTTATCTCGGTGAGATAAACAAGGTCGAAGGGGTCGAAATATTTTTTTGTAAAATTAAGAATCTGCTATATTTTACCTTATTTTATCACCTTTTAAGAATTTATGGCTTTCATCATATTTGCGGCACCTGTCGCAAAGTCCGCGTTCTTCCTCGGGCACACCGGCAAAGTCAAGCATTTCCTTCGTAGCGTATAAATCGCCGCATCTTTCGCACCGCAGAAGGTCAAAGGTGCGTTTCCATATAGTCCTTGTACCCTCGTTCTCCTCGTAAGTTATCTTGCCTGTAGGACATACTGACGCGCAGGAGAGGCAGCCTATGCAGGCATCTGGAGAAAGTTCATAAGGAGGCGCTACATGACGCTCAAAGCCTCTGCCTACCAGTTCGATGGCCTTTGTCCCGTTTATCTCGCACGCCCTTACACAGCGTCCGCACCTGATACAGAGGTCCGGCTCATGCGCGAAACGCTCTTCCCTGATAACACCGTACTCCCTGCACAAGTTTTGTATTACCGGCGCTTTTGGATTTCTGTTGAGCAAAAGCTGAAGGACAGCCTTTCTTGCGTTGATTACACGTTCGGACTTTGTTTCTACCGTTATCGGTTTGCTTATCGGAAACATGCATGCAGCCACAACTTTTTTGCGTCCATTGTCGTCAATTTCAACGGAACATAGGCGGCAGTTGCCGTCAGATGTAAGCCCTTCATGGTTGCAAAGTGTGGGAATCTCTATTCCGCAGGAGCGTGCCGCATGCAGAATGGTAACACCCTGTTCGACTTCTGTATTAACTCCGTCAATTACAATATTAATCATCACTGCCACCCCTTCCTGCTGTTTTTACAGCTGTGAAAGGACATGCATCAATGCATGAGCCGCATTGGACGCAGGTTTTATTGTCAATTATATATTTTCCCTTTGGAGTTTTTTGAATGGCGCCGACAGGACACTTTTTGGAACATATTCCGCAGCCCCTGCACTTATCTTCGTCGATAAGAGGCAGGTACATGTTATTGCAGACTCCGGCCCTGCAATAGTGCTTATTTTCATGTTCCTCATATTCGTCGTAAAAATATTTTATGGTAGACAGTACAGGATTTGCGGCAGACTGTCCCAGAGCGCACAGAGCCGTATCAGCGATTCCCCGAGCGAGATTTTGCAGTTTTTCCGTATCGCCGGGCTTACCTTCACCAGATGTAAGGTCATGCAGTAATTTCTGCATTTTTTTAAGTCCCTCGCGGCAAGGCACACATTTTCCGCAGGACTCTTCAACCAGAAAATCTATAAAGTATTTAGCTACATCGACCATACAAGTTCTGTCATCCATGACGATCATGCCGCCAGAGCCCATCATGGAGCCGGCTGAGGTAAGATTGTCAAAGTCTACAGCAGTATCAAGCATATCCTCCGGCAGACATCCTCCCGAAGGGCCGCCTGTCTGAACTGCTTTGAAAGGCCTGTCCTTTGTAACGCCTCCGCCTATTCCGTATATTATTTCTTTCAGAGTGGTTCCCATGGGAACTTCTACGAGACCCGTGTTTTTTACCTTGCCCACGAGAGCGAAAACCTTTGTTCCCGAGCTTCCTTCCGTACCGATGGATTTAAACCACTGAGCTCCGTTGTTGATAATAAGAGGAACATTAGCCCATGTCTCAACATTGTTTAGAACAGTCGGAGATTCCCAAAGACCTTTTTCTGTCGAGCGTATGTACTTTACCCTTGGCACTCCCGCTCTGCCTTCTATTGATGTCATAAGAGCCGTTGATTCGCCGCATACAAACGCGCCGCCGCCTTGGCATATTTCGACTCTAAAGGCGAAGTCTGCTCCCAGAATCTTTTCGCCCAGCAAGTTGGCTTCTTCTAATTTTTCTATAGCGGCTTTGAGCCTTACTACCGCAAGCGGGTATTCATGCCTTACATAAATAATGCCCTCTTCCGCTCCCACGGCATAAGCTCCGATTATCAGCCCTTCCAGCACCGAGAATGGATCTCCCTCCATGAGGCTTCTGTCCATAAAAGCACCGGGGTCGCCTTCGTCGCCGTTTACCAAAACATAACGTCTGCCGCCTTTTGCTTTGCGGCATGAATCCCACTTAATGCCTGTTGGGAATCCGCCGCCGCCGCGGCCTCTTAGACCAGAGTCTATAATCTCTTTGCATACATCACTCGGCTGCATTGTTTCGATAACCTTTGCCAAAGCGGAAAAGCCGCCTTTGGCAATATATCCGTCCAAGTCCAGAGGCGACATATTGTCCATATTTTTCAGGACTGTCTTTTTCTGCTTTGACAAAAACGGTATAGCCTCTCTCAGAGGAGGAACTATATTTTTGTTGTCGGTACCTTTGGGACACAGCCTGGTTAAAGGCACAGCCTTTTCCACGGAATCAAGAATTTCGTCTATATCGGATATTTTGACATTAAAATAATACCAGCAGTAAGGTTCTATGTGCAAAACAGGCCCGTGTTCGCACGGCCCCATACAGCCTGTAATATCCACACCGCCGCAGGCGCACTCTTTACTCTTATCAAGCGAAATCGATATTTTATCTGCGCTTCCATACTTTGCGGCATAACTTCTGTTCATGGAGTCGAAGAGGTCGAGACTGCCGTTGGCGATACATCCTGGACCGGCGCACACCCATATCTTCACTGACGAGTTATCTTTGTTTTCAAGCTTTTTTTGATATTCCAAGAATTGGGCGACAGAGTTGAATGTCATTTTGCAGCCTCCTTTTCAAGGACATCTTTTACCTTTTCGGGGGCCATATTGCCGTATGTCTTATCTTCTGCAATCATAACCGGGGCAAGAGCGCACGCGCCGACGCAGTTTACAGTTTCAAGTGTGTACATTCCGTCTGCCGTGCTATCTCCAACCTTAATCCCGAGTTCCTTTTCCAGCTCTTTAAGCACTGCTCCGGAGCCGCGTAAATGACATGCTGTTCCCATGCACACCTTTATTATTTTTTGTCCCTTCTTTTTGAGACTCAGAGTGCTGTAAAATGTCGCGACAGCATAGACTCTGCTGTCGGGTACGCCTAAATACCCGGCAACTTCCTTCATTACTGATGTTTCGAGGTATTTTTCTTTTTCTTGAATATCAAGAAGAATTGCGAGTAAGTACCTGGGATCTTGCGGATATTTCCGCAGAATCTCAGGGATGTGATCGATCTTCCCCAAAAAGATCGCCTCCCATAAGATACAATTTTTTAACAATAATAGATTATCACATTGGAAAAAATTGTCTAGTGTGTAAATTCTGATAATTTAATATTATTCATGATCTAAATTAAAATTAATTT
>CAZNYN010000032.1:0-22012 GCA_964577295.1 uncultured Synergistaceae bacterium | reverse complement strand
TGGTTCCAGACCGTGTTTCCTTGGGAATTCGGCGCACAGCTTAAAACAAAGACAAAAGAAGAGATCAAAAAGCTCGAATCCTTCCATAATGTTTTTTAATTTTTGTTATTAATGATATTTTCCCATATTAAATATTAAATAAACATCCGAGACAATTTATTTTGACTCGGATGTTTGCCGTTAACACCTTATTATGTATGGATGAATACTACAAACGCAACTATCTCCAACATTTTTAATTGGGTTAGCATGTTTTAATGTGAGTGATAACAATAGAGGATAAGAAGCACTGCCATTTCCCCCATGCTATAATCTATTTGCGGCTGTTGTGCTTTTTATAATTTTCTGTATGGGGTGATTCTATGGAGGAAGTTCGGTCGATTGAGCGGGTTTTTGATATTTTGGAGCTTTTGGCTCAGGCTCAGGAGCCTATGTCTCTTACCGATATTGTCAAGCAGAGCGGTATGAGCAAGACTACTGTCTTTCGGCTGCTTCAGACTATGTGTGGACGCTGTTATGAGGAGAAGAATAAGGACGGAGGCTATTCCATAGGGCCTAAGCTCATCGAGGCGGCTAGCTGCCATATAAACGGGTTGGAGCTGCAGACTGAGTCGAAGCCTGTTCTGGCGGAGCTGCGCCGCAAGCTCAATCTTTCGGTCCACCTCGGTATTTTGGACGGGAATGAGATTGTCTATCTGGAGAAGATGGATATTTACCCCACGATGAGGCTTTACACTCAGGTCGGATATCGCTCGCCCGCTTACTGTTCATCCATGGGAAAGTGTCTGCTCTCGTGCCTTTCGGGAACGGAGCTGAACAAGGCTCTCTATGCCTGTCCCTTTGAGCGTTTTACACCTCACACTATTACAAATTTCAATGATTTTAAGAAGCTGCTGAAGGTTGTCCGCGAGAGGGGCTGGGCGATGGATGACCAGGAGTTTCTGCTTGAGCACAGGTGTGTGGGCGCGCCGGTGTTCAACTAGTCTATTAATTCGTTTATCACCAAAAATTTTAGGATTGAGGCCTAATTGAATGATATTTTTTGGGCTTGTATCTCTCTAAAGATCAAGGCAAAATTTCTTCTAAAACCCTGCCCCAAAATTGCACAGTCCTAGGTGGTACGGCCGCTACGTATTCACCTTCTTTCAGCAGATTCCTTTCTTCCTCTGTAATTTTTTGTTCGTGATATCTCCTCTCCAAGTTCACCTAATGTCCGAAATTAAGATTTTTCTCCACAGTCCCATGTGTCCAACCTTTAGGGTACATTGCAAACATAACGGCGCAAGCCTCTGTCTTTATGGACGGAGGCTTGCGCTGTTTATTTTTCGGTGTTTTTGGGATTGTGTTTTACTTCTTTTTCTTTATAGCTATTGGCACAATTGCCAAAAGTGCCAGTGCCGCAAAGCCTGTGTTACAGCCGTTTGAACTGCCGGAGGTGTTGTCGGCAGGCTGCGGGTTGGGTTCGATATTTACTCCTGTACATGCCGTTACTATAAAATTATCGCTTGATATTATCCCAAAGGGGTATGTGCTGACATCAGAGAAGCACAGCCCTAATATGTCAATATTTGTAAAAATGTTGCTGCCGCCTGTTACGGTGAACTTGCCGTTTCCCTTGTAGTCGCAGGATATAAGAGTTTGGTCATAGGACAGCACCACACCGCTTGGCATGTATTTGCTGTAATCCCCGTTTCCACCCGGAATTATCTGATATTCCGTCTCGCTTATCCTTTGCACCGTATATGTCAGTACGACCTCCTCAATGCTTTTGTTATCAAGAGAGACAGTATTCGTGACAGCAGGCTCTGCGCCGGCCTTGCTTCCGACAACGGGCAAATCACCGGAGCCAAGGTATGCGCAGCGGTCTATTGACGAGACAGAATCGTATGCGTATCCTAGAACGCCGCCCGGGTCAGAATCCGATATCACATTGCCCTTGCTGATACAATTTGTTATGCTGATACCGGCACTATATCCTGTAATGCCCCCGGTGTAACCACCGTTCGGGGTTGCCGTCTTCCCGTTGTTTGTGCAGCCCCTTATGGACGTAGAATCGCCTCCAAATCCCAGAATACCGCCGGCATATGCGACCGATTCATAGGATGTCTCACCGTTGTTTGTGCAGTCAGTTATTGCCGTGTAGTAGTAAGCACTGCCTGCGATACCGCCGATATTGCCCCCTGAAGTGTTCGTGACAGTCTTGCCGTTATTTGTGCAGTTTTTTATAGCGGCGCGCCAGTTGTATCCGGCAATTCCACCGGCTGTTTCACCTGATGTCTCACCGTTGTTTGCGCAGGCTATTATTACGTTCTGGTTAACTCCGACGATGCCGCCGGCTTTGCCGTTGCTTCCGCTTGCCGTTGTTTTCCCGTTGTTTGTGACGTTCTCGATCGTTCCGAGGTTATTTCCCGCAATGGCGCCGACATAACCGCCAGACCCTGACACGCTGATATCTCCGCTGACAGTAAGGTTTTTTACAACGCCGCTGCCTCCGATAACACCGAAAAGACCTGCCGTTTCCAGACTTTGGGTTATCTTATAGTTTGTAATTTTATATCCATTGCCGTTAAATTTTCCCGTGTAGCCAACCGTGTCTTTTGATTTATAAATTGGCGTCCACTCTGCGTTCTCCAGGTCTATATTATTTAAAAGCACTGCGTCCAGCGAAGTTTCTCCTTGGTTGACTCTGTTGCGGAATGCGGTAAGGTCTGCGGAAGTTGATATATTAACCGTATCACCGCCTGATGCGGCGGAAGCTTGTGCTTGGGCGGAGGTGAAATACGCTGTGGCTATCAGGAAAAGGGAAATAAGAAAGTAAGCAAAATTAGACCGCGCCGATGGGCTAGAGCTGTTCTTCAAGTTACCGTTCTCTTTTTGGTACTGTTTTGTCATAAATAGCATCATTCCTTTGATGGTTTTGAAAGGACAAAACAAATCTTTCGTTCTTTCATTTTACATTTTGAGAGTAACACTTTACCACGATGATGATAAAAGCGCAAGAGAGAGTACAATGGCAAAAAAACTGGCACTATACAGGTTCCGCCTTATGAAAAAGTGTTAACGCGGATATGATTTTATAACAAAACGGCATCGGCTGAAGGAGCAAACAAAGGCAGAGTTGAAATTAAGGTCAACACTAAAAACGATACTCCTTCTCGGCAAGAGCCGCCTCTTTTCCCGCAGATTTTGCACATTTGAGTACACTTGAACCGACATTAGCTTTCAACATAAAAATACCTCCTGTCGCACACGGCAAATTTAGTATTATCAGTAAATTGGGAAATTTTAACTGCCTATATATATATTAATATATACCTTGGTATACAAGATTTAAGTTTTGTGTTGGTGTAACATAACAACCGTTCCGCTATACGGAACGACAGCAAAAATTGTGACCTGCAGAGCGGCAAAGCCTGCCGCTTTGATGTTTTTGCAGATAACGCCATAAAAAAAAGCAGCCTTGGCTTTGTTTCTGCCTTTGGCTGCTTTTGTGGTTTTGAATTTTGTTTTGGCAGTGCGGGGCTTTGTTCTAGCCTCCGAGGTATGCGAGGAGTATTCCGCCTGCGAGGACTGAGCCTATCTGACCTGCTACGTTTGCTCCCACTGCGTGCATGAGGAGGAAGTTTGTGGGGTCGGCTTTCTGTCCGAGCTTCTGTATTGTTCTTGCGGACATTGGGAAGGCTGAAATTCCCGCAGCTCCGACCATGGGGTTTATTTTCTTTCCTTCGGGGAGGAAGAGGTTCAGTATTTTTGCCGTGAATACTCCGCCCGCCGTGTCAAGGACGAACGCCACAAGTCCCATGCAGATTATGACGAGTGTGCTCATGTTTACGAATTTCTCGCCTGTCATTGTTGCCGCTATGGAGAAGCCGAGCAATATGGGAAAATTCTATATAGGGGTTTTGGGGCACTTACACCAGAGCACATGTTAAGATAAGATGACGCTGCACAATAGAATAGTGAGAATTGCTTGAAATGGCAAAATAACACCTCGCTATGCCACGTGATTCAAGAGGCAAGTGACAACAACCGTACCTGATGGGTCTTGGAAGCAGAAATAACCGGCAAATTTGACGAGCTTTGATACTTTATTAGCGTAATCCATTTAAAACAGGGTGTTTTGTAATATAATTTTTATGGTGTTTTGCCGAGGCTTTTTACGAGGAAAAGATTATGAAAGAGTAATTGGCGAAAGAAACCTGTCAGCCGCTATTGAGGGGGCATTGACCAGCTGACAGGTGAATAGACTGTAGTGCTCTATAACACACTGCGCTGGCCCCGTGCGATGTGACAATCCTCGAAACTACTATGGATGACGTTCTAAGTACCTATACTAAAGAAAAAACATCGGATGGCTTTTTATTGTTGTGGATAAAGAGGGGGGAAAATATGTTCTTTTTTAATTTTGATCCCAAAGATCAGCAGTCTGATTTATTCCAGACGCTCAGTAGTCTTATTGAAAACTGGGAGAATGAAGTTGTTGAATTCAAGGCTGCTGACAATAATTACGACAGAGACAAAATTGGACAGTATTTTTCTGCCATAAGCAATGAGGCAAATATCAAAGGGCTTCAATATGGATGGCTTGTTTTTGGCGTGCGAAACAAAGACAAAGCAATAATCGGTACAAATTATCGAAATACAGCCGGCCTTGAAACACTGAAACACGAAATATCAACAGGAACGACAGGCGGAATCTCTTACATTGAGATTTATGAAATATATCCGGTGGTCAATGGCGAAAAAAAGCGCGTTATAATGTTTCAGATACCTGCGGCGGCAACTGCAATTCCAACTGGATGGCACAACCACTTCTACGGAAGAAACGGTGAATCACTTGGTGCCTTGTCGGTGGAAGAGCTGGATCGCATTCGTGGGCAGGAAAAGAAAGACTGGTCAAAGCAGATTATTCCGGATGCGACCATCAAATGCCTTGACTCTTCCGCTATTGCAACTGCAAGACAAAAGTATAAGGAGAAAATGAACCGTCCTCATATCACAGAGGAAGTTGACGGGATGACAGATTCCGACTTCTTAACTAAGTTAAAGCTAATCCTCAACGGCAGCATTACAAACGCCGCTTTACTTTTACTTGGCAACGAGGATAATGATTATCTCTTTTCAACCCCGCCGGAAGCGTCGTGGAGACTATTTGATTCAAGCGAAAATATCAAAGACTATGAGATATTCAAAATTCCCTTTATCTCTGCAAGTGATAGAATCTTTGCAAAGATAAGAAACTTGACTTATCGTTATATGCCAAATCAAATGACACTTTTCCCTGCCGAAACAAAGCAGTATGATATGTGGCTTCTCAGAGAGCTCATGAATAACTGCATAGTGCACTCTGATTATTCGATTGGAGGAAGAATTTACCTAAACGAATTTGAAGATAAGCTAATTTTAACTAATCCCGGA
The DNA here is from genome assembly GCA_964577295.1 of uncultured Synergistaceae bacterium. GTDB lineage: Bacteria > Synergistota > Synergistia > Synergistales > Synergistaceae > CAZNYN01. Next base: position 16,594 of record CAZNYN010000032.1, on the reverse strand, counting down.
TCTTTTCTTCCCGGCAGTATAGAGCCTATCTTGAAGCCAAGCTATAACCCGCCGTTTTATCGGAATCAGCTTTTGGCGGAGACGATGGTCAAGTTTAATATGATTGACACGCAGACAATGGGCATTCGGAAAGTCTTCAAAATTCAGCAGGAGAAGTATTTTCCTCTCCCCGATTATGACCTTTCAACCGCGCGTCAAGTGAGCGTCGTTGTATATGGAAAAACAATAGATGATAACTACTCCCGTGTTCTGTTTGAGAATCCGGATTTTGACTTGACCACGGTCTATCTGGTTGATAAAGTTCAAAAGCATGAAACTATTTCAAAGGATGCAGTGAAATACCTTCGCAAGCTTAGGGTCATTGAAGGGAAAGTGCCAAACATCTTTATTTCTGCAAAAGTGGCAGAAAGTATAGGTGAGAAAGCGCAGTATGTTAAGAACAAAGGCTTTGACGATGATGCTTACAGGAAATGGATTCTAAGTTATCTGGACACATACAAAAGAGGCACAAAACAGGATTTTATTAAACTTCTGCGTGACAAGCTCCCGGATACTATGAGCGAAAAACAAAAGGAATCCAAGGTAAGAAATCTGCTGTCTTCATTGAGAAGAGAGGGTATCATCACACTGGATTCAGATAACAAACGATTGGCTAATTGGATTTTGAAAGAATAACTTAGCTAATTTTTTAACCAATTTTTAGCCAATCAATTTTGGAAGAACATTGCGCAGAGAAAAGAAAAATAGTATCTTCTGCTATCCCGCTCTTCGGAATCAGTTGTTTTTAGATCATTGTCTCCGACAATATAAAATCATTTTACAAAAATAAATGTGACCTTGCCGAAAACAAGACGGTTAATTTTAGACAGAAGGGTTCTGTCTCCAAACCCACACAAGATATACAGATACAATCAGACAGGAGACCCTCCAAATAATGGAAAGCCTCCTGTCCGGTTGTGTTATTGTTGAGTTTAGCCTCCGAGGTATGCGAGGAGTATTCCGCCTGCGAGGACTGAGCCTATCTGACCTGCTACGTTTGCTCCCACTGCGTGCATGAGGAGGAAGTTTGTGGGGTCGGCTTTCTGTCCGAGCTTCTGTATTGTTCTTGCGGACATTGGGAAGGCTGAAATTCCCGCAGCTCCGACCATGGGGTTTATTTTCTTTCCTTCGGGGAGGAAGAGGTTCAGTATTTTTGCCGTGAATACTCCGCCCGCCGTGTCAAGGACGAACGCCACAAGTCCCATGCAGATTATGACGAGTGTGCTCATGTTTACGAATTTCTCGCCTGTCATTGTTGCCGCTATGGAGAAGCCGAGGAGTATCGTGACTATGTTTGCAAGTTCGTTCTGGGCGGCCTGCGAAAGTCTTTCGGTTACTCCGCTCTCACGCAGAAGGTTGCCGAACATGACAAATCCGAGAAGAGCTACGGATGCGGGAGCTATGATTCCGCCTATCATTGTGACGACTATGGGGAACACTATTCTCTTGAGCCTTGTGACGGGTTTTTCCGCAGGGGGCATCTTCATTGCGCGCTCTTTTTTTGTAGTGATAGCCATTATAACGGGCGGCTGAATGAGGGGCACGAGAGCCATGTATGTGTATGCCGCCACGGATATAGGCCCTAGTAAGTGCGGTGCGAATCTGGTTGCCACATATATCGAGGTGGGGCCGTCCGCTGCTCCTATGATGCCTATGGAAGCGGCTTCATAGACGTTGTAGCCGAAGAAGAGGGCTATTCCCATTGTGAGGAATATTCCCATCTGGGCGGTTAAGCCGAAGAGGAATACTTTGGGGTTTGCAAGCAACGGCCCGAAGTCGCACATTGCACCGACCGCTATAAGTATGAGCAGAGGGAGGACTTCGTTGGCTATTCCCATGCGGAAGAGCATTGAGAGAGCGCCTTCCACGAGCTTGCCGCCCGCCATTTGGTCAAGAGCCGATGAGAGCGGCAGGTTGACGAGCAGTGTGCCGAATCCCATCGGCAAAAGCAATGTGGGTTCAAAACCTTTGTTGATAGCCAGATAGAGCAGAAAAGCTCCTACCCCCATCATAACAAGATTTTGCCAGGTAACTGCCGCGATGATATTTGCAGCCATCTCCATTAACATCGTTCCTCTCCGTTTTTTAGTTTAACTGTAGTGTTTCCTCACGGGCAAATAGTTTGTCCGCCGTTTCAAGGACAAGATTATAGCTTATTTATCCTCCGTCCGTAACGATATTTTCCGCCGGAAACGAACTTGTTACATATTATCAACAAAATTACTGATTTTAACCAATGTGTCTCTGCCGCACGAAGCGCGAAATCTGCCGTTTTTTTCTGCCATAGGCTTTCTGCAATTTTTTCATAGTATAATGAAGGAGTTTGACCTATATGTAAGGGGTGTGTTTCTATGAATATTCTTGTTGCCGGCGGCGCGGGATTTATCGGTTCTCATACATGCACGGCTCTGCTTGAAGCGGGGCACTCTATTGTCATCGCGGATAATTTTGTGAACAGCAAGGCGGAGACTTTGGACAAGATTAAGCTGATAACGGGCGGAGACTTTGTCTTTTACGAGGCGGATGTGACAGAGCGCGATGCCGTGGAGAGGATTTTTTCGGAGAATGATATAGACGGTGTCATTCACTTTGCGGGTCTGAAAGCTGTGGGCGAGTCTGTGGAGAAGCCTTTGCTGTATTACTATAATAATACGGTAAGCACAATCGTTCTGGCTCAGGCCTGTATTGACCACGGGGTGAATAAGTTTGTCTTTTCATCTTCCGCGACTGTCTACGGAGACAATGATATTCCCTTTGTCGAGAGTATGAGCCTCAGACCTACTACAAATCCCTACGGGGAGACGAAGGCGGCGAGCGAGCGTATTTTGACGGACGCTGCGAAGGCAAACCCCGACTTTTCTGTCTCTCTGCTTCGCTATTTCAACCCTGTGGGAGCTCATGAGAGCGGACTTATCGGCGAGGATCCCAACGGCATTCCGAACAATCTCATGCCTTTTATTTCTCAGGTAGCGAAGGGCAGGCTGGAGAAGCTCCGCATTTTCGGAGATGACTATAATACTTCGGACGGTACGGGAGTGCGCGACTATATACATGTCATGGATCTGGCGGAGGGGCATGTCGCGGCTGTGTCGCAGATGCGCGGCGGCGTAAATGTCTATAATCTGGGAACGGGACGGGGAACATCCGTTCTGGAGCTTGTGAACGCCTTTATCCGTGCGAACGGTGTGGATGTGCCTTGTGAAACAGCTCCGCGGAGGGCGGGAGACCTGCCGGAGTATTATGCGGATGCGTCAAAGGCGGAGCGTGAGCTTGGCTGGAAGGCAAAGAGGAGTATTGAGGACATGTGCCGCGACTCGTGGCGCTTCGAGATGAAGAATCACGGCTGAGCCTCCTGTTAAAGGTTGAAAAACGGCGGACTGACACGAAGTCAGAGCCGCCGTTTTTTGTCGGTAAAGGGTGACGCTACAGTTTGAGGAACTTTATCGTATGTCCCGTGCTCTCTATTATCTTTTTGAGGTTGTCGAATGAGAGAAAAACCGTGGCGGTGTTGTCGCACGGGTGAACTCCCAGGCTTGCTCTGCCCTTGAGGTCTTCGTCGAATATGACCTGCACTGCGCATTCTTTGTCGTTTATGACGCCGAGGGGTGTTACGGCTCCTTTGATGAGGCCGAGATACTTCATGAGCCTGTCTTCCGATGCGAAGCCGAGACGCGATGTTCCGAGCTTTTCGCGCAGGGCTTTTAAGTCCGCGGATTTTTCCTCGCTTATCACGACAAGGAAGTGCTTCTTGCCTCTTTCGTCGCGCAGGAAGAGATTTTTGCAGACATCTTCTATTTTCATTCCCTCGACGAGCTTCATGTCGTCTATTGTGTATACGGCGTCGTGTTCGAGCAGATGGTATTCTATACTGTTGTCTTCCAATATTGCATAAATTTCTTCTTTTGTTGTGACAGCCATTTTTTTATCCCCTTGTTTTTGTTCTGTTATGATACTTTTTCCAGAATACAGTCTGAGCTTGGGTCTGTCAAATGTCTGAGGAATAAATTTGACTAAGAAAGCATTATATTCTTTTGTCATGGGAATAATTTTTCTCTTATAAAATATGATGGGAAAGATTCTGTTCCGCTGTTTTGCTCTGGACACATATAGCATTATAATAAAGAATGTATCTGCACAATATCATCCGTTTGAATGAAGGGAGACCGTCATGGATCTTAAAGATATATTTGAACGACTGAACAATGCATCGGGCCGCCAATGGTCACAGGGAAGAGGAGACAATAACGAGGATTACTACGAGGAGAACGAGGCTCCGGCGCGTCCTGTGCTCAAGCTTCCTAAGCTCCCGAAGATATGGCTGATTTTTGCCGCAGTTTTCTTTTTCTTCTCTATGATTCTTCCGTGGCTCGCCACCTTTATGACAGACCTCTACTGGTTTGAGTCTCAGGGCTTTGAGTCTCTCTTCTGGAGGCGTGTTACAGCGCGCTGGGAACTCTTCTTTGTCGCTCTTGTCCCCGCTTTTCTCATTTACTGGGGCAACTGGCGCTATGCTTTTAACAACGGGCTGCGCCTCCTGACGGAATCTTCCGGTGCAGTGGAGCTGCGCTCCGCAAAGTGGACAATAGCGGGAATAGCCGCAGTCATGGCTCTTATTAACGCACTGGGAGCGATGGGAGCATGGGGAACTTTTCTGAAGTTCCTGAACCCGACTCCGTTCGGTGAAGTTGACCCGCTCTTCGGTCTCGACATAGGCTTTTACGTTTTTACTCTGCCTTTTATAAACTTCCTGCAGGCGTGGCTCAAGGGCGTGCTTATGGTGTCTCTCATAGGCTCGGGCGTAGCATACTTTATGACGCGCTCCGTATCTCTGGTCGGTACGTCTCTCAACGTATCAAAGAAAGCGCGTCTGCACCTTGCTGTTCTGGGCGCAATGCTCCTCTCCGTATGGGGTGTGGGATACATTATCGGCCGCTATGACCTGCTCTACTCGCCAACTGGCGTTGTCTTCGGAGGAGGATACACGGACATAAACGTTCAGCTCCCGGCCATGACGCTGCTTGCCGCCGCCGCCTTCGCCGCTGCGGGACTTCTGCTCGTCAATATATTCAAGCCCATGTGGAAGCTCTCGGGCGTGCTCATAGGATTTCTTGTAATAGCGGGCTGGGCGGCACAGTCATTTGTTCCCGGCCTTGTCCAGCAGTACAGGGTCAAGCCGAACGAGTACGAAATGGAAAAGAAATTCCTCGGCTACCACCTCGACTACACGCGCAGGGCTTTCGGCCTCGATAATGTAAAGACTCTCTCGGTAACTCCTGAGGCGGAAGTCACCGCGGCTGAAATAAAGGCGGATCAGGAGACTATTCAAAACGTGCGTCTGTGGGATTATTCTCCCCTCCTTCGCACTTACAAACAGCTTCAGGCTATAAGAACTTACTATGACTTTAACGATGTTTATATAGACAGATACAGCCTTGACGGACGCAACAGGCAGGTCATGCTTGCTGTGCGCGAGCTCGACCTCTCAAAGCTGCAGAACCCGACATGGGTCAACACTCATCTGGAATTTACACACGGCTACGGAGTTGTCATGAACCCTGTCAACGAGATAGCCTTGGGCGGACTGCCCTTCTTCTTTATGAAAGATCTGCCCTCCCGTTCCAGTGTGAACATTCCTCTTGAACGCCCCGAAATATACTACGGCACAAAGTCCGATTCCTATGTTCTCGTAAACACAGACGTCAAAGAGTTTGACTATCCTATGGGAGACTCAAACGTCAGAGGCGCTTACAAGGGCAAGGGCGGAGTGGACATAGGCTCTTTCTGGCGCAAAATACTTTTCACACTGCGCTTCCACGACACGGAAATTCTCTTTACCGGAGCTCTTAAACCGGAAAGCCGAGTCATGTTCAACAGAAACGTCCGCGAAGCTCTGGAAGAGATAGCCCCCTTCCTTATATATGACAGCGACACATATCCCGTCATATATCAAGGCAGAATCCTCTGGGTGCAGGACGCTTTCACATGGTCGCACCGCTACCCCTACTCAAAGCCTGTCGCTACGGCAGACCCGACTTTGACCCACTTTAACGGAGTCAACTACATAAGGAACAGTGTAAAGGCCACTGTCGACGCTTACGACGGAAAAATCAGCTTCTACATGGTCGATGATAAAGACCCGCTGGTTCAGACCTGGAATAAAATATTCCCGGGACTCTTAAAGCCGTCGAGCGAGATGTCAAAGGAACTTTGGAAGCACATGCGCTACCCCGAGGACTTCTTCGAGGTTCAGACTGATGTCTACCGCACATACCACATGACGGACACAAACACCTACTACAACCGCGAGGACGTGTGGGAAGTTACCCCCGTCGGCAGGGAGCGCAGAATACAGCCCAACTATGTGACGATGAAGCTCTGGGAAGAGAAGAACGCGGAATTTGCGATAATAGTTCCCTACATGCCTGTGGGAAGGGACAACCTCATAGGCTGGATGGCGGGACGGTGCGACCCGGAAAATTACGGACAGCTTCTCGTCTACCAGTTCCCGAAGCAGAAGCTCATATACGGCCCCGCTCAGATCGAGGCACTTATCGATCAGAACCCCGAAATATCGGCCCAGCTCTCTCTGTGGAGTCAGCGCGGATCGGATGTCATAAGGGGCGACCTGCTCGTAATCCCCGTAGGGAAATCCCTGCTCTATGTTCAGCCTCTATACCTCAAGGCGGAAAAGGGAGAACTTCCGGAACTCAAGAGAGTAATCGTTTCGACAGGCGGACGCGTCGCATGGGCGGAGACCTTCGGCGAAGCTCTTGAAAAACTCATAGGGCAGAAAGTCGTCTCAGGAGTCGGAGCAAAGACAATCACAACGGATGAAAAGACAGGCACAAGCCAAGTCAGCGGCGGTGAGGCCGCAGTAAATTCCGCCTCAGACATCGCATCTCTGGCAAAACGGGCTCAGGAGCTCTACAACTCCGCTCAGAGCGCACAGCGTCAGGGCGACTGGGCAAAATACGGAACGGATATAAAGAAACTGGGAGAAATAATCTCCGAAATGGAAAAGAGGTCAAAATAAATTGTTCACAATAATGTTTGGCGCTTTTGCCGTGATAGCACTGATATTCTTCTGCTTCTGGATATACATATTCGCGGCATACGTGCTCTCCCGTGTGGGTAAAAAGTTTGGGGTAGGATCTTTTCCCCTCTTCCTGATACCCGTTTACAACATAATGCTGCTCTGCGACTGTGCTAAGGTGACACGCTGGCTCACAGTGGGGCTTGTTGCCCCCGGCATTGTCACATTTGTAATGAACGCAGTCACACTCTACCTCTTCGCACCGGTCCTCGAACCTGCGTCCGCTCTCGTAGCTGTAGCCGCGGCGGTCTGCCTGTGGGGAAACATAGCGAAGAGGCTCGGGAAGAATTTCTGGCTCTGGGGCATAGGCATGGTAGTGTTCATGGGGCTTCCCGTGCTCATAATGGCATTCGACAGCTCTGCGCCGATGCGTGAAAGAACTCAGCGCGAAGAAGAGCCAAAGGAAGAAAAAAGATACATCGATATTTAAAAGAGGTAATGATAAAGATGCAATTTTCAAGAAAGAACGCAGTAAAATTTTTAACGGCAATTTTGGCGGTATCGCTACTAGCCCTGCCCTGCACGGCGCAGGCAGGCGAAGCAAGCAGCGACATAACGCACACAGCATCCTCCGACACAACAGGGGCGAATGCACCTCTGCCGCAGGACGGTGCGGCAAGCGCAGACGAGATTTTGTCCCGCGACATAATAGCCTCGCTGCCCGAAATATTTGTCGTAACGATAGACAGTATTTTTAAGGACAACAGTCAAAGGGCGGACGAAGTGAAAATTGCAGCGGGCAAACTGCTTGGCGAAGGCAGGGAAAATGCCGCGCTATTCCAACTGGGAGCGGCGGCGGGGAGTGCGGCTGGAAAAACACCCTCTTCATACCTCGGAAACTATTGCAGGACAATTCTGCCGACAGCGGGCGGCCTTGAAGCTCAGACAAAATTCCTCGGCGGATTTATTAAGGGCTATGCGAAAGTCGGAGTAACGGTGATATCAAGAGAGGGAATAGAAAAATTCACAGCCTACGGAAGCCGCAGAAGGGGGCATCCCCTCAGAACAGTTCCCGAAGGCAAAGTCCCTTCCGACAAACTGGAAAAAATATATGTCGGAGCGGAAGCGATATTCATTCCCATAGCCAAGACAGATGTCCTTAAAATCGACCTCTTCGGCAAAGAGGGCGGAAGCGCCAAAATCTGGAAAATTCTCCCGAACGGCACGAACTCCAAAAGCTGGCAGGGCGGCAAATGGGAGAGAGAAGTCACCGTCAGAGGCGACCGCATCTATTAAAAGGAGTTGATATACATGAAAAAAGTTATAATCGCGCTATTGTCACTGCTTACGGCACTCATCTTCGCATTTCCCGCCGCGGCATCGTCCGACTGGGATGCCTTTGTCGCGGAACAGGCAAATAAAGAGATGATAAAAGAAAAAGGCACCGCCGTACTGACAGAGCTTCGCGCTGCCGCTCCTGCGGGAACGGAGGAGGAACTTTGGAAGATGCTCTTCTCAGGAGAGGCACGCACCCGCGCGGCAGCGGGACTTGCCCTTGCAGACAGAATATTCCCCGAAGGAAACCCCGCACGCTGGGAAGAGGTATCGGGATTTTTTCCGCACCGCTCCGTGCAGCCGAGACAGCTCGCCGCCATGGACGGACTCTTTGCCGCGATATCCGCGATGAGGGAGCTTCCGGACGGAATCTACGGCTCTGCCCTTCTGCTCGGGCAATTTGGCAAATCTGCCGCTGGCAGACTTAAATTCATCGACGACATACCTCAGAGCCTGCGCACCGTAATCGACGACGTAACAGCAAAAACGGCGATGAAGGGTGACTGGGGCTCCGAAAAAATCAGAGGCAAAATGCCGCTCATGCCGCTCTACAGAGGCTACATAACGAGAAACAGAGCAGACTCATACCAAATGCAGTACTTAGACGGCCTGGGCGCCCTATCCTCAAACGGCCGCTATGCATGGGACAGAGAAAAAGGCTATATATACGAAATAATAGAAGACAGCAGCGAGAGAATCTTCATATTCGACTAACTGCGGCAAAACAGAGATAACCGAACGCAAAAAACCCTCCGTGCAGAAACTTTCGTCTGCGCGGAGGGCTTTCATATTTTCTGCGTTTTGTGCGGTTATTCCGCTTCGTTTGCTTCCAGAATCTTTTCTGTTATGGAGGCGGCTTCGCCGAGAGCAAAGGCGTCTATTTCTTCCGGGTCGCGTGACTCTTCGGCCATCTCTTCGATGCCCTTTTTTGCCGCTTCCACTTCTTCGAGAACTCCCGCGCTTTCGTAGCCTTCTGTCAGGAGCGTGATGTCTTTTTCGTCTTCGAGTCTGTCTGTGAGGTATCCGAAGAGGAATGTCGGGACGGAGAGCAGGCCCAGGCGCTTGTCGCTTGCGCACCAGGGCTCCGCGAGGTATGTGGCATAGCTGACGATTTCTTCCATATCCTCGTCTATGTCCTCGTCGGACTCCGGCATCTCCCAGATGTTGAGTACGAAGAAGGGAACATCGGGCGCAAGAGACAAAGCATAGTTCAGAGCGTCGCGGACTTCTCCCGCATCATAGTCCATCTCGAGCATGGCAATGGCGCGTGCGTGCTCGCCGACTACGGATTCGAGGGGATCTGCTTCGAGTGTGTCCATTATCTCTCTGTACATCTGCATGTCGAGCATGCAGCGGTAGAGCAGTGTGCGGCTCGGGAAGTATCCCTCGTCGTCAAAGTTGGCAAATTCGCGTGCGACTTCGAGAGCTTCCTCATGTTCACCCTCGGCAAGCAGTGAATAGCCCAAGTTCATCATTACGGTGCAGTAGACCTGAGAATCACGGTCTTCGTCTATGACCGGTGTCTCCGTCTTTGCGTCCACTATCGCGCGGATTGAGTCCAGCGCCTCGCGGAGCATGTCCAAGTTCTCCACGCACTCTTCGTACTCCATTGTCTCCCACACTGCGAGCTTGCCGTATGGGCTGTTCGCATCCTGTTCCAGGAGCTGTTCGCCTATTTCGCGTATCTCTTCGTCTGTCTCAGCCTTATCAAGTTTCTCAAGAAGCTGTTCTGTTGTCATATTGTTATACCTCTCTTTGCTTGGTTTATTTTTTATTTTATGTGTCCTGCCTTGACATGGGATACCACCATAACTGCCATGTTGTTCGGCTGGAGTCTTAAAATATAATTGTAGTCCGATATTGTGCGGCTTCTCTGCACTCCGTCAAGCATGGAACCGAAAAGTCCTATCTCTGCCAGCAGGTTTCGCGCCGCTGCCGCCGTTATGTCTTTGTTCACTGCATATATCACCTGGGTGCATATACTCTCAAAAACTTTCTCATTGCTTTCATGCGGTGATGTGCCCGAAAGTTCCGGGTCTCCGATAAAGTATGTGACGGCTATGCTCTCTATTGTGCCAGCAGCTCCCTTGCGGAAATTTATCAACATCATAACAGAGCTGTTGTAGGCCAGCATCATAGTGTTTTCCGATATTTTTTTGGCATCGCTCTCTATCTGGGTTTTTGAGATTCCTTTCGGCACACGGGAGTATGCAAATGTGAGCCTCCTCAGAAAATCTTCCGATGTCAGCCCCATCTCGTCATACGCGTATGAGCATGACGGCACAAAACAGACAAGGGAGCAAAGCATCAATACAAAAAAATACTTTCTCAGATAATCCACCTCACCATGCGGGAAATATTTTTCATGTGTAATTATATACTTATTATAGCAATTTTGCCGAACATAACTTTTGTATTTGAAGTTAATATTATCTGATTGTGTTGAAAGGGGTAATAGTTTTGAAATCTTCCGCAAAAGTTTTAGTCGTTTTATTGCTGCTCATGGCCGCTCTTACAGCCGCACCTTCCTATTCATTTGCCGATAACGGGGATGTTCCCGTATCTTTGGTATATGAGGACGGTGGCTCTTCCGTTTCGGCCGGTACGGGCTTTATACGCACGGGGGACCTCTGGGTGCCTATGTCCGCCGCGGAAAAAATGGGAGTGCCCATCTCCGCAGGGCCTAACGGAAAGGGTTTTATCATTTCTGTGAGAGAGCCGGCAAAAGTTTTTGCCATACCTTCTCTTGCGGAGCTTGCCGGCGGCTACATACCTCTCTACTTCTCCTCCGCAGTATCGGACGGAGTTTCGTACTTTAACATAACGGGGATGGAGAGTGTCACGGGGCTGACTTACACATCGGACGGAAGCACCGCGGTTATAAAGAAATCCGCTGCGCAGATGCAGAGAGTTCCATCTCCGCAGATTTCTCCCGAAAAGAAAATAGCTTTGGCATGGGTCAGGGTATCCCGCAGCAATCCCGATATCGCAGCGGAGCCGCGCATTCCCGGTCTGAACGTCCTCTCTCCGACCTGGTTTAACTTGATGGACGGAAGCGGAATGTCCGCCAACAGAGCGTCAGTCTCCTTTGTCGAGGAGGCTCATAAGAAGGGCTATCAGGTATGGGCCTTAGCCTCCAACGGATTTAGCAAGAGCATAACAACTCAGATGTTTTCAAGCCCCAAGGCAATGAATCTGTTTATAGCGCGCCTTCTGATATATGCGAAGCTCTACAATCTGGACGGAATAAATATAGACTTTGAAAATGTGAGCGAAGCAGACGCGGAATCTTATGTCAGATTTATGTCCATGCTGGGAGCGAGGCTCAAAGAGCAGGGAATAAAGAGCTCAGTAGACGTGCACGTGCCGGGCAACAGCGCCACATCGCGAAGCCACAGCCGCGCCGCTCTCTCGAGATATGTTGACTATGTCATGCTCATGGCTTACGACGAGCACTGGAGAACATGTCAGACTGCCGGTTCCGTTGCCTCTCTGCCTTGGGTGGAGCGCGCCGTTCAGAACACGATAGCGGAGGGTGTTGACAGGGCAAAGCTCGTGCTCGGAGTTCCCTTCTATTCGAGACGCTGGGAGGAGACTCCCGTGGGCGGCGGCAAGGTAAAGGTTAAGTCCTACACTCTGACTATGGCGGATGCCGAGGCCCTTTCCGCGCTGCGTCAGGCTCCCCCTATGTGGAATGAGAAGACGGGGCAGAATTTCTTCATGTACTCGCTGAACGGCAAGACCTATAAAATCTGGATGGAAGACGCCGCCTCCATGGAGAAAAGGCTTATCTTGGTCGAACGGTACGGCCTCGCAGGAGCGGCGGCATGGGCGAGAGGCCATGAGAAGCTCGAAATCTGGAATACGATAGAGAGAATACTCAACAGGCAGTAAACAACAGGCGTAAATAATAAGAGAAGCAGCCTCAAGGTAAATCCGAGGCTGCTTCTCATTTATCCCGTGACTTATTCCTACCAGCCGCTTCCGCCGCCGCCGCCTCCTCCTCCGCCCGAGAAGCCGCCTCCGCCGAAGCCAGAGCCGCCGCCAGGTGCGGACATTGTCGTTTCGGATACCAGGCTTTCTGAGATATTCTCCGCCAGTGAATTGTAGAAGTTTCCCATTCCGCTTCCGTAGAGGAACATGCCATAGCTGCCGGGTCCCGTGTACCAGGTCGGCTTGTAATCTGCCTCCGCAAGCACCTTTTCAAATTTATTGCCCCACGTCTTTGCCGCATCGAGAGCCAAAGCATAAGGCATGAGCTTCTCAAATAGCTCCGGTGTCTCCGTCGGCGGATTGAACATCTCGAGCCGCTCCTTTTCCGCCGTCGTCATGTAGAGACTTAGCCCCAAAGCCGCGTTGAGCATCTCGTTCCCGTTCTCTGTGCGCGATCCCATGATGGGTTTCATTACCGAGATAACTATTGCCGAGAGAGTGAAGAGGATTAGAGTGTAAGGCGGTTCGTCAAAATCCACGAAAAGAACGGATAAGAAGAACGCTATCAGAAGAGGCGGCAGTATGCGCCCTATGAACTGAGCCGTCTTCTGCCCTCCGCTGTTGGCCGCCTTTTTCGTTTTTCTCATTCCTATGAAAATCATTATCGCTCCGCATATCCCGCAGAGAGTGAAGTTCAGAGGGTAATCCCCGCTGAATGGATAGAGAGATGCCACACCCGCTATGTATATGAGAACTCCGGGCAGACACTTCACTGCATTATCCGAATAAAGTTCCTTTGTCCTCTTCCGCATCGCTCTGCCGAGCCCCGAAATAGCGTCAGAAACCAAGTCTCCGTTGGAATTGTCCAGAGAGATGCTCTCCGCTCCTCCGGGGAAGAGGTGCATCATAACTATATCCTCTTCGGGCTTTAATTTCTTTGGATCTTTATCCTTGGCATGGAGGACAAATGTACTCTTTCCCGTTGTGAAGAAGCCGTCCTTGCCCTTTATCTCCTCTATGGAAAGAGCTCCCTTCACCGCAAGGTTCAGCACCAGTGCGGCAAAGGAAGTGCTGTCGCTTTTGAGGTCGCGCGCATAGCGGAGGAACGCGGGGCTTTCGCCGTCGGGCGGTGTGAATATCGGTATCACCGCTCTGCGGTCTGGGTCTTTTCCCCACTTCCGCCATGCGTAGCCGAACCATCCCGCCATTGCAAGCAGAGTAATCGCACCTATTACTGCTTGAGCTTTCTCATTGTCCGTCTTCGGGGGAGGCGGAGGCGTTACTATGCCCTTAGGCCACGTATACACAACGGTATAGCCCTCTCCCGACATCAAAGGTCTTGTAATAGATATACTCTTTGACTTTCCGAGCTTCGCGTCCCTCGGGTTTCCCTTCTCGCCGTAAGCTCCCACATACCACTCCGCGGAGCTGAAGTCCTCGCCGTAGGGGCGGTCTGGCAGAGAGACCTTCACCGTAGAGTTAATGATGGGGAAAGTCCACTGATTGCCCGTAACATTCCAATAGAGCTCGTCATAATTTTCATAAAAGCCTATCTGCTTTGTGGTCGTATATTTTATCGTAAATGTGTGAAGTCCGCGAGGTATAATCCTGTTTGAATCACCTATACGAAGCGCCTTGTAGCGCCCGCTGTCGGAGACTTCCCAGGGAACGGACGCTCCGTCCAGCAGAACCTCATCCACATCAAAGCCGACAGTGACGCGCCTGCCGTTTTTATCCTCATACTCAACGGGAAACGCTCTGATAATTCCCCTGTTGATATTTATATTTTCAACATTCGCCGTAATATTCTCCGTTACGTATATGGAACTGTCTTTATTTATCTGCACCGCCACATCAAAATTCTTGAGCACTTCCGCGGAAAAAGCAGGAAGCACCGACAATAAAAGCATAATAAATGAAACAGCTAAAATCTTAATAGGTCTCTTCTTCATCTTAGACCTCCTTGTAAAGAGGAAATAATTAAAAAAACGTATCCGCGGCATGGCTTGTAAGCGATGCCGCGGACACATAGAAAACATTAGAACGAAACTTTGGGAACGGCCTTCTCTCCATCCTCCGCCTCAAAGAACGGAGCTTCCTTAAATCCGAACTGACGCGCTATGAGGACTGCGGGAAACTGCTGTATCGCAGTGTTCAAATTGCGCACTGTGCCGTTGTAATAGCGCCTTGCCATCTGCAGGTCGTTCTCTATTCCCGAAAGCTGCTCCTGCAGATTCAAAAAGTTCGTGTTCGCCTTGAGGTCGGGGTAACTCTCCGCAACGGCGAAGAGAGTGCGCAGTGTGCCCGTGAGCATATTCTCCGCTTCGAGCCTCTTCTCGTGGTCGCCGCCCGCATTTGTGACCGCCGTTCTTGCCGATGTCACATTCTGCAGAGTCTCCTTCTCGTGAGAGGCATAGCCCTTAACTGTCTCCACAAGATTCGGAATAAGGTCGAAGCGGCGCTTCAGCTGCACGTCTATTCCGCTCCAGCCCTCCTGCATCATGTTGCGCAGCTTCACGAGACCGTTGTAGGTCATCATAAGCCACAGACCGATTACCGCCGCTATTGCCGCCGCTATCATAAATGTCATATTTTATCCTCCAAACTTATTTCGGATTTGCTCCGCTATTCCTCTTTCGGGTCATAGAGACAGTAGAGAGCCTGAGTCCCCGCGTTCTCCATTCCGCCCTCCGCTATCTCCTCGTAGAGCTGCCGTGTCAGAGAGAGAGCCGGGATGTCCAGCTCCATGTCGTTTGCGCTCTCTTCGGCAAGCTTCATGTCCTTTATATAGTGCTTTACAAAGAAGCCGGGTTCAAAGTCGCCCTTCAATATCCTCGGGCCGTAATTAGAAAGGCTCCAAGTGTTTGCCGAACCGCCGCTCACTGCCTCCAGAAGCACATTGAGGTCAAGACCGCACGACTTTGCGAAAGCCAGAGCCTCGCACATGCCCGTCATCGTCCCCGCTATAACAATCTGATTTGCGAGCTTCGCATTCTGACCGTCTCCCGCTTCGCCCATCCTGCGTATGGTGCGCCCCATAACTTCAAAATAGGGCTTCGCCTCTTCAAAATCCGCCGCGTTTCCTCCCACAAAAATAGTGAGAGTGGCTTCGCGCGCGCCTCTGTCTCCGCCTGTCACAGGTGCGTCCAGAACCTTGACACCCTTCTTCTGTCCCGCCTCCCAAATCTTGTGTGCCAACTTCGGGCTTGACGTCGTCATATCCACAAGCAGAGCGCCCTTCTTTGCATTCTCCACAAGTCCGTCTTTGCCGAGATAGACACTCTCCACATCCTTGGGATATCCGACTATCGTAAAGACCGCATCGCACTTTGCCGCTACAGAAGCGTGGCTGTCCTCCCAGATAGCACCCTTCTCGACCAGCTTATCCGCCTTGCTCTTTGTGCGGTTATAGACGTGAACTTCATATCCCGCATCGATAAGGTGTCCGGCCATGCTCGAACCCATTACGCCTGTTCCTATGAAACCAAGAATTTTTTTATCTGCCAAAACATTCAGCTCCCGTGATAATTATTTTCTTGCTTACCTTACATAATTCTACACTATCCGCAGGAGTGAGGAAGGTTAAAAATACCGCAATTTTAATAAACTTCACAAATTACGGAAAATAATATTTTAAATTATTTTAGTAATTACTGCTTGTCTTTTTTCAAAAAACGAGGAAACTATATATCACACGAAATCACGAAGGAGGAGTTTTTTTGTTACGCAAAATTACGTGTGGAACATTTGCGGCAATCTTTGCTGCGGCAATGGTTTTCTCCCTCTCCAGCCTCTCTTTGGCTGCCGACAAATACATCGGTGAGACAAAAGCGAAAGAAATAGCTCTCACTCATGCAAAAGTGAAAGAGGCAGACGCAAAATTCACGAAGGTAAGACTGGACAAAGACGACGCCAAAGCCGAATACGAGATCGAGTTCTACGTCGGTCAAAAAGAGTATGAATATGATATAGACGCAGTAACGGGCGCAGTCACAAAATACGAAGTAGACGCCGTTTCCAAGGCATCGACCAAAGTATCAGAAAAAGACATAATATCCGAAAAAGCGGCAAAAGAGACAGCACTCGCAAAAGTCCCCGGTGCATCACAGTCCGACATCCGCAAATTCAAACTGGACAAAGACGACGGCAAATTAGAATATGACGGGACAATAATCTACGGCGGCAAAAAATACGAATTCACAATCGACGCCAAAAACGGCAAAATAACAGAGTGGAAAGAAAAGACACTGTAAA
>CAZNYN010000031.1:0-23055 GCA_964577295.1 uncultured Synergistaceae bacterium | reverse complement strand
GACTGAGAGACTTCAAAAGCCGCCGACCCTCGGGTCGGCGGCTTTTTTGTATTCCTACAACAGGCAAAAATTTGAAAGGGGTTTTTAGTATGATGAGTACGGCAGATCTTTGGGTTTCGGCAGCAGGTTTTTCTCTTATTTGGAGTGCGTTTTGGGCATTGTGCGCAATTGTAAGGACGGTGAGGTAAGATGCTGACATTTATTCCGCTTTGGATAGGATATGCAATTCTTTTGCTGACAATTTCAAAATTTTCGAAGAACAAAGACGCACTGCTTCCCGGTAAAGTCGGTATCATTGTTCAGGCATTAGCCTATGTCGCTACATACATATCAGCCGTTGCGCTGGTAGGGTTCGGCGGGCTGTGCTACGTTTTCGGAATGCAGATGCTTCTTATAGCTGCGGGAAATGTATGGCTGGGCACGTGGTTTGTATACAGGTTTCTTGCCTGGCCGACACGTCTCTGGCAGAGAAAGCTCAATTCGCGTACTCCTGCGGAGCTTTTATCAAGAGCTTACGGATCCCCGAAGCTGCAGACTCTTCTTGGTATAACGTCGTCCGTCCTGCTTGTGGTATATGGCTCTGCCGTATTTAAGGGCGCTGCAATAATGGTGTCCGGAGTAATACCTATTTCTGTAAATGCGGCTCTTTTCTGCCTTGTAGCCATTGTCGGAGTGAGCGTAATATGCGGCGGGCTGAGAGGTGTTCTCTACACAGAAGCAATACAGGGCTTTATTATGATTGTAGGTATAGGAGCTCTGCTTACGGCTCTGCTCCGTAATCTCGGCGGCCCGTTGGAAGGTATTGCGGCACTGGCGGCTCTGCCTCCCACAGAGGCGGCAAACAACGGGTTTATGGCTCTAAGCAGCGGGCCTGCCGGTTTGAACATAGTATTTTTAACAATAGTGACTTCCGTCGGAATTTGGGCTCAGCCTCAGCTTATACAGAGGCACTTTGCGCTAAGAAGCGAGTCAGAGACACGCAAGACTGCTCCGCTTGCTATGCTTGCTCTTTCAATCGTGGTTGGCGGAGCTTACTTCGCAAGCGCCCTTTCAAGAGTGGTTCTCGGCCCCGGGATAACAAGTCCCGATACTGTTATGCCAACACTTGTTCAGATGCTCCTTCCCGCATTCGGTCAGCAGCTGTTCGCTCTCGCCATAGTTTCGGCTTCTCTTTCCACGGCATCGGCGCTCCTGCACATTGCAAGCGGAAGTCTCGCACGCGATGTTTTTAAGAAGGAACCTATAGGATGGAAATGGAGAAGCACAGTCATTATATGCGCCGCATGCAGCGGACTTTTCGCTCTTAAAAGCTCTTCCATAATAGCTATAATATGTACCACAAGCTGGACTCTGCTGGCATGCGCAGCGATAGTTCCTTATCTCATGCTTCTTGCTCAAGGTCCTAAAGCCGGAGGCAAAGCGGCATTTTGTTCATCTCTTTTCGGGCTTGCGGGATCAATTATATGGTTTTTAGCGGCTTACGCTCCTACGTCACTCTCGGTCAGCGGAATTTCCGCTCCCGGTATCTTGTCAGCAATTCACCCAATCATTCCGGGTACGATTTTTTCCGCAGGTGCGTTCTTTGCGGCCGCGGGACTAGAACGTAAAAGATCCTCCTCGCACTTGAGCCTTAAAGTCACAGAGTGACAAATAATGCCGGTGAGAATCAGCCCCCGTTTTACTTTCTGAGGAGGCTCTCATCGGTGATAACATTAATTTTATTTTGCAAAAGACGGCGGCAGGCTTTATTGACTGCCGCTTTTGTTATATGAGAAACTTTGCACAAGAGTAATAAAAAGGCACTGAACGGCAACCCGAGTAACTTCTATAAAATGACATTTTCTGCTATTTTTTCATATATTTTAAAGGCAAATGGTCATATTTCAAAATATATAGTTGTATATCAGATATTTTATACCCTTGACATAAAGTTGCATTATGTTTTATAGTAGCCCAGTCAAAAAGAATGTTAATTTTTTCGCATACTATTCATACAACAGATTTTCCAAATGAATAAAGTAAAAAATTAGCTGACAGACAGGCTGCGGAGCACACGCCGCTATGAATCAAATGTGCTGTATGAGCAAACAGTCCCATTCCGCATCGAGTTTGCACCTATCCGTGCAAACGACAAAAACCGAGAGAGAGGTTATCTACTGTGAAAAAGGAATTTGTAAGTGTATCAAATGTAGTCAAATTTGCGGGAGCCTTTGTTGCGTTTCTTATCGGCTCAGGCTTCGCCACAGGTCAGGAAATACTTCAGTACTATACGTCCTATGGTCTAAAAGGTGTAATGACCGCAATCGTTATGTTTTTGCTTTTTGTGTATGCCGGAGGAAGCTTTATTCTCGCGGGATACAGAGAGAATTTTCATAAAGGCAGCGATATTTTTAAATATTACTGCGGCGATAAAATCGGTTCCGTCTACGACTATTTTACTGTAGCGTTTCTCTTCATGTCGTATGTCGTAATGATAGCGGGCGCTGGTGCAACTCTCAGCCAGCATTATGGACTTCCTGCCACTGCGGGAGCAATAGCAATGATGCTTATTGCCGGAGGCACTGTGGTTATGGGGCTCGGAAAGATTGTTGACATTATAGGAAAAATCGGTCCCGTGATAATTATGTTATCCGTCGGGCTTGGACTTGCCTCAATAATGAGAGATCCTTCTGCTGTATTTGCAGGTGCGGAGCTTATAGAGGCTCAGAAAGTTACCGTAATGAGAGCGGGAACAAACTGGTTCACTTCCGCATGTTCATACGTAGGCTTCAGCCTGCTTTGGCTCGCGGCATTCCTTGCAGCCCTCGGCAAAAAAGCAAACAGCGCAAAGGAAGCGGCTCTGGGCACAACGTGCGGAGCTATCGGGTTCTTTGCGGGAACTTTGCTTCTCACATTGGGACTTCTTGCCAATATAGAGCACGTTGCGGGATCTCAGATTCCTTCTCTGGTGCTTGCTGCAAAGATAAGCCCGAAACTTGCTACTGCGTTTTCTCTCATAATCTTCGCCGGTATATACACCACGGCGGTTCCCCTGCTTTGGCAGGTTTCGGCAAGATTCGCAGACGAGAATACGAAAAAGTTTACACTTCTCACAATAGCTCTTGCCGTCGCAGGATGCTTTATCGGCCTTGCACTGCCCTTTAATAAGCTTGTAAATATAATCTACGGAATCAACGGGTATGTAGGAATACTTCTTATGCTCTTTATCATCGTAAAAGACATAAGAAACGCAATTACGCCTGCCAATCTTCCTGTGACAATGGCACAGCCTGAAGAATAGCATATAAAAAACACATCTAAAATCCTTTCACATCACTTCTCAATGACATCCCCCTCCATGACTCCTTACGGCGTCAGAGAGGGGGATGCTCTTTTTCTTGTAAAAGGGGTAAAAGAGAGCCCCCTGAGTGTCACTCAAGAGGCTCTTGTCAAACTTATTTGTTTAAGTGGTTTATAACAACCTGTATTGCATGAAGTGCATCGGGCGGAAGAGCGTCCATACCGCCTTTTTCCGTATCGCGTGACTTTACGAATTTAAGTCTGTCATTCATGCGGTTAATAAAGAGCTGTTTGTATGTCCAGTTTGAGAAGTCAGCCTCAAATCCTGGAATTTTGAGCACTTCTATGCCTGGGATACCCCCAAATGGCACAAAGTCCCCTTTATTTTCCACAATATCCTCAAGAATTGATATTGTAGTTTTCTTTTCTACTTTTTTATCCATGAAGGAGCCTGTATTAAGTATGTAGCAGGCGACTCCGTCCTCAAAGAGGGAGCGGAATCTGATGTAGTCCATGGCAAGAGGATATGTCCTAAAGGGGTTAGCATAGCTTTCTATGACTAGAGCATCGGGATCGACTCCCGGTGCAAGGCGTTCCGCGGAGGTTCTGCGGGTAGCCAAGGTCGCTCCCATTACAGCAGCCAAAGATGGGCCTGTAAGTTTTACTACGGGCGGCAGTGTCGGGTCTTTCATAAGCCAGCATATCGCATTAAGAGGCTCGTCAATGCGGTCTATCCTGTTAGGAGTCCAGAATCGGGACTTTACGGCACGTCCGTTGCCGTTTCTGATGTCTTCGCTAACTACAACTTTGGTACCGTCTTCACGGCGCACTACGCCGCAGTTCTGCAGAGAGAGAAGATATTTGTTGTCGTCGCATCCTATGGGATAGTCCTGCATTTTGTCAAAGTATGACGGTTCCAGGGCGATAGCGTATTTCTGCTTTACGTTGATAACCATGGCATCGTCGTGAAGAACGGTGACATCATATTTACCCTTGTGCTTCGCGTGAGTAATGGTCGATTTTCCGGAACCGGATAGACCAAAGACCGCAAGCACGAAGTTTTTATCACTGCCGTCTTTCATTGTGTAGCGTTTAAGACCTCCGTGGCAGGAAGCATAGCCGTTGCGGGCCGCCGCACCCCATGCGAGTGTCAGAGTTCCCTTCTTAAACTCGCCGAAGTATCTCATCCCCAGAATAGCAGCGCAGTTCTGCTCCGGTGAGAAAAATGCAAGTCCCAGAGGATAGTCGGGATGTGTCCAGTCGGGATCTGTAAATACATATATGTCTCCGTCATTCGGAAGCTCCCTCGACTGCTCGTAGCGCTCTTTGTACTCATCGTTGAGGTGCTGAAAATTGAGCATCCAACTGTAAAGGTTATTCTCAAAACCTTTTGGGAACATAATATTTGCCTTGACCATAAAGTCCTCGTCAAGTCCTATAATAGCCTCGGCTGAGTAGAATTTGCGGAAACGGGCGTTGTAGACAGCCTCGCGCAAAATTGTGGCAAGCTCCGTTACATTTACATCGGGATAACCGACAATGCGGCGAGCCGCGGCACAGCGTCCAAAGACAGCTCCATCGTTAAAAAGAAGAACATTAGAACCCTCGGGAAGTCCAAGTTCCGTAGGACGGTGAATCGGCATACCATCAAGCTCAACCGTGCCCGGACTGTCCTTCGCCAGGGCGTAAGCCTCTTTGAGGTCCTTCACCTGTATTACGTTATTGCCGTAAAACGCCGTCTCAATAGTGGTGCGTATAGGTATTGAGTTTAACTTCTTAAAACTGTCGAGATCTGTAAAATGTCCCTGCGTTGCCATTGAGAATATCCTCCCCGGGAAGCACTGAATGTTTGATTTACGCATAAAAAACGATACGGTCAGACAAGTGACCGTACCGGTATAGCTTACCGCAATTATTGAAATTGGCAATACTTAATCTGCAAATTGCACAATTTAACCGCAGAAAAAAAGTGCGGCTCCGTTTATGGAACCGCACTTTTGATTATACCGTATTCTTGTTAAAAGACAAGGTTATTTAAGTTTTATTGTGTAGCCGAGCGAGAGAAGCTGTGTGCGGCTGTCGTGAATGCGCCCGGATTCATAATCAGCACCTGTTAAACCGGTAGGAAGATGAGAGTTAACTGTTCTGTCTCCCGCCCATATTGACGTGTAGGCAAATGCCCACTCGCTTCTGTCGTTGGGACGATATTTGAATCCTATACTGAGCCTGTTGCGGTCGCCTGTAGGAACTGTGAAGTCCATTGCTTCGTCGGGCACGGGACTCTCTTCCCAGACATAGCCGCCCAGGATGCTCCACTGATCGCTGAGTCTGTGTTCGACTCCGAGACCGAGACGCCATGAAGCGGCCCAATCTTTAACTGAGTCTGAGTAAGGTACAGCACCGGCGATAGGTTTATCAAAATCCATGTGAAGCCTATCGTATGTGCTCCAATTTGTCCATGTCGTATTAAATTCTACGCGTGTCTTGCCTCCGTTAAACTTGTGACCAAGACCGAATGTGACTGAATCGGGCAGCGTGACCGAACCGTGTGCATTTGTGTCATAAGCTGGATTTGAGAAAGTCATGTCCGCATCCATAGTATGCTTTATTTTTGTGCGATACACAAGAGCAGCTGACGTGTTTTCCGTGAAGTCATACATAAGCGACGCTATACCTCCGACTCTTACGCTGGTTCCGTCAAGTTTGCTCTGGACATCATGTGCTGGGTTTCCAGTTAGGTTTATTACCTTTTCCATAGTCAGCCCCATGTAGTTAATATCAATTCCGACTGCGGCGGAGAGTTTCGGCGTCATCTTCCATGCGTATGTGGGCTGGAATGTTACCCCCTTAATGCCGGAGAAGGTTGTGTCATAGCGTCCCGGCCACTGCTTGTCATACTCTATCTGGTTGCCGTAGCGCGCATAGATGGCAAGTCCCCACCATGAGTTTTTGCCCGCTTTTGTCGCGTAATATATGCTAGGCACTATCGCGGGACTGTAGCTGTTTGTCCACTCTGTCTGAGTTACTGACACTGGATTTAGAGCCCCCAAGCCCGAGAACGTAGTATTATTCGCCGGGTTGACCCATGTGGCACCGATGCTCAGATATGTTCCGTTAAGGCGTGTTATTGCGGCTGGGTTATAGGCAAGTACAGCCGGGTCTTCCTCTGCGAACATGTAGTTGTCGCCCATTGCGACACCTGCCGCACTCCACTCATAGACGCCGAACCCCTCGGCAAAAGACATTGACGGTACAGCAAAAACAGAGATAACAATAAGAGCAAGGAGCAGTTTCTTGATTTTCAAAATTTTGACAGTCCTTTCTTTATAATTGATTTTATTTTAGATTAAGATGCCCAAAATTTGGGTGTTTCTGCCCGAGGCTTGGAGTTATTACCGAAATTTCGATTTCTACAGGAATTCTTCCTTTATAATATTCTGTAAAATCTGCCAGTGTCCTTGATTCAAGATAGCGTATCAGCGCATGAGTGAGTTCATCGAGCATATCCGCTATAAAGCAGTGATGTCCTTTACAGCCTTCAAGACCGCATCCGACAGATTCAAAAGCTCCGCCCAAAAGTTCGAATATGAGTCTGAGCCGAGTTTCTTCAGGGACACAGTTGAGCTTATACCCGCCTCCTGGTCCGCGGAGAGATTTAACAAACCCGCCCTTGTTGAGACGCTGAAGTACTTTAGAAAGGTGCGGTTCCGCAGTGCCCAAAGCTGCGGCAATTTGCTGTGTTGTCATACATCGGTCGGGATTTTGAGCCAACTGCCCCAATGCGTGAAGACCGAGTACGAGAGGTTCAGGCAAACCAACGATAGGATTCAGAACAATACCTCCATTCATATAATGGAATAGTGGATATTCTATTCCATTATTATCCATTAGTCAAGCCTGACCCCGCATTCGGTCTTCCTCCGCCGGGTTATTGAATTGCAGTTAATTAATTTTTATTCTGTGCAGATGAATATCAATCTTTTGAGAATATTGCTTTAAGCCTGTCGTTGGAGAGAATTACACGCAGTAAAATGACAGAAGTAACAATTCCGACAGCTCCCTGTATCGCATTGCCGGGAATGTCTGCAATAGCAACATTTCTGCCGAGAAGGAAGCACTCAAATATAAAGTATCCCATTACCATAACGCTTTCCGCAGCAATGGCGGAAAGGGATATGGAGAGAAATTTATTTGCAGGAAGCATTTTTTCCGTAATTTTGAGTACATAAAAAGCCAATGCCGCCATTATGCCTTTTATTACAAATGTTGCGGGCATATAGACCATGTAGCCTAAAGACATGTCCGCCAAAGATGCGCCGATGGCCGCCGCAGCCGCGCCCCATATCGGGCCGAGCAGACAGCCTGCCATTATTACCATGCAGTCTCCCAAATTTGCAAAACCGCTTCCCGGGAGGGGGATGACAAGTATTATTGTCGATACTGTGACAAATGCTGCAAAAAGTGCTGATGTGACAAGTTTTCCGGTGTTCTTACTCTGCAATGCGATCAATCCTTTACTGTTTATCTTCGGCAATTATAGCATGAGCATATCAAGATTGCAGAGGACCTCTGTATCTTTGCTATATTCCCCACATGCAATTACGAACGATTATTTATATCTGCCAATAATACTCTTTTTTATTATCATGAGGAAAGCTATATTTTTATCGGCGATATCGCCGAAGGCGGTGGTTATTATGAAGAAATATGCAGCCGCATCACTGTTTATATGCGTGTTGATTTCTGCGGCGGCGGCAATTGCGGAGCAAAGCACTCATTCAATATTTTACGCCGCAAAAGTGAAAGAAACGGACAGGGAGGTTCTTCTTATGGATGGAAACGCGGATAGAACTTATGTAAAAAAGGACGGAGTCGGTGTCATATATCTGGCAGGAGGCTGTTTCTGGGGGCTTGAAAAGCTCATGGAGTCACTGCCCGGCGTCATAAACGCGGTAAGCGGCTATGCGAACGGAAAAACCGACATCATCCCTACATACGAGCTTGTATGCACAGGCAGAACAGGTTACAGGGAGTGTGTGAGGGTTGAGTATGCCAAGGACAAGATCAGCCTCGAGACTATACTCTTTTCTTTCTTCAATGCTATAGATCCGTCCGCTACGGACAGGCAGGGCAATGATATCGGCAGTCAATACCAGAGCGGCGTTTACTACACGGACGATGCATCGCGAAAAAGTGTGGCTCGTGTCGTTAAGGTAGAAAAGGAGCGAAGCTACGGTTTTGCGGTGGAGACAGAGCCGCTTACTGTTTTTCATGAGGCAGAGGAGTATCATCAAAACTATCTCACGAAGCATCCAGGAGGATACTGCCACATAAGCGGGCATGAAATGGATGATGCGGCAAAGACCGAAGTCGATGCCGAGCCATACAAGGTTATGACGGAAAGCGAAATGGCAGCGAAGCTCACCCCCCTTCAGATAAAAGTGACACAACATTCCGCTACGGAACCTCCGTTTCAAAATGAGTTCTGGGAGCATGACGCAGAGGGAATTTACGTTGACATCACAACGGGAGAGCCTCTGTTTTCTTCAAGAGACAAGTACAAAACTTCCTGCGGCTGGCCCGGATTTACAAAACCTTTAGAGCCCAATGTCGTCAGGTATATTGACGATGATTCTTTCGGAATGTCGAGAACCGAGGTCAGAAGCCGCGCAGGAAATGCTCACTTGGGGCACGTCTTTAAAGGAGACCCGGAATCACCTAACGGAGTAAGGTTCTGCATCAACAGCGCCGCTTTGAAATTTATACCTTACGACAAAATGGACAGTGAGGGCTATGGCAGATATAAGAAATTTGTAAAATAATTACAGTATGACAGCCAAACAACATATCCTACAGTGCAGTGAGGACTTCTTTCGGCGCTTGTTTACTCTTGTAATTAACATATCTCACTTTAATTAGTTAATAGCACTTGACAGAATTTCTATATGTCGTATCATTGATTTACTATGTTAATACTTGGACTATTGGAGGGGTAAATATGTCTACACAGTGGAAAGACGAATTTACAGACCAGCTTTGCGATTCTATCGTTGCAATAACAGACAGAGAAGAAGCCTACCGTTTTCTTGAAGACGTTGCGACATTTTCCGAAATCAGAGCCTTCGCTCAGAGACTCCAAGTGGCTAACCTCCTTCTGAAGGGAATGTCCTATCCCCAAATAGTACAGGCGACGGGCGCAAGCACAGCCACTATCAGCCGAGTCAAAAAATTTGTTGAGTACGGAGCAGACGGTTACAAAGACGTTCTGGAGAAACTTAAGAAAGCGGAAGCCGTATCAAAGGGCTAAATTTTTGTCTTGAGCGAAAAAATAACACTTATCTCATCCGCTTTATATAAAAGTATTCCGGAAAATGTCCGCGAGTCTGAGATTAGAAATAGCTGTGTCTGTATCTTCGCAGAGGATACGAATCAAGCATCGGAATTTTTCCGCGAGGTCTATATAACACAAAATCCCCATATATGCATCACGGAAGCATCCACTCTGGAAGAGATAGCACCGGCAGTTATTGAGTGTGTCGAGACATTCGGAGGAATAGACACTTTGATATTTTCCTCTTGGCAGGAAGCAGGCAGCGATCTGTTTCTCGATATATCCCATGATGAATTTGCTTTTTACACAGGACTTTTGAATAAGTTTCATCTGCTGTGTAAGTGTGCTCTTCCCTACATGCTCGGCAGAGATGACGCCGCTGTGATAATACCGGTGGAAGAAAACATCCCGCAAAACATTGCACGAGCAGCATACAGAGGAGCGCTTCTGGCAATGGCTCAGTCTATGTCAGACGAGTTTGAGCCTCTGGGAATTAAAATTAAAACTTGTACGTTCGGCCTGTAAGATTACCTTACAGGCTTTTTTGTATTGAAATCCGATCTGCGCACTATTATGAAAGCTGCAAGGTCATCAATATCTCTCGGAGGTGTTCTGAGCGATGTTGGGATTATTTTTGCAAGGCCCTTGGGGGGATGAATTTTCCAATACAGCTTTCTTCCCTCAAGCGTAGTATCTCTCTCGTCCTCGATCTCTGTGTTTATTCCGGAATCCAGAAGGGCCTTTATTTCGTCAGACGATGTTCCGTTGCCTATATGCACAGATGTCAGACAGGCATGGGCAAGGACAGCGGTACTCCCCTCTTTTCCCCACTTTGAAAGCATATCCCACTTTAGATTTTTTAAGGCGAAGGCGATGTCGTCCTGATATTCTTTCGGCACTATCGCCGAAAAGAGCAGAACACCGTCTTCCTCAAAAGCAACTCCTATTTTAAAACGTCCGGGGTCAATTCCGCACTTCATCAAACCATCCTCTTTCATAAGACTCCCAGCGCGGATACATCCACATCCACTGATCAGGATACTTTCTTATCCACTCCGATATAACATCGTTGCAGTCGTCTATACTGCTCTGCACATCTTTGCCGTAAGGCATGCCATTTCTGCCCTCAAGAGCCGGATATATTCTAAAATCAAAGGTAACTCCGTCACTGCTGCGGGCACAATACGCGGGAAGAACGGCACAGTCAAGCTTTGCCGCCAGTTTTGCTATGCCGACGGGCGTGCTTGCCGGACGTCCGAGGAACATGGAGAGGACTCCGTCCCGCTTGGCATCCTGATCGACAGGGACAGCAATTATCTCCCCTGACTGAAGGGCTCTCACCATGGCACGAAGGTCGGAGGCCTTTCCCAAAGCTTTGCACCCGCCGGAGCGCCTCAAATCCATTATGAGATCCGTTATCCTGTCATCTCTCTGATCCGTTCCTAAAGCATTCATGGGATATCCGTGCTGAGCGCACCACACTGCGGCATACTCCCAGTTGCCTATATGTGCCGTTGCCAAAATAACCCCTTTGCCGCGCGACATTGCATCTTTCAGATTATCTTCTCCGTGAACTCTGATGATGGAATCTATCTTCGCAGCCATAACAGGTGTGCGGGCAAATTCTGCCGCTGCCATGCCAAAGTGGCGATAACACCTTTTCACAGTCTCTTTAGCATTTTCAAGAGGAATGCTTAATATCTGCGAGCAGCGTTCTGCGGATTCGTTGAATTTTTTCGATGTAAAGACAGGAACAAGAGACCCCAAAACTCCACCGAGGCTCAAAGCCCATCTATGAGGCAAGGTGCAAACGAGCTTTCTGAACAAAACAAGCGAGTGCCAAATAAGCGGCTGTCTTTTTGACATGATGAATTCCTTTCAGTTTCTGGCAGAATAGCGGCCTAGCGCTTTACTATTATATTCGCGATAATAGGCACTGCCACAAGCACAGTAACTATCCTGCATATATTAAAGAGTACGGATATGGCTGGATTTGCTCCGATATCAACGGCAACGACGGCAATTCCCGTAAGACCTCCGGGTGTCGTTGCAAAGAGCGATGTTATAAAATCCATTTTGCATATTTTTGAGAATACGTAAGCCAGCCCCAATGTAAAAATAAGAAGAGAGAAACTATAGCCTATCGCGGCAGGAAGATACTGAGGCAGTTCCTTAAGGGAGGAAAAGTCACTTCCCCTTACAAGGACATAGGCGACTAAAGCCTGCGATGCATAGGAGAGGAAGTCTATTTTGGGGTCAAGCCCCATATGCAGGATGCCTTTTACAACAAGACCAAGGACAAGCCCCCCTACCATAGAACCGGCAGGAAACCCCGATTTATACCCCAAAGCACTGCCGCCCATAACGGCAAAAAGAACTATCATGTTAGGATTCATAATAAAACCACTTCCTCACAGCTCCATAGTATACATTAAAAAAAGCGCCCCGTGAATAACAGGGCGCACTTAGCAAAACAACAAAGAGAGAATATTTTTATATCGATGCTTTGACTTCGCTTACAGATGTTTTTTTGAGATAGAGAATCAAGAACACAATAGCAATTGTAGCTCCGACACTGAGTGCCATATTGTGGTGAATAGCAATAAGTGCGACTATTCCCAGTACCGCTCTCTCGTAGGCCCTTAGCGTGCGGAAGAGCCAGCCTTCCAAAGCTCCCGCCAAGACAATCACTCCAAGGAAGCAGGAGATGACAAGTATCGCAAGTTCATAGGCGACAACTTTCTGCAGCAGAAGCATGGGGTTGTATACGAACATATAAGGGAGCAGATACGAGGCAAGTGCTATCCTTGTGGCAGTCATGCCTGTTTTCGCCGGACTTGCTCCCGCAATTCCGGCTCCGGTAAAAGCGGCAAGACAGACTGGAGGAGTGAGGTCAGCCATTATGCCGAAGTAGAACACAAACAAGTGAGCCGCCAGAGGAAGAACGTTCATTCCTATTAGAGCCGGAGCTATTATCGTACTACATACTATGTAATTCGCAGTAGTAGGAAGCCCCATGCCGAGAACAAGACAGGCCACCATTGCCAGAATTAACGTGAATACCAGACTGCCGCCCGATATTTCTATTATGTTATTTGAAATAGTAAGACCAAGAGAGGTAAGAGAGGACGTTCCTACAACGAAACCAACCAAGGCGCAGGCAAGAGCAACACCCAAAGCTCCTCGCGCTCCCTCTTCCAGGGCTTTTATCAAATCACCTATGCCCATTCTGGTATTCGCTTTAAGGGAGCTGACAAGAATGACAGAGACAACACCGATAAAACCAGCTCTTAGGGGGGTATATTTCATAAGCAAAGTGACTACTATGACAAGCACAGGTATCAAAAGATGTCCGTCCGCTTTCATGACATCTCTTACAACGGGAAGCTGATCCTTCGGCAGGCCTTCGAGTCCCTGTTTCTTGGCTCTTATGTGCACATTGGTAAATATAGCAGTGTAGTAAATAAGGGCTGGGATTATTGCCGCCGCGGCTATTGTAAGATACGGAATCCCCAAGAATTCGCTCATGATAAAAGCTCCGGCTCCCATAATAGGCGGCATGAGCTGCCCTCCTGTTG
This sequence comes from uncultured Synergistaceae bacterium, assembly GCA_964577295.1. GTDB lineage: Bacteria > Synergistota > Synergistia > Synergistales > Synergistaceae > CAZNYN01. The sequence goes on along the minus strand of CAZNYN010000031.1, from coordinate 9,867 downwards.
AAGCGCAGGCCTCAACTGCCCCAGCATAGTGAGGCGGATAGCCGACTCTTTTCATAAGAGGGATTGTAAACGTTCCGGTAGTAGCGACATTTGCGACAGAAGAGCCGTTTATTGTACCCAGCAGCCCTGAAGCAACAACAGCAACTTTAGCAGGACCGCCAGGAGTTCCCCCTGCCACAGCTAGAGCCAACTCATTAAAGAACCTGGCACCGCCGCTCTGTGAAAGAAATGCCCCAAAGATAATGAACACTATTACAAATGTTGCCGAGACACCCAGGGCAAGACCGAATATGCCTTCCGGCGTTAAGTACATGTGCTGGATTATTCTGCTCAGAGAATAGCCTCTTATCTGAAACATTCCGGGAGCGTAGTTGCCGAAATAACAGTAGCCAAGAAAGAGAACGCTTAAACAGGGCAGGACATTTCCGACCACACGGCGTCCCGCTTCAATGACGAGCAAGATTGCCGCAACACCAAAGTATATTTCGTAATTCAAGGGTTCTGCGCCGCGGCGCGCAATGTCATTGAAGAAAAATATTATATATCCTGTGACACAGCCGCCCGCAATTGCCAGTAGCCAGTCATAAAACGGTGTAGACGTTTTGGAAGACTTTCTTGTCGCGGGAAAGAGAATATAGACGGCGACAATTGCAAAGGTCAGGTGAATTGCTCTTTGAATTGTAATCGGCATACTTGCTATGCCGGCAGTGTAGAGGTGGAAAAGTGACATACATGCGAGCCACGCTGTAATAAATTTACCCTGCCAGCCGCTTAGTCTGCGATAGCGGCTCTCGGCATCATACTTTTCTATTAAATCATTTACCTGCGTTTCGTCTATAGAGACAGCATCAATAAGACTCTTGTTTTTCTTCTCAGTATCATTCATTGGCGTATCACCCTTCCCAGATTATAGAGCGGGGGCGGAATGCCCCCGCCTGAGCCGAAAAAACCAAAAGAATGTATTGCTTACTTAATTGCTCCTATTTCTTTAAAATATTTTGCTGCGCCGTTATGAAGAGGAACCTGTATGTATTTTAGGTTTTCGGGTGACATGGATGCCAGACGTGTTGACACGTTGAGAATATCCTTCTTTTTATCCATGAGGGACTTCGTCATTTTATATGCGTCATCATCATTGAGTTTGTCTGTTGTAATCAGAACATTCCAGCTTGCCAATGATTTGACGGCCTTTTTCTGTCCCTTATATGTATTTGCGGGAATATCAAACGCCAAATAATAAGGAAGTTCCTTTGAAAGCTTCTTTATGAGATCAGGAGCTAAATCACGGAACTCTGCTGTCCCGAGAGTAGCAATTTCTACAACTCCGGCAATACCAAGCGCGCCAACTGTAAGAGCGGCATCTATATTGTTGTCCGCAAACGCGGCAGCTGTATCTGAAAGTCCCAAGTTCTCAGCTTTTATATCTTTGTCCGGATCAAGCCCCGCACACTTCAGAAGGGTGCGTACAGTGACTTCTGTTCCGCTGCCGACAGCGCCTACAGAGACTCTTTTGCCCTTGAGATCCGCAACTGTCTTGATAGGGCTTCCTTTAGCAACAAGGAAGTGTATCGGTTCCGCATATAGAGGAACAAGACCGCGGAGATTCTTCATAGGCTTATCCTTGAATTCACCCTTGCCCGAATATGCAAAGAAGTAAAGTCCGTCTGCGAAGATAACTTCTGCCTCGCCTTTGCCGAGAAGCGCAAGATTCTGAGCCGTGCCGCCCGTAGACTGGGCATTAGCCTTCATCCCGGGAACAGATGCATTCCACACCTTTGCCATTGCCGCTCCGACAGGATAGTACGTTCCTCCCGTCGAACCTGTTCCGATATTGATAAATGTCGCCGCAGATGCCGTCCCCACAAATAACATAATGATAGCCATTACCGTCGCAAATCTTACTGCCCTGCTCATACAAAAACACCTCCATCTACATTGTGTCCTCAGTATACAATTCAACATACTGTGGTAAAGAGCTATTAAGTTGTATCTTTGGACTGTTTGGTATTCTAACAGACTAAAGTGCCATATGCAATAGGATAGAAGCATTAAATATTTAAGTAATATATTGTCTGAACCGTAAAATATATTATAAATTATCTCAATACACCACATATACTTATTTTTATTGTTTAGTGTTAAAGTTTATAAAATTACATATTATCAAAATCCGACACACATACTGCCTCATTCATGAATCGATACACTAATACTTCTTGCCATCGGCACTCTACTGACACATTACAAAATCCCCATACATTAACAAAAGATACGTGCCCCATTAAAAAAACGCCATATACAGAACTTCTGCATTATGAAACCGGTGCAGACACAAGTGTACCGTGTGCCAAAATAAGCAAGCCCGCATCCCTATGACTGGGAAGCGGGCATACTTGGCTAAATTTGCATTGCAATACTAAACAAATAATATAATCCGGTCTGTTTGACCCACGGATGATTATGATTCCGTTTTTGAGGTTTTCTTCAAGAAGAAGAGCATTGCTACAATTACAATGGTAGCGCCAACGCTCAGAGCCATATTATGGTGGATTGCGACAAGTGCGGCTATTCCCAGAAATACTCTTTCATAATTTTTAAGAGTACGGTACATCCACCCCTCAAAAGCTCCAGCCAGAACAATTACGCCGAGGAAGGAAGAAATTACTAGCACTGCAAGTTCAAACGGGACAACTTTCTGCAAAAGCAGCATTGGATTATAGACAAACATGTAGGGCAGCAAATATGACGCCAATGCTATCCTTGTGGCAGTCATGCCTGTTTTGGCAGGGCTTGCTCCCGCAATTCCCGCTCCGGTGAAGGCGGCAAGACAGACGGGCGGAGTGAGGTCAGCCATTATGCCGAAGTAGAACACAAACAAGTGAGCCGCCAGAGGAAGAACATTCATTCCTATCAGAGCCGGAGCTATTATCGTACTGCATACTATGTAATTCGCAGTAGTCGGAAGCCCCATGCCGAGTACAAGACAGGCCACCATTGCCAGTATGAGAGTCAGAACCAGATTCCCGCCTGATATGTCGATAATATTGTTCGATATCGTCAGACCAAGGGAGGTTAGTGAGGATGTTCCTACGATAAATCCAACTAATGAGCATGCCAGAGCGACACCGAGAGCTCCTCTTGCGCCTTCTTCAAGAGCTTTGATTATGTCGGCAATCCCCATTCTTGTGTTCTTTTTCAAAGAACTGACAAGGATAACGGAAACGACACCGATAAAACCGGCACGAAGCGGAGTGTATTTCATCAAAAGAGTGACTATGATGACAAGGACGGGAATCAGCAAGTGCCCGTCGGTTTTCATGACATTTGCCAAAACAGGCAGCTGATCCTTCGGCAATCCTTCGAGTTTCTGTTTTTTAGCTCTGATATGTACGTTGGTGAATATGGCAGTGTAGTAAATAATAGCCGGTATTATAGCTGCGGCTGCTATTGAGAGGTAGGATATTCCAAGGAATTCGCTCATTATGAACGCTCCCGCACCCATGATAGGAGGCATGAGCTGGCCTCCTGTGGATGCACAGGCTTCTACAGCTCCGGCATAGTAGGGTGGGTATCCGACTTTTTTCATAAGCGGAATAGTAAATGTTCCCGTTGTGGCGACATTCGCTACCGAAGACCCGTTAATAGTTCCCAAAAGCCCCGATGCTACGACGGCAACCTTGGCAGGGCCGCCGGGCTTTCCTCCCGCCACAGCAAGAGCAAGCTCGTTGAAAAAGCGGGCTCCTCCGCTTTGAGAGAGAAACGCTCCAAAGATAATGAAGACTATTACAAATGTTGCGGAGACGCCGAGAGCAAGTCCAAATATGCCTTCCGGAGTCAAATACATGTGCTGGATAATTCTGCTCAGTGAGTAGCCTCTTATCTGAAACATGCCCGGGGCATAGTTGCCAAAGTAGCAGTAGCCAAGAAAGATGAGGCTGAGACAGGGAAGAACATTGCCCACGACACGGCGTCCCGCCTCCAGTACGAGCACTATTGCCGCAACTCCCAAGTAGATTTCATAGTTCAGAGGCTCGGCTCCGCGGCGGGCAATATCGTTAAAAAAGAAGATAATGTAGCCGATGACAAATGCCCCTGCGGCGGCAAGAATCCAGTCATAAATCGGTGTGGATGTTTTTGAGCCTTTTCTTGTAGCCGGAAACAGAATAAAGACGGCTGTTATTGCGAATGTAAGGTGAACTGCTCTTTGAATGGTGATAGGCATGGTTGCAACGCCTGCCGTATAAAGATGAAAGAGGGACATGCACACAAGCAGAAGTGTTATAAATTTTCCCTGCAGACCGTTAAGTCTGCGGTATCTGCTTTCAGCATCATACTTTTCGATAAGGTCGTTAACCTGGTTTTCGTCTATGGAGAGATCATCTAAGAGGCTGTTGTTTTTCTTTTCTTCAATCATCAGCTGCGATACCCCGTTTCTGAAAAAATATGGGGGAGAAAAACTCCCCCAAAGAATTTATTTTATTGCTCCGATTTCTTTGAAGTACTTCTGTGCTCCGTTGTGAAGAGGAACCTGTACATATTTCAGATTCTCGGGGGACATGGAGGCAAGGCGGGTTGAGACATTGAGAATATCCTTCTTTTTATCCATCAGGGCCTTTGTCATCTTATATGCGTCTTCATCGTTAAGCTTATCTGTTGTAATAAGAACATTCCAGCTTGCCATTGATTTGACTGCTTTTTTCTGCCCCTTATATGTATTGGCGGGAATATCAAATGCCATGTAGTAAGGTAGTTCCTTTGCAAGTTTTGCAATTATATCAGGTGTGAAATCACGGAATTCTGCCGTGCCAAGAGTTGAAATTTCTACAACACCGGCAATGCCAAGCGCGCCGACTGTAAGAGCCGCGTCAATATTATTGTCTGCAAATGCCGCTGCCGTGTCGGAAAGTCCGAGGTTTTCAGCTTTTATATCTTTGTCGGGGTCGAGTCCCGCACACTTCAGAAGGGTGCGTACTGTAACTTCTGTTCCGCTTCCGACAGCTCCTACTGATACTCTTTTGCCTTTAAGGTCGGCAATAGACTTTATCGGGCTGCCTTTGGCAACGAGGAAGTGTATGGGTTCGGCGTAAAGAGGAACAAGGCCGCGGAGATTTTTCATAGCTTTGCCTTTAAATTCTCCCTTGCCTGTGTATGCGAAGAAGTAAAGTCCGTCTGCGAAGATAACTTCAGCTTCGCCTTTGCCGAGAAGTGCAAGATTCTGAGCTGTGCCGCCTGTAGACTGAGCATTGGCTTTCATTCCTGGAACAGAGGCGTTCCACACCTTAGCCATTGCTGCGCCGACCGGATAGTACGTTCCTCCTGTCGAGCCCGTTCCGATGTTGATAAATGTTGCCGCGGATGCTATTCCTGCAAATAAAAAGATGAAGACCAATGCTGCTGCAAATCTTACTGCTCTACTCATACAAAACACCTCCAAAATATTGTGCACACTGTAGACATCACTACACATAATACAAATTTGTGCAGTAAGGTTACATTGAACTGTTTTTCATTCTAGCAGAGAAAAGCCATATATGCAAGAAATTACTTAAGTTTATACTAATAAGTTATTGTACGAACCATAAAATAAATTTTTACATAAGGCAATAAGGCGATTTCACTTTATTATACTTTGAAACATAACCTTATTGGAATATATTTAACATGCAATTGATGTGTTAATCCGCTAATTATAGAATTCTCCAATCAGCAAAAAAATATGGGGAAAACCTCATATCCAAGATTTTCCCCATACGGCCTTATTTTACTCTAAGCAATTCTTACTTATACAGGCACTCTCCTTGTGAGTCTGCCAAGACTACAAGGGGCATTTCTTTTACCTCAAGGCGCAGAATAGCCTCCGGGCCCAGGTCGTCGTATGCCACTTTTTCGACACTTACTACGGAATTTGAAAGCAGCACAGCCGTTCCTCCAGTTGCTCCCAAATATACGGCCTTATTTTTTACAATTGAGTCAAGCACTTCCTGAGATCTTCTGCCTTTTCCTATCATGCCTTTAAGACCGATATCCAGAAGAAACGGTGTATAAGGGTCCATTCTGCCGCTTGTCGTAGGGCCGATAGGGCCTATGACAAAACCGGGCGGTGTGGGTGCCGGGCCTGCATAAAATATTGTCTCGTCTTTCAGTGAGAACGGAATTTCTTTGCCATTTTTAATGTCTTCTGTCAGGCGCTTGTGCGCAGCATCTCTGGCCACAAGGATTTTGCCGCTGAGTCTTACTATATCTCCGGCCTTCAAGTCTGCGACTGCCTCTTCTGTCAGAGGCACAGTAATATGTTTAATCATTGCACAGCCTCCCCTCTATTTCCGCCGAGGCATGACGGAGAGCGTGACAGCATATATTCACAGCTACGGGCATTCCCGCTATGTGGGTCGGCAATGTCTCTATGTGAGCATCCAGCACGGTTGTGTCTCCGCCGTATCCCCCAGCTCCTATGCCTAATGCATTAGCCTCGGATATTATTCTCTCTTCCATTGCGGCATATTCTTTTATGTCGCTGCGCACTCCTTCTTTGGCAAGAAGCGCACGTTTTGCAGCCAATGCGACTGTTTCAAAATTTCCTCCTATGCCTATTCCCAGAACTATGGGAGGACATGGATTAGGGCCGGCCGCTTTCACTGTTTCAATTACCGCTTTTATGACACCTTCCGCTCCGTCGGCCGGCTTCAGCATAAATATTTTGCTCATATTTTCGCTGCCCATTCCCTTAGGAGATATTGTTATTTTCATGTTATGTCCCGGTACAATTGACCAGTGTATTATTGCCGGTGTGTTGTCGCCGCTGTTTTTACGATTAAAGAGCGGATCTAAAACTACCGACTTGCGAAGATATCCTTCCGTATAGGCGCTTCTTACGCCGCTGTTAACTGCTTCCGTTATGTCTCCGTTCACATGTGCATCCTGACCAAGCTCGATAAAGACAACCGCAAGGCCGCAGTCCTGGCATAGTGGCATTCTTTTTTCCGCAGCAAGTTCCACATTTGTCAAAATATCGTCAAGAGCCTGCCCTGCAAGAGGTTGAGTCTCAATGTCTTTTGCGGACTTTATTAAGTTCTTCATCCCCGGCGGGAGTTCTATATTGGCTTTGAGTGCCAGATTTTTTACTGTTTCTGATATCTCTTTTGAGTCGATAGCATAATGTTTCATTAAGCCGCCTCCTATATTTTCCCGATTCTGCGAAGCCCGAAGTACAGATGAATCGCTGCCGCCATATTTATCGCGGCGATTATCCAGACGCATATTCTGTGTCCTTCTGCGGAAAATTGACCTCCGACAACAGGATACATGTTTAATATTACTCCTACAAGCCACTGAAGTAAAAAGGAGGCCAGAAAAATTGTAAAGTTAAGAAGGGACATGACTCGGCCGACTTCGTCATTATGGTACAGACGCCGAATTATGGGAAATGATATCATTGACATTGTAGAGAGAAACATAACCGGCCCCCAGATAAGAGCCGCTGTTTTGCCGTTTATCACTGCTATGAGAGCCAAGAATAGTGATATAAAGACACCTGAATAGAGATAAAGCTTTTCCCATGAGAAAAGTCCGCGCTTGTTAAGCCAATCTGCAAGGACTCCGTTCAGGAAATATCCCAAAGCAGCACCTGCGGAAGCAGTCATCATGAACATGCCTGTGTCGGAGTTTCCCGTTCCAGCCACATCCCTCATCCACGGACTTATCCATAAGTAGAGGTAGGCAAACATAACGCTCTGAGCAGCAGTCACAACAGGCGCAACTAAAATAAATCTCGGGTCTTTAAAGAAGCCGAGCATGCTTCTTAGCAGAGTAAAAAGCGCAGTTCCGCCGTTCTTTCTGTTTTCCTCATCTTTTGGGACGACAAACCATATCAGAGCCGCAACAAAGAGGGTGAAAACTCCAAGTATTATAAATAATGTTCTCCAATTTATAATCGTTACCGCTATCAATATAGGCTTTGTCGCCGCCATGCCTCCTATGCCTCCGAAAAGACATTGGATGCTGTATATGAACGGAAGACGTTCCGGGGGAAATTTCTCCGCATAGGCCTTAAAAGCTGCCATAAGACAGCCGGAAAGACCGATGCCGCTGATAGCCCTGGAAATTACAAGAGATGTCATATTATTGGAAAAGGCGAAGAGAAAAGCGCCGGTTACAGCGAAGATAAGAGACGGAGCTAAAGTTTTCCTTGCTCCGTACCTGTCGAGAAAGACACCTACGGGGAATTGTGCCAGTCCAAATGAAATTAAGTATACAGAAGTCATAAAACCAAGGTCCGCGGGAGAGAGCGAGAAGGTTTCCACCAGTATCGGAGACATAGCGGCATTGGCGCTTCCCAAAAGCACTGATACAAAGTACCCCAAGGCAAAAGGCATGAAGATGGAAAAAAACAGCGGCGTAAAAAGAGTGTCCTTTGTACTGTTCATTAATACAACAACTCCACATGATATAATATACTCTTGACAAAATCTGACGCATGCAGATTATAGCACACTAGGTTAATATGGCTGAAAACAGATCTTAATTCTGCGGGCAATAAAAACCCTCACTGATTACAAAGACAAAAAACTCAGCACATTCGGTCAAGGAGATAAAAGTATGAAATACTTACGTCAATTCACCATTATAATATCTTTCGCATTCATGGCGGAGGTTATACACAGCATAGTCCCCCTGCCAATACCGGCAAGCATATACGGACTTCTTATAATGCTCGCTGCCCTTCAAAAAGGGCTCATCAAGCCCGCCTATATAAAAGAGACAGCCCTCTTTCTAATCGAAATAATGCCTGTGATGTTTATTCCTGCAGCGGTTGGAATTATTGAGTATTACCACACACTCAAAGGCTTATACATAGAGGCCGGCCTGCTGCTTGTTCTGACAACAGCAGTAACAATAGTTCTGACGGGGCTCACAACCCAGGCCGTCATAAAAAGAGGCAAACATGAATAATTTTGCAGACTCATCCCTCTTCATCGGGGCCATCATCACATTGGCAGGATACCAAGTAGGGCTTGCCCTGTACAAGAAAACAAGATTTGCCCTTCTAAATCCCATACTGACAGGTATGACATTTACAGCATGCCTATTGCTGTTTTTAAAAATAGATTACAAAAGCTACAACGAGAGCGCCCAATATATAAGCTATTTGCTGACACCTGCAACAATCTGCCTGTCTTTGCCTCTCTACGAAAATCTCCGCCTTATAAAAAAACACTGCAAGGCAATATCGGCGGGCATTCTCATGGGAACGGCATCAAGCACCGTGTCTGTATATTTACTCTCACTTATTTTTAAATTTTCACATGTTCACTATGTGACATTTCTTCCAAAGTCGGTAACGACCGCCATAGGAATCGGAATATGCGAGGAGCTCGGCGGTCTCGTGAATATTGCCGTAATTTCAATAATTTTTTCAGGCATTATAGGCTACACAATAGCACCGGCTCTTATGAACTTTTTCCGTATAAAAGAACCGATCGCGGTTGGAATCGCAATCGGCTCCGCATCGCACGCAATAGGAACTGCAAAGGCAATGGAAATGGGAGAGACAGAGGGCGCAATGAGCGGGCTTGCCATAGCTCTTACGGGAATATTGACAGTATTCGCCGTACCGCTTGCGGCAATGTGGATATAAATCCAAGAGAAACAGTTTTTCTCTGCCTGACAACTACAGAAAGCCTCCGCAAATGCAAAAGGCTAAAGCCGCCTGTCATTTAAAACGGGAAATTCCTTCCTTATCCGCAGAACTTCGTCATGTGAAATCTCGGCGCTGACTATGGTTTCCTCATAGCCGCTGCCGGCTATGAGATTGCCCCACGGGTCAACAATCTGACTGTGCCCCGCGGCCCTTATTCCCGACGAGACTCC
>CAZNYN010000030.1:0-23302 GCA_964577295.1 uncultured Synergistaceae bacterium | reverse complement strand
CAGTCCTATACGCAGCAGACACACCGACACCGTCGGGAAGCGGCGGATGCAATGCAGGATTTGCGGCAATGGCACTGATTGCACTCGTACCTATGGTGATGAGAAGAAAGCGTTAAACGATTGTTGAGCGGTTGTTGAGCAATAGTTGAGCGATGGTTTAACGGTTGTAAGGGGCGAAAACATAGGCTGAATCTTGATATAGCCTTTTGATCGTCTCCCCGCAATGGGGTGTAGCGGCGTTGTTTTTGAATCTTTAGGGGCTTAGAACCAAAGCCACTGTACCCCGCACCGGCACTTTGCGGGGAGACGAGAAGAGACGAAAACATAGGCTGAATCTCGGTTTGGCTTTTCAATCGTTTGCCAATGGCTTGCCCATTGTTTGCCGATCGTCCTCAGCTGAATCTGAATTTACAGTTTTACCATAAATACAAAATACTTATAGGAGAGTGAGTACAGTGAAGATCAGAAACATGTTACTGGCGGTTTTTCTCACTGCGGCGGCCATTTTCTGCCTGAACACATCGGCAGTGGCTCAGGTGCCTCAATATGCTGAGGGTGAGGCAATAATAATGATGCGTTCGGGTGTGGCGCAGAGCTCGTATGCGGCACAGACATCAGCATTGAAGGCGGCATCTGTGATGAAGGCATCGGAAGCTTCTGTCGCAGCCATCGAGGGAATCGATGTTGTGCAGGTTTTCCTGCCCGTACCGGATTCCTCAAAAGCGTCTGCATCTTCCTCCTCCGTCAAATCCGCAAAGAGCCTCTCTTCTTCTTCCGAAATGCTCACCGTCGCACATGTGCGCACATCGAAGGGAGAGAGCACGGAACAGCTTATAGCGCGGCTTAAAAAGAACCCCAACATCGCCGCCGTTCAGCCGAACAGGATAAACTTCATATCCCCTGTACAGCAGGCGAGTTCTTCCCTTGAAATTACAAGAGATACAATCTACCGCCGCTGGGGACAGGAAAATATAAACGCGCCCGCAGTGTGGGCAAATAACGGCAAGGGTTCAAAAGATATAGTTGTAGCGGTAATGGACACTGGAATTATCTACGACCACCCCGACCTCAAGGCCAATATGATAGTTCTCTCGGAGGACTTCTACAGCAAAATGGGAACATATTATGCAGGCAAAGCAGCGAGCTTTGACGGGAGCTGCGGCGTGTGGTTTCACACTCAAGAGGTAACAAGCCGCGAGGTAGAAGAGCTGGAGCCAGTGGCGATAGGCGGCACAGGATTTGCTGCGACTGGCGGCACCTCTGCCGACATTGACAGTACATTTGATAAAATGAGAATCATAGGCGACGTAAATGGGCACGGAACTCACGTGGCGGGAATAATCGGAGCTGCGGGAAACTATGCTTCCAACGATGTCGCGGCAGGGGTCAACAGAGACGTTACTCTTATGGCTCTGAATATCTTTTCAAAATATCAGAAAAAAGACGGTACTTACGACAGCGGCGCTTACGACTCAGACATATTCAGGGCTATAGACTTCCTCGTTTCGGCAAAGACTTATGGAAAGCTCAACGTCAAAGCGGTCAACATGTCATTCGGCGGCTGGGGGGATAATCCCATTCCTGCTTTTTACACATCAAAAATAAAAACCTTAAGCGATGCGGATATATTGGTCTGCATAGCTTCGGGAAACGACGGGCAAAACATAGATTCTCCGCAAGGCGAGTTTAAAGGCCTTATACCCTGGCCTGCATCCGTAAAGACGGAGACTTCAATAACAGTGGGAGCCTCGACAATCTACAACGCGATATCAAGCACCGAATTCAAAGAAATATCAGAGGATAAAGCATTCTACTCAAATTACAGCAGCAGCGGCAAATGGGTCGATATATTGGCTCCCGGAGACTACATCTACAGCTCATGCCGTTCAACCGATATCATAAACAAACGAGATGCGTTTGACTCATCCGGCCGCATGCTGCTTCGCGGAACATCCATGGCGGCACCCATGGTCACGGGAGCTGCGGCGCTTCTGTCCTCGATATATCCCGACCTCGAAATGAGAGATATAAAAACAGCTATGCAGGAAGGATCAAATCACAGCATTGCAAAGACGGGCAGCTCCGCATACGGCAGGCTGGACATAGCGGGAGCTCTGAGCGTGCTTGAACCGGCACCGACGATATTCACAAAAGTAGATGCGCTCTCCTCGGACAAAATAATTCCCCTCACTGCAAGCAGCAAACTCTCGGCAGAAGCAGAAGAGTTTATAAGTGCATATACGTACAAGACACGCTCGGGGGATTACTTTGTAAGCCCTGCGGACGTAAGAACCTTCCTGCCCTCCGGTGCGGAAAATGTACACGCACTGCCGGTCTTTGCGGCAAGCGCGGATATGGGCGGAAAGACAGCGGCAATATCCTTTGTTGTCTCGGGAGACAAGCTCGGAGAGGGCAAACTTGCGACACTTCATATCTTCAAGCTGAGAGCCGAAAACAGCATACCGGAGAGATTTGAATACAAGTACGTCTCAAGCGACAAAGAATACCAAAACGGCTGCTACGCGATACGCAATTCCGGCGGAAGCGTCTTTGCTGGCACGGGATTCGACTACACTCAGAGCTACATTGTGACACTCTTCATAGAAGACAACGGAGATTACGACAGTGACAGCCGACAGGGATACATTCTCGATCCTGCGATAATATGCTCCGTACCGCCCACAGACCCGACACCGACACCATCTGGCAGCGGCGGCGGATGCAATGCAGGATTTGCGGCAATGGCACTGATTGCACTCGTACCTATGGTGATGAGAAGAAAGCGTTAAACGATTGTTGAGCGGTTGTTGAGCAATAGTTGAGCGATGGTTTAACGGTTGTAAGGGGCGAAAACATAGGCTGAATCTTGGTTTTGCTTTCTAATCGTCTCCCCGCAAATCTTCAGTGCGGGGTTTAGCGGCGTTGGTTTTGATTTTAATTCTTTAGAATCTTAAAGCCACTTTACCCCGCACTAAAACATTGCGGGGAGACGAGAAGGAGCGAAAACATAGGCTGAATCTGGGTTTAGCCTTTTTATCGTCTCCCCGCATAAGTAGAGAGCCAAAACAACGCATTTTTGTTTTGTGCGATAAGTATGACATAGGAGGCACTCTATCCGATGACAGCGGCAGTTCATCCGGCGGCTGCAATGCGGGCTTTGCGGCTGTGGCTCTGCTGGCGTTCATTCCCGTAATGCTCCGCAGAAGGAAGTAAGGCAGATAACGTAAAGTATAAATAAAAATCAGATCGGCGGCAGTCCGAAAGGGCTGCCGCCGATGCTTTGCTCTTGAAGCTTTTCCCTGCGAGGCTGACTGCCTGGGGCGGCTCTGACTTGCGGTTTCCGCGTGTTCCTTTTTTTCTCCGCTGTGAATTTTTGTAATACAGTACTTTTTCTGTTATCTTGCAGTTTTGCCTCTATATTCTTGATTATTTTGCCCTCTTTACCGTTTGTCACTATTTTCACAAAATATTTCCATGCCTGATATGTAAACAACAGTCTTTTTTAAACTATTTCTCATTTGCAATGATTTTAATATCGTTGTAGTATAATTTATTGTCTTTACCGCTTCTGCGGGTTATGGAGGTGAGATGTTCTGACGGATTTATCTTTTTTGGGCGAATGTACCGAGTTGTGGAGTGAGTGGCGGTTTGAACCGTGGAGCAGCGGCAGTGCAATGGGGCTTTATCGGCGTGTCTCTCTTGTGAAGTCGGGGCTTTTGGGCGAGGTCGCCCGCTACTATGCGGATGATTATATTGTGTGGAAGTATCTCCCCGATGATATTGCACGGCTGAGGCGCGAGGCTGTTTCCGAGGCTGATTTGATGGTTCAGAGGTTTATTTTTCTTCAGACCGAGGGCGAAAATTCTTATAAGAAATCTTCCATTTTGCTGGGTTTCCGCGGTTTTGTCGAGACACACTCTTATACTCTGGGTACGGAAGCGCGAAAGGATATTTGCGATCTGGCGTATCTTTCCAATATTGCTATGAAGGAGTGCAAAGACGGTAATCTTTAATTTCGGAGGTGTTTTTGAATGTTTGCGGTAATGTTTATTGTATCGATAATCTGTCTTTTTTTGGGTTATAAGTTTTACGGCGATTTTATGGCGCGTGTCTATGAGCTTGACAATAACAAAGCTACTCCCGCAGAGCGTCTCAATGACGGTTTTGACTACTGTCCCGCTCACCCCGCTGTTATTTTGGGACACCATTTTTCATCCATAGCCGGTGCGGGCCCCATAGTCGGCCCCATTACTGCGGCTTCGATGTTCGGATGGCTTCCCACGATAATATGGTGCATTTTAGGCTCTATCTTCCTTGGTGGACCTCATGATATGGGAGCTCTTGTCTCCTCAATGCGCCATGACGGAAAGTCAGTCGGATCGGTTATACAAAAGTGGATAGGAAAGAAGGGAGAAAAGCTCTTCCTCTGGTTTACTATTCTCTCTCTAATTCTTGTTGTGGCTGTATTCCTAGTCCTTACAACAGCAACATTTGTCCTTGACCCTGTCGTGGCATTTGTCAGCATTATGTATATTCTCCTTGCCATGGTGTCGGGGATTTTGATTTACCGCTTTAATCTGAATTTTAAAGCTGTAACGATGGTTATGCTCGCTATTATAGCTTTCTGCACCGTTAAGGGCGGAGAGTGGGCATTTATCAAAGAATATTTCACACACACAGCCGACTTCTGGAATATTTTCCTTGCGGTGTATATTCTTGCGGCATCTGTCCTCCCAGTATGGCTTCTGCTCCAGCCGCGCGACTATCTGGCCTCTTTCTTCCTCTATTTCGCAGTGGCTATCGGAGCTATAGGGATGATTTTGGGCGGCAGTCTCGATACCGGCGCAGTCCCCATGCTTGCGGAAAATGTCAAGTATTTCGGATTTTCAAAAATCCACCTCTGGCCGATGCTCTTTGTCATCGTTGCCTGCGGCGCTATTTCGGGCTTCCATTCGCTCGTCGGCAGCGGAACGACTTCAAAGCAGCTCTCTCATGAAAGAGACGCTCTGCCTGTAGGATACGGCGCGATGCTCCTTGAAGGTCTTGTCGCCGTTATAGCTCTCGGAACGATGATGGCTGCGGGCGGAATCCAGCCCGGCGGCCCTGTCGGCACTTTTGCGGCGGGATTCGGCAAATTCTGTTCCATAGTCGGTATCGACCATGTACTGGGCGTTCGCCTCGGCGCTATCGCAATCAACGGATTCCTTCTGACATCCCTTGACACAGCGACACGCCTTGCCCGCTACCAGATTCAGGAAATTTCCGACTATAAAATCGGAAAGTATACTGCGACAGTCGGAGCGATAATACTGGCTCTCGGACTTGTATATTTCAAGACGACAAATGCCGAAGGCAAGATAGTGGCGGCATGGATGGTTATATGGCCTGTATTCGGAGCGGCAAACCAGCTTGTTGCGGCTCTTGCTATTCTCGGAATAGCGGCATGGGTGAGCTGCGGTCTCAAGAAGAGCGCGACGTTCCTCATCATTCCCTTCTGGTTCATGCTTATGACAAGCATGGCGGGGCTGGTAGTCGAGATAAAAGCGACAATGACAAGTCCCAATCCGAACTATCCTTTGGCGGCAATCGCATCTATTCTTCTGGTGCTCGCCGTTCTGATGGTAAAGGAAGGGCTCGGAGCTCTGCACAAGAAGTAAGTGCGAGCGCGCAAAATTCTGAGGTAAAAAAGAAGCCCGGGCTTTTCGGCTCGGGCTTCTTTTTTTATTATTCTCTGTTGTCTATCACTCGTTTTGTCTTCTTTTCGCTTCTCGGCAGGTCGCCTATTGCCATTATCTGAGGCACGATCTTTATTCCTATGCCTGTCTTGCATTCGTTTACCAAAGCGGCGGCGAGTTTTTCCCCGTCCGTGCCCGCTTCGGTTTCCGCCTGGACTATCATTCTGTCGCGCAGTCCCTCGTTTTCGAGTATTATTCTGTACTCGCTGGAGAAGCCGTCTATTTTGGCAAGTATCGCTTCGACCTGAGCGGGATAGATGTTTGTGCCCTTTACCTTTATCATGTCGTCGCTTCTGCCCACTATTCGGTCAAGTCTCGGGTAGGGAGAGCCGCATTTGCACTGCCCCGGTATGATTCTCGTTATGTCGTGTGTGCGGTAGCGGATGAGGGGCGCGCCCTCCTTGCGGTATGTCGTTATGACAAGCTCGCCCTCTTCTCCCTCGGGCAGTGTCTTTCCGGTAACCGGGTCTATTACCTCGCAGTATATGTAGTCGCTGAAGTAGTGCATTCCGCTGTGTTCCGCACAGTCTATGGCAATGCCGGGGCCGTATATTTCCGTCAGACCGTATATGTCGAAGAACTCTATCTTGAGTGATTCGTATATTCTGCTGCGGATTTTGTCTCCCCACCGCTCCGAGCCGAAGATTCCCTTTTTGAGGTGTATTTTGTCTCTGAGCCCTCTTGCGTCAACCTCTTCCGCTATGGCTAGGCCGTAGGAGGATGTGCCTATGAGGACGGAGGACTTTAGATTGCACATTATCTGTATCTGTCTTTCCGTGTTGCCTGGGCCTGTGGGAATGACCATTGCACCCAGACGCTCCGCACCCGCCTGAAAGCCGAAGCCCGCAGTCCAGAGTCCGAAGCCCGGTGTTATCTGCACTATATCTCTTTCAGAGACACCGGCAAACTGGTAGCAGCGCTCCATCATTATCGCCCAGTCCTCGACATCCTGAGCGGTGTAAGGCATCATTACGGGCATTCCCGTAGTGCCCGAGGAGGAGTGTATCCTTATGACCTTCTCCTGCGGAACGGCGAACATGCCCATCGGGTATGCCTTTCTCAGATCCTCTTTGTCCGTGAAAGGCAGTGTTTCAAACTGTTCTTTTGTCATCATTGTGTCGATGGGGATGTCCTTGAATTTCTCAATGTAGATAGGACATGATTTTGCCACTCGTCTCGCCTGTGCAAAGCACTGGCTCATTACTGAAAGTTCGTTCATCTCGTCTTGTCTCCTCTGCTCTTTCTTATAGATTTATGCCGCTTGCCTTTATGCCGAGCTCGAAGGCTTTTTCGTTCATAGCCAGCAGCTTCGGCTTTACGCACTCTTTTATTGCCTCTCTTATCTCCTCTTCCGTAAAGGGAAGAAGTCCCGCTCCCGATGCCGCTCCCAAAAGCACTATATTGAGAGTTCTGGCATCTCCGGCTTCGAGAGCCAGATGGGACGCGCTTATGAAGATTCCGTTCGGAAGAGTTTTCTTTAGTATTTCAAGATATTCCTCTTCGAGATATTTTCCCTGTTTCAGAGCCACATTGGTCGGAACTATTTTATCCGTGTTTACAACGCACTTTGCGCTCGCCGCGAGCTTCGGAATCTGGCGTACAGCCTCCGCAAGTTCGAAGCCTATGAGCAAATCCGCATGGTGAGACGGAATGACGGGCGAAACATCCTCCGCGTTTATGCGTATGTGACTGCATACAGAACCGCCGCGCTGAGCCATGCCTATGGTCTCGGAAGTTCTTATGAAGAGTCCCTTTTTATCGGCGGCGTGAGATATTATTTTTGACGCCAGAATAGTGCCCTGTCCGCCCACTCCCGCGATTATTATATTCTTAATCATTGCGTTCACCTCTTTTGATAGCTCCGACGGGGCACACATGTGTGCAGAGAGCGCAGTCCGTGCAGAGTGACTCGTTTATCACCGCTTTGCCGTTTTCATCGGGAGTGATTGCGGGGCAGCCCAAGAGGCGCACGCACTTCAGACATCCGATGCAGTTCTCGTTTACTCTGTGAACGGTTGCAGGCTTTTTTATCTGAGCTATGCAGGGTGCTTTTGCTATTACAGCCGAAGGGCCTTCAAACGCAACGGCCTTTTTAAAAGCTTCCACAGTTTCGTCATAGTCGAAGGGGTTCACGGTGTAAATCTCCTCCACACCGCAGGCACGCAGCATTGTCTCTATGTCGAGAGCCTTTGCGGGCTTGCCCATTGCCGTCATGCCCGTTCCGGGGTGGGGCTGCTGCCCCGTCATCGCCGTCGTGTGGTTGTCGAGCACGGCTATCGTAATGTCAGTATTCTGGTAGACTGCGTTGATAACACCCGGGATTCCCGTGTGGAAGAATGTCGAGTCGCCTATAAAGGCAATGCACTTTGCCCCGGGCTCTGCCAGTGTCAGGCCTTGAGCTATTGTAATACCGCCGCCCATGCAGAGGCACGTGTCCGTCATATTGAGGGGCGCCGCGTTTCCGAGCGTGTAGCAGCCGATATCCCCGCAGTATATCGCTTTATCAAGGTACTTTGTCGCCACTTTAGCCGCATAGAAGGAGGCGCGGTGCGGGCATCCCGCGCAGAGGACGGGGGGACGCATCGGCAGGACGGGAAGTTCTGCCTCGTCTGTTTTTTTCGGCTCTATCCTCATATATTTAAAGATAGCTTTCTTCACCGATTCATAGCCGTACTCTCCGTTGTAAGGCAGGTGCCCCGTGCGCTTGCCGAATATGGGGGTCTGTCCCGCCGAGAGAATGAGCAGCTGCTCCTCTATCACCGGGTCGAGCTCTTCTATGACAAGGACGGAATCCAAATGGTGCATGAAGTCCGCGGCAAGCTTCTCGGGCAGAGGGTACGGAGTGCCGAGCTTGAGAATGGATATGTCCAGCCCATACTCCTTTATGACTTCTTTCGCATAGAGGTAGGATATGCCCGATACCGCGACACCTTTTCTTCCTCCCTTAATGACAAAGTTGAAGTCGCTCATGGAGCTGAATTTTTCCGAAAGCTCTTTCTGCTTAATCTCTATCTCTCCGTGCCTCTTATAGGCAAGGGGAGGGAATATGCACCACTCGGGCCTCTTTTCGAAACCCTTTGCGGCGCGCGGTTCGTCGTTCTCTCGGAGCGCCACAGTAGAGCTTGCATGGCACACTCTCGTTGTCGGGCGCAGGAATACCGGCAGCTTAAACTCCTCGGAGATATCGAAAGCAGCACGCACCATCTCATAAGCTTCCTCGGGAGAAGCGGGATCAAATACGGGAAGGTTCGCATGTTTTGCAAATCCGCGCGTGTCCTGCTCCGTCTGGGATGACCAAGGGCCGGGGTCGTCCGCCACAGTGACCACCATGCCGCCCTCGACTCCGATATATGCCAGACTCATAAGAGGATCGGAGGCGACGTTAAGCCCTACCTGCTTCATAGTGACCATAGAGCGTGCTCCCGTGTACGAAGCTCCCGCCGCGACTTCGAGAGCCGTCTTTTCGTTTGTAGACCACTGGACATTGATATCGGGGTATTTCTCGTTTATAAAAGTTTCTATTATCTCCGTGGAAGGCGTTCCGGGATATCCCGTGACGACCTTAACACCCGCCGCCGCAGCTCCCATGGCGATAGCCTCGTTGCCCATGCAGATTCTGTCTGACATACTGTTTCCTCCTCGAATACATATAAAGACCAAAAAAGTCCCGTCATATAACAATGACAGGACTCGTAATTATTAAGAGTTCGGTCTCGTCTGCTCTATTCTACAACTTTTGCTCGTCTCTGTGTGAAAAGGGCTGTCCCTCTTCTTCCTGTACGTTTATATCACTATTACAGCGAATGTCAACATAAATTTAAAGAGCCTTCCCGAAAGAAGGCTCTTTAGTTCGTTAAAAATCGGCTTTAAGTGAAAATTACTTCTTGTCCTCCATAGAGGCGAAAATATTTGCGAGGATAGCTCCCGAAATATTGTGCCACACACTGAAAATAGCTCCCGGCACAGTAGCAAGCGCGAGATTTGGGAAAGACGTAGCCGCAAGACTTGCGGCAAGACCGGAGTTCTGCATTCCGACTTCTATGGCAATAGCCTTCTTCTTTGAAAGAGGCGCCTTTACAAAACCCGCTATCATGTAGCCCAGAGCATAGCCCAATACATTGTGCAGAATAACGACGGTAAAGACGATCAGCCCGGTAGACATAATCTTTGCCGAATTGGCGGCGACAACGGAAGCGACTATCATAACGATGGCGACGACAGAGACAAGGGGCAGAGCTTTGACCGCTTTCTGAGTTGTCTCATGGAAAAACTTATTTATCACAAAACCGGCCGCGATAGGAAGAATTACAACCTTCACAATAGAAATAAACATAGCCATAGTGTCCACCGATATAGTCTCGCGAAGCAAAAGATATGTGAGAGCAGGGGTGAGAACGGGAGCAAGCAGAGTGGAAACGCTTGTCATTCCGACAGAGAGAGCCACATCTCCCTTTGCAAGATATGTCATAACATTAGACGCAGTGCCGCCGGGGCATGTGCCGACCAGAATAACTCCGACAAGCAGAGCATCCTCAAGGGCGAATGCCTTTCCCAGAGCGAAAGCAAGAAACGGCATTACGGCAAACTGTGCGATACACCCCAAAATAACATCCTTGGGACGCTTAAATACAATGGCAAAATCCTCGGGTGAAAGTGTCAGCCCCATTCCGAACATAACTATCATAAGGAGCGTAGTAATCCACTTTGTCTTTATCCATATAAGAGTTTCCGGCATAAAGAGAGCGAGAGCCGCCACAACCAACACAATAGCCGCCATATACTTCCCGACCAAACCACTGAGCTTCTCGATAAAATTCATAATACTTCCACCTTTTACATTATTTTTATTTGTAGAATGAAAAGGATTATAGCCATGAAAGCGGTCCTGCGCAAAAATTCGAATCTATCGAAAAAAAACAATTCTGCACAGATAAACAAGACAAAGAACAGATTGCACAAAGCATAAGCTAAACAAAAAAAATAAAACATAAGAGAAATCCAACTTTTGCAAAAAAATAATATTATTTTTACAGCCGAAGAGAAAAAGAGCAAAGCACCGCAGGGAGACGAGAAGGGGCAAAAACATGGGCTAAATCTTGGTTTGCCCTTCTAATCGTCTCCCCGCAACGCTTCAGTGCGGGGAGACGAGAAGTGGCGAAAACATAGGCTGAATCTGGGTTTAGCCTTTTAATCGTCTCCCCGCAGCGGGTCTGTGCGGGGTTTAGCGGCTTTGGTTTTGACTTTAATTCTTTAAAATCTTAAAGTCGCTGCACCCCGCACTGGGGCGCTGCGGGGAGACGAGAAAGGGCAAAAACACACTGCTCCAAATCTTGATTTTTCTTTCAATCGTTTGCCAATTGCTTGCCGACGGTTTGCCAATGGTTTGCCCATTGCTCGCCAATCGTTTGCCAACGGTTTGCCCATTGCCGCCGATTGTTTGCCTATCTAAAGAATACCCCCGTCCTACTTCTGCACAACGTCCATCACAGATTGCAGTAATACGTTACAGCCGTTTGCCGTGTCTGTGAACTCTGTCTTTTCTTCGGGGCTGTGGCTTCTTCCTTTTATTGACGGGACGAAAATCATCGCAGACGGGCATACGGGGCAGAGGAACTGGGCGTCGTGGGATGCTCCGCTGTACATGCGCTTTGTGGTGAAGCCGAGCTCCTTTGCGTTTGTCTCTACAATGGAGACCATCTCA
The DNA here is from genome assembly GCA_964577295.1 of uncultured Synergistaceae bacterium. Classification (GTDB taxonomy): domain Bacteria; phylum Synergistota; class Synergistia; order Synergistales; family Synergistaceae; genus CAZNYN01. The sequence goes on along the minus strand of CAZNYN010000030.1, from coordinate 11,866 downwards.
GTGTCAAAAACTACGGGGTCGACTTCCGCCAAGCGCTTTACTCTGCACTTAAGACCGCGCTTTTTCGCGCATGTCGCAAATACCGCCTCCATGCCCAGCTTGCTCTTGTCGAGCAGCTCTTTGTCGGGCTGACGGAAATCCATGGTAAAGGTACATTTGCCTGGGACTATATTTATAACGTCAGGTTCGGGCTTTATTCTTCCCATTGTGGCTACGCTACCTTTGCCCAGGTCGTTGGCGATGGCTTCTGCGGCCAGGGCGACTTCCGCTGCGGCGAGAAGTGTGTCTTTCCTCATATCCATTGGTGTAGAGCCCGCATGGTTTGACTCTCCGAAATACTCCACGCTCCACCATGCCAGACCTTGAATGCCCTCGACAACTCCGATATTTATGCCCTCCGCATCGAGCTTCGGCCCCTGCTCTATGTGAAGCTCAAAGTAATTGCCAACGGGCACGCTCTCGTTTCCGAGGTATCCTATGCGCTTCAGCTCTTCTTCGACTGTCGCGCCGCTGTCATCCGCTATCGCATAAAGCTCTTCGAGCGGCATGGTATTTGTGTATGCTATGCTCCCCATCATGTCGAGCTGGAAACGCGCTCCCTCTTCGTTTGTAAAGGCGGCAAGCACGAGAGGACGCTTTGTCTTTACATTATTGTCATTCAGAGTGCGGATGACCTCAAGAGCGCCGAGCACTCCGTAAACACCGTCAAACATGCCGGCATTGCGCACGCTGTCTATGTGAGATCCCATCATGACGGGCAGAGCACCGCTTTCCGTTCCCTCTCTTATTCCGAAAATATTTCCCATAGCATCTATGCGGACTTCGCAGCCTGCCTCGCGAAGCCAGGAGCAGAGCAAGTCGCGCCCCGCCTTGTCCTCATCCGTCAAAGCAAGCCTCGTGCGTCCGCCGTTCACGGAATCCGTGCCTATCTGTCCCATTGTCCTTATAGATTTTTCCAGACGTTCGCCGTTTATACGCAGTTCGTTCATAATTTTATCGCTCCCGTTATATTTTTATAAACTTCGCACTTCAAACATTATACTCCACGCACCTATGACTTTACACCTTGTTTTAAAAGGCGAAACCGCACGAAGTCTCTCCTCCTTGCGGTTTCGCTGTACTCTTATATTTTGCGCAATGCGGCACACCATTTTATCTTCTTTAGACCGCCGACACTATAAGTACTCGGACAAAAATGTGTCGAATTCTTTGCGCGGGATCGGTTTTGAGAAGTAATATCCCTGCCCTATGAGACAGCCCCACTCTTTAAGAGCTTTATTCTGTTTTTCTGTCTCGATGCCTTCGCATATAGGCTTTATGCCCAGATGGTTGCAGAGGTTCAGTATGCTTCTCACTATAAAGATATCGCTTGCGTGTGTCATGTCTCCGTTTACAAAGCTTTTGTCTATTTTCAGATAATCTATGGGGAAGTCCCTGATTACGCTCAGAGATGAGTAGCCGCAGCCAAAGTCGTCTATTGCCACGGAAAATCCATTGGCTCGGAGCTTTTTTATCTGTTCTATGCTGTCTCCTATATTTTTAATTATAGAGGTTTCCGTCATTTCTATCTCCATGTAGTGAGGGGAGACGTTGTATTTACGGCAGATGCGGATGAGAGTGTCGGCAAAACCGGGGTCTAGCAGGTGTCTCCACGAAAAATTGACGGCTATTGGGACTATTGTGCGCCCCGATGCAAGGTAGTCTCTCACCATTTTGCAGCACTGCTCATACATAAAGTAGTCTATTTCTTTTACAAAGCCGTTGCGTTCAAAGAACGGCATAAAGCTGTCCGGGTATAGCAGTCCGTGTGTCTGGTGATTCCATCTCACAAGGGCTTCGGCGGAGCATATTTTCATTGTGCTCATGTCGTACTTAGGCTGGAAGTATGGCACAAATTCGCCGTTTCGCAGTGAGTTCCACATTTGGCTTTCAAACTCTGCTTCGTTTTGTCTTATGGCAAATATCTTTTTGTAGTATTCGTCCTCCGGGGAGAATAGCCTCCAACAGTTTTTTCCGCTTTCTTTGGCACAGGTCATGGCGGTATCAGCGTCGCCCATTAGCTTTGCGGCGCTGTCGTATGTTCCGCATGAGACTGCTGCTCCCATGGTTACTGTGAGATATGTATCTATCGGGCAGATTCCTTCGGTTCTCATATTTGTCTCCGATATTTTTTTCAGGATGCTGTCAGCCAGAGCCGTGACTTCCTCTTTTTCAGTAATCCCTGCCGCGGCAAGGACAAATTCTTCTCCGCCCGTTCGTGCCGCAGCTCCTATGTTTATTACGGAGGATGAGAGTATTTCCGCTATTTTCTTGAGAGCCATGTCTCCCGCAGGACGGCCGAAGCTGTCGTTGAAGAGTTTAAATGTGTCTATGTCGACTGATATTACGGCAATGTCTTTTTTCTCTCTGAGAAGCCGTCCCGTGTACTCTTCAAATGTGGGGCGGTTAAGTATCTGAGTAAGGTAGTCAGTCTCTGTCATTCTCTGCAGTTCGGCGTTCTGCCTGCGCAGATCCCTAAAGGTGTTGTTGACAAGGTTGGCAAATGCCCGCATTTCATAGGAGCCCTGAGGTTCAAAGTGTACCTGCGAGCCTGCCGTAAGTTCTTTAAGGGCTTTGGAGTAGTTTCTCGTAGGTCTGTTTATCAGTATGTAGTATGCCGCTATTACAAGCATGAGCGGCAGGAAGAGCATGATATTGAGCAGTATGGCGCAGCTCATATATTCCTCTGTGCGCGCTGTGGCTTCAGCCATGATTTTTTTGTATCTGGCCGAGATCAGAGAGTGTGCTTTTCCCACGCTGCCGAAAATTTGCTGTTTCTGCATATTGTAGATTGGACCGAAGATATATTGCGCCGCCCTGTCAATTTTTTCGTACGGAGGCAGAGCTTCCTCCTCCGGAGAGAGCTTGTATGAGGCAACTTCCGCAGGTATTTGGTTCTTCGGTATATCAGACGCTTCCACAACAAGCTTCATTGCCCAGAGCTCCTTTTTCGCCAGGGCATCTGACATTCTTTTCGCTTCAGAGGCGTATTCTATCTCTTCTTCTTCGGCTCCTAAAGCGCGGAGCCTTTTTATAGCGTTTTCTCTTCTTTGGGCGTTGTTTATTTCATTCCAGTAGCCATGCATATAGACGGGATTTCTGGTTGTTATGTAGCGCCATACTTCCCTGGTAAGGTAGTCAGACGCTTTCATTATTATATCGACTTGAAGCTGAGTCTCCCTGTTGTTGTATTCTATGGCGTTTTCTTCCTTGTGGAGACGTGAAATTTTGCTGAGCGAGGATGCAGAAATAACGATTAGGATAAGTGCGACCGCAAGAAGGGACGCAGTTAAAAAGTGTATGCTCAGTAAGTACTTCTTAATGTTCATATAATTTCTCCGCCGTTTCGCTTTATAGTTCATTTTTTGTTGAACATATTTTTATAAATTTCAGAGAACATGACCATTTTAGTATTTTAGCATACTCATGTCAATGCGGATAATTAGCATAAAACAATTATTTTATTGGGGTATACTTTTTAAATGATTAAATAATTATATGTAAATAGTGTGTTTAACCTTGAAATAACACGAAATTATTCAAATTCACATAAGAGAATATTACTTTTGTGTTATATTTCACGCCACAAAAAAATAAACCGTGACGTAGTGGCAGACAGAACCTCCTATGACAAAGAGGTGAAAGAGCTCATGCGATCCAAACCATTTGAGCTTTATGTCAGGTTTTTCAAAGCCGTATATAAGACCGCCAACAGTGTATATAAGACCTCCGGCGACAAGCCAGAATGTCCCCCACGGCCTGAGATTCGCGGCAAGGGGCTTTATCGCGCATACACAGACCCATCCCATGGCAAGGTAGAGGCCGCAGGAAAGGGGGTGGGGAGCGTTCATCCAGAAAATTTTCATAAAGAGGCCGAGTATGGCTATAGCCCAGACTGCGACAAGCATCCATGTCCCTACCGGGTGTCCCAGAGTGAGCACGCAGATTGGAGTGTAAGTTCCCGCAATCAGAAAGAATATGGCTATGTGGTCAACTTGGCGCATAATGGCCTTTGCTCTTGCCTTGGCGTCATCTATCCAATGGTAGACTGCGCTTGCTGAGTAAAGCAGTACCATACTGACGCCGAATACGAGCAGAGAGACAAACTCTTTCAGCCCGCCCGCGGAAGATGCGTAAATACCGAGCCTGATACATCCCGCAAGTGCCAGAAGCGCCGCCGCCAAGTGAGTAACGGAGCTGGTTATCTCCCTTTTATCACTGCTCATGTAAAAGTTGAACATATACATCTCTTCCTCTTCTGTTTAAATTCGCCGTATCATAACAGCATTATCACATAAATACATCAGTTCATGCTGCAGCTCTTCAAGGAGTATTTTATATTCCGCAAAGTGAGAATGCTGTTATAATGTATTTATCTGACGATTTTTTGATTGGGAGCGATGTTATGTATTTTTATAAAGATCTTTTTGCCTCACTGTGCTTCATATTCTTCGGCGCGGCACTGGCTTTCAAGCATCCGTACCTATATTTCGGCGCCATGATGTGCGGCTGCTTTTCCATAACGGCAAAGAAAAAACAGTGGACAGACCCGATATGGGCGCGCCTCTATATGGAAAAGATAAACGAATGGATGGACAGGATGGAGCCGAAAAAGGAATTCTCCGAAGACGAAGAAATAAGACCGCTCCCGCCGCTGGACGATAAGAAATAAGCACCGCACCGCGCGGCAAGTGCCGACAGAAAGGCCTGTCTTCCCGGGCAGCGACTGCACGGCATCGTATGATACGCAAATTACGGAGATAAGCTTTTTGCTTCACAGTTTTACGCAGGAGGGAAGAAAACCGTTTCGGTTGTTCTGCCCTCCTGCGTTTTGATGTGTGGAAAGGTTTTATGCTAAATAAGTTTTACTATCATTGCCACGCCCTGTCCGCCGCCTATGCATGCGCTGGCAAGACCGATGCTTTTGCCCTGCTGTTTTAGGCTGTAGATGAGCGTTGTGAGTATCTTTGTTCCGCTTGCTCCGATCGGATGTCCGAGTGCTATGGCTCCTCCGTGGACGTTGAGGCGATCCATGTCGAAGGGCATTTTTCTGTGGCATGCGATAACCTGAGCTGCAAAGGCTTCGTTTATTTCTATCAGTTCCATATCTTGGATTGACATTCCCGCTTTGCTCAGAGCTATGTTCATTGCTTTGACGGGAGCTATGGGGAAGTGTTCGGCGTCTACTGCCGCGACAGCATAGCTCACTATTTCCGCTATAGGCGCCAAGCCTTCTGCCTTTGCCCATTCTTCATCGGCTACCATTACCGCGCTGCCGGCATCGCAGAGAGCGGAGCTGGAGCCTGCCGTTATTGTTCCGTCTTTCTTGAATATTGTCGGCAGTTTTGCGAGGGACTCTACAGTTGTGTCTTTGCGGGGAATTTCGTCTGTGTCGAGTACGATTTCGCCCTTTTTTCTATCCTTTATTACCACAGGTACTATTTCGTCTTTGAAGAGTCCCTGCTCTATTGCTGCGGACGCTTTCATGTGGCTGTGGTATGAAAATTCGTCCTGCTCTTCTCTTGTGATGGAGAGCTCCGGAATTACTACTTCGTCAGTGATTTGTCCCATGAGCCTTCCCGCTATCGGGCAGAGGAATCCGTCAACGTGGAGGACGTCCTGTGCCTTCTGTTCTCCCATGCGGAAGCCCCAGCGAGCTTCGGGAAGGATGTAGGGTGTGCGTGTCGCGCTCTCCATGCCTCCCGCCATAATGACTTTGGCATCGCCCAAGCGGATGCGGTCTGCGGCAAGCATTACTGTGCGAAGTCCGGAACCGCAGCGGATGTTTACTGTGAATGCCGGTACTTCCTGGCTTATTCCGGCTTTGTACATGGCGTTGCGCGCCGGGTTTGCTCCGACTCCTGCCTGCCAGCCGTTGCCCATTATGACTTCTTCTATTACGTCGGGGGAGGCTCCAGAGCGAACTATAGCTTCTTTAAGAGCAGCCGCTCCGAGGTCTGTGGCAGCGAGTTTTGCAAATTGACCGCCGAATTTTCCTCCGGCTGTTCTGCATGCGCTTACGATAACAGCCTTACCCATCGTTTTCCACCTCCACGCCCTTCATCTGAATGAGTGGCTCTGCCACTTCAAATTCGGCCTCGGTATGTTCTTTTATCTGTTCCAGTGTGACTTCGGGCGCTATTTCCAGAAGGGTCATTTTCCCTTTTTCTATTTTAAATACGGCAAATTCCGTCACTATCATGTCTACCACACCTACTGCCGTAAGGGGCAGTGTGCATTTTTTCAGTATCTTCGCCGCACCTTTTTTTGTGACATGGGTTGTGGCTATGTAGACTTTTCTTGCTCCTACGACAAGGTCCATAGCTCCGCCCATTCCCGGGACGCTCTTTCCGGGAACCCACCAGTTGGCAAGGCTGCCCTCCTGGTCAACTTCCAATGTTCCGAGAACTGTGGCGTCAACATGTCCTCCGCGAATGAGTCCGAAGCTTGTGTCGCTTGAGAAGAAGCTTCCTCCCTGAAGAAGGGTTATGAAGCGTCCGCCGGCTCCGATGCAGCGGTAGTCGGGAATTTCCGGGGGAGGCCCTATGCCTATAGCGCCGTTTTCCGCCTGAAAGATTACGTGCTTTCCCGCAGGGATGTAGTCCGCGACAAGTGTCGGAATGCCTATGCCAAGATTTACAACTTCACCCTCGTCAAATTCAAGAGCTATTCTCTTGGCGATGCGCTCTCTTACAACTTTTTCATCAAGTTCTGGAAGCATAGACAGAACCTCCCTTTACAACTATCATGTCCACCAATATCCCCTGAGTGACGATAAGGTTAGGATCAAGCTCTCCCGCTTCTACTACGGAATCGACTTCGGCTATGACTATTTTTGCGGCTGTTGCCATTGCCGGGTTAAAGTTCTGGTTTGTGCCGATGTATGTCAAGTTTCCCATTCTGTCGGCTTTGTGAGCCCGAACAAGAGCGACGTCGGCAGTCAGAGGAAGTTCGAGTATGTATTTTTTCCCGTCAACTTCTATTATCTGCTTTCCCTCTTCGACAACGGTGCCCACTCCGGTCGGGGTGAGGAATCCTCCGAGCCCCGCTCCGCCAGCGCGTATCTTTTCCACGTATGTTCCCTGAGGGAAAAGCTCCAGTTCCATTTTGCCCGAGTGGAAGAATTCTCCCGTTTTTTTGTTGAGCCCGACGTGCGAAGCGATGACTTTTTTGCAGCGTCCTCCGGCAACGAGCCTTCCCTGACCGCAGAATTCATAAATGGTGTCGTTGGAGATCAGAGTAAGCTGGTCTGTGCCCTGCTCATAGAGAGCATCGACAAGTGTGTAGGGTATTCCTCCGTAGTTAAAACCGCCGACCATTACCGTATCGCCCTGTTTGATACATTTAACGGCTTCTTCGGGTGATACCACCGGCTTAATTATTTTTCTCGGCATTTGCCAAACCCTCCAATTTGTGTAAAGAATTCTTTTAGAAAATCATAAGTATTTTTGGTATTAATTCATAAACTTATCGTTCATTGCAATTGCGATAATCTCCTTGCTTCTCGATAAAGTATATGAATTTCGCTGACTGTTTGCTATTGCCTTGTCTTGTAATTTACGAGAGGTGTAAATCGTATCATTATTTACGACATTCCATTTTTGTTTCTCTGTAAAAGACTTCAAGTCGTATTCCTCATCGCTTTTTAATTGGATATCTTTAAATATATTCCATGCTGATTGAGAAGAATCCTTGTTTGCGGGAAAATATGTACTAATTTCACTGCTTTGTTTAAATATTGGAACAATTCCGCTATAGCCTGGGGTTCCCATCCCAATATAGAATACAAAATCGCTGTATGCATTCGTATGTTCGGCTATAAAGAATGATTGTGCAAGATTTGTGCATATTGGCCGGGGAATATTTTTTTGTTCTGACTCTGCTTCCCAAATTTCTTGCATATTAGACGGAATCATAAACAACTCTGTCCCCTCGTATCGATCTTGAAAAACGTTTAGTAATATTTCTGTACATAACGTTTTACCAAGTAATAGAGATTTAAGCCTATCTTCGCGTTCAACGTCATAACGCGATGCTCTGCGTTCAGGGAGCGTATAGACATCCGCAAAGTTAAATTTGGAGAAACCATCATACCAACCTTCTGTTTGTGCAAAAGAAAGAAGGTTTTTGGAGCACATATCAAAATCTTCGCCAATCGTAAAGCGATTGGCCATGCAAAATATCTCGTCTTTGCCGATTTTTCGTGCAGCCCACTGATGACTTGTTGTTTCAACTATCCATGCTTCATTTGCATCTGATAGCTGAAACGCAAGCCCTCCCCAATCGGCCTGTCCGTATTCATCTATCCATTGTCCTATAAGTGAAACTCCGTCCCTTGCGGAATGTGCTTGCTCCAACAGCAATTGCCTCATTGCATAGCGTCTGATTCCTTTTTGTAACTCATTATTTTCCCTTGAGTAACACCAATTACAACTCATGACAACTTCGTTCTCGTTAAACCCAACAAGAACATTGTCATATGCTAGTGTCTTACTTTCTATGCCAAGACCGTGTGTACCATCTGCGTTGCCGGAAGCCCAATAGGCTTTTAATTCACGCGGTTGTGGCATCCTTACGTATGGCACATCGATATAGTTTGTTTGTGTACTGCGCCTTGTCTCATACCACAATTTTCCAGCTGCGCTTATTCCCATATCTTCTAAGTGCGCATGTAATATTTTCCCGTCTTCTGTTGTCTGGAAACCTGCGATAACAGTGGTGCAGCACTCACCGTTGGATGCAATAGATATAGTAATGAGCGAACACAAAAGGATAATCATAAGAATATTCAATGTATCACCATTCCAATCCGTCTCTCGAAAAAGTAAGGTGGACCTTTGTGGCTATATAGGTCTGTATTTCGCTTTCCAGCTCTTTAGCCATCTCATACGCTCTTACAGCAAAAGCGTTAGAATATGCAGAAAGGAAATCATCAGCATTGCCGCGTTCTCTGTTGCACATCTCTGTTGCAACTATTTCTGTATATTGTTTAGATGACAAAATATCCTCTTCCAATATATTCCATTGCTTTCTTGCCATTAAGGATATATCAGCATACGCATACATAGCAAGATTAGAGATAACACGAAATCTCCAGAATGCGGATTCATTGTCAAAAACAGGCCCCCCTATGGTGTATGGGCGATATATATTGTTAGTTCCAAAATAGTAGGGGATATATGGCGATGTTCCAGGAGATCCAAGTGCACTCCACATGACAGCACCAATATTTGCGGGCAACCAATCGCGCAGTTCAATTACGTCGGAGTGGACACAACTTGGGACGCAAATCGGCCTATCTATTTCACCACTAATAGTTTCTGCAAATGCATAGTAGCCCGTTCCTTCAAAATTATCTCTAAGGACATCTTTAAAATCTTCTACCGTAATTTTTTTATCAGGCTTTACAAACATAGGAAATTCAGTAGCCTCAGAATCAAAGTGCATCGTCGGGGATAGTTTTCTCAGGCAGCCCCATAATCTTCTGTTATTAAAATATTTTGTGTTCGGACATTCACCCATAGCACCGCCAAATATTTTAGCAAAATTAACTTTTGTTGTTGACGAATTCCATAATCCATTCTTTTTTATGAGATCAATTAAATTTGGCGAGCATATTACATTTTCATGGTCGTCTATGTCAGCTTCCGTAATTCTATAACCATTCGCTTGGGCGAAATAACAGTCATCAGGAATTCTTACAGCAAGCCATGTATAGCCACCACCAGCTTCGATATACCATGCTTCTTTAGTGTCTGTTACACCAACACCACATGGATATGAAATTCCGTATTGACTGTAATAGGCACCAATACGTTCAACACATTCCCGTGCTGTTTTACTCTGCTGTAAAGCCATATATCTTATAGCACCAGAAACACCCTTATGGATTAGAGGGTCGTATTTTTTCGCCCAGTCGTTTCTGTCATATACAAGATCTACCCCTCCAGCGATTGCAACCTGGCATTCGTTCACTGCCACAGCATCACCCTCTGTGTATCCCCTCCACGTTTTTAGTATCAAGCATCTTTGAGTTTCTGACAACAACGGTATTACAAGCCCAGATGGAAGGACTTCTTCTTTCCCTGCATTATTATATACATGTTCAAGAATCTCCAGCTGAGCGGCATGATGCCCCTGTAAATCGTTATTATGCCCCGAAAGAACAGAGCCATCCGTCGTAGTATTTTTACCAGCAAGTATCATATAACACTCTTTATTTGCCATAATTGGTTCCTCCTGATTTATGTGCAGGTATCCTAAAGTAACTTCAATGCTTTAGGACACCTGCTATTGCAAATATTTACTATTGTTCGTGTTATGAATGCTCTACCAACCTGCGGGCAAAACTCCAATTGTTTGTAGAATCGCGTACAACGCCGCACCGCCAAACAACACCGTTATCAGCAATTGAATCACGGGGTGAAATAGCATGCCACAAGTCCATTCCGGTTCCCTGTCTCCCATAAGCCTTGCCTTTTTAAGCATCGGAATGGGTAATATCGACATAACAACTCCGGCAAATGAACCGCTATAAAACAACGCATCAACGAATCCGACAAGACCAGAGTAGGCGAGGTAGAACGGCGGAACAATGACTATCGCAAGAGCAATGATACGATATTTAGGATTATGTTCGTCTGGGAATTTAAAACGGTCGACAATATTGGTCAACAACGTCTCGCCGATAGTCCAGAAAGATGTCATCATTGCACATAGGGCGAATACGTTTGCTGTAAAATATGCCCACGTACCTAAGGCCTCACCCCAAGCTATTGTAACGACCTGAGAAACATTTTCCTTGCCTTGAAGTCCAATTGCAGCCATCGGGATTCCTGCGAAAAGCAGGAAACTAAAGAGACGTCCAATAATTATTGACTTAGGCATTTCTTTTATCCTGCCCGAGGCTGCAAATCCACGCGTCAATTCAGGAACCAAATACTGGGATATGTATGCAAATATTGCCAGATTGAACACTGGAATGCCATAGTACCAATTAGTGGAAATGAGATTTGCAATATCAAAATTGGCGTTGATTATTGATGCACCAACCAACAGCACCATCATCGCCCCCATGCAAACCGTGATTGCCTTTTCTGCCACACCTGTTGCACGCAGCCCAAGCCATACTACTAGCGCCGATGGTACAAAGAATATAAAGCTGCCAAACGCTGGTGGCATATTAAAAAAAGAACCTAAAATTCTTCCACTTCCATTTGTATAAGCTATGAGGCATCCGAACGAATTCACGACAACAGCTGCAAAAATAAGCCATGAACCCATTTGTCCCATATATCTTTCTGCAAGACCGCTTATTTGTAGTGGTTTTCTAGTACGAAGTGTAGTTTCAACAGTATAAAACATGGAAATCGTGGTAAATATTGCTGTCACAATTAGCCAGAAAACAAGTATAGGCCACCCTGCTTTTCTAGCTCCATAGGCAAGTGCAAGTACACCAGAACCAATATCTGTCCCTACAATCATTGCAGCCCCTTCCCAGAAAGTTAAGGGTTCAAGCTTAAGGGCAGACTTTTCAAAACCATACTCCATCTCTGTTGTGTTCATTGTACCAGATCCCTCCTTGTACTAAGGATAAAGTTAGAAGAAACGTTTTCTTAAATAAGCGCTATACATGAGCAGTGTATATCGATGCTTAAAATAATTTCTTGGACTTTTTTATTCCCCCCATTCAAAAGCCTTTTGCCGCATAGTTAAAGGAGCGTTTTCTCTGCTTTGTCTATACCAGCCTTCAACTTTTCAAGAAGTTCTGCGACCTGCGCTTCGTTGATGATAAGAGGCGGAGCTATAAGGAAGTTGTCGCCTGCGA
>CAZNYN010000029.1:0-23305 GCA_964577295.1 uncultured Synergistaceae bacterium | reverse complement strand
ACAATCGACGCCAAAAACGGCAAAATAACAGAGTGGAAAGAAAAGACACTGTAAATATTTCCACTGCCCAACTCGCGAAACAAAGGCAAAACAATAAATGGCAGATCGAGCAAGCGCCTCATCTGCCATTTTTATTTTTGCAAAACCGGCAGTGCGCTTATATCCCGAAAATATCGTGCAGTGCCGCCTGTGTGTTCGGATAGCTCTTTTCCTCCGGCAGTAGGTCTCCTATGGCAGTGAAAAGGCCGTTGGGGTCGTAAGCTCGCAGGGCCTTTGCATCGCTTGCAGTGTCTCCGAAGAACATCGGACGCTTAAAGCCCATCCTCTCCGATAAAATCTCTATGCCGAGCGGGGAGGGCTTTTTTATCCCCATGTCGCAAAGTATCGTCCTCGAGAGGGGAAAGTCCTGCCAGCCGAGAGTCTCCTTTGCCAAAGCCCACTCCGCCGTGTTTCTTCCCGTGTATATTCCCACGGGCAGAGGCATATCCTTCCAATTTGTCGTCACGAGAGGAACTTCGAGGCTGTGAAGCCCTGGTTTGCCGTTTCCTCCAGCATACATCTCCCAGCACATATCCTGCACTGAGGAGAGCTTTATCTCATCTCCGAAATGGGCGCGTGTCCATCCTTCGACATCACAGCCGACATCTTTTATCAGGTCGGAAAGCTTCTCGGGAGAGGGCAGTGCCAAAGAGAGCTTCTTTTCGCCGCTCGCCGCCGCCATACAAAGCAGCACCCACGGTATCACATAATCGTCATTAAAAACCCCGTGGCGTTTGAGAACCCATTCGTATTCGGAGTTATACCCCTCAAAATCCGCTTCGCCTCCGCGGCGCTCCCATGCTGTGACAATGATTCTGCGTATCATTTCCGGAAAAGACTTTCTTACGTCAAGCAGCACTCCGTCTACGTCAAAAATAAGTGCGTCAGGGGCAAATACCGTCAAATAAACGACCTCCTAAAAATTTGTTATAGACAGAAACAGCCTTTTGTTCGGCTGCTCCTGTTTGATATCTGTTATTTTCTGCGGCATCTGCCGATTTAAGTAATGGGAAGAAAATTCCCGCCGTGATTGCGGTCAGCTGTACCTCAGACAGATAAAGGCAGAGAATGCTTTTGCCGTTCCTTGATAAATTCATATATGCCATAAAAAATACCCCGTTTCAGCTTCCGCAGGAGATAAGAGTAGCACAATAAAATTTATAAAACAACCGAAGTGCAATATACTGATAAAAGCGGGCTGTCCTCAGAGGCAGTCCGCTTTTTGCATACTTGATAGCATCCTCGGAACAATTTTAGCTCCGCGGCGAAACCTCAGCACGGCAAAATGTGACGAGTCTATGACAAAGGAGAGGCGGATTTTTGCGCTTGCCTTTTGTTTTGGCGGATGCGTTTTGCATGGACTATTTTCAATTTCCGAATACTTTGGCAATATTGTTGATTTTTTGGTTAATTAAGTTTATAGTTAGACAATACTCAGCTTGGGAGTATCACAATGATTACTTTGGATGAAAAAGAGTTTAGGCGCATTGTTGTCTTTGTCAGGGATAGGTACGGCATAAACTTAGAGAAGAAGTTTGCTCTGGTTCAGGCGCGCTTGTCTCTTGATATCGAGCGCAGGGGCTTTGGTTCTTTTAAGGATTATTTTGACAAGATTTTTTCCGATCCGAAGAGTATAGAATGTCAATGTATGATAGACAAGCTTTCGACAAACCACACTTTCTTTTTCCGCGAGACGGGATGTATCAACCACATGAGAAGAACCGCCATTCCGGAGATGCTTAAGGATGGGGTCAATAATTTTATGATATGGTGCGCGGCGTCGTCGAGCGGACAGGAGTGCTACTCTGTCGCGATGGTTCTTGAAGATATGCTCTCTTTGTCTCCGGGGCGTTTTTCTTACAGTATTATGGGCAGTGATATTAATACTCAGGTTCTTGCCGCTGCAAGAGCAGGGGTATATCCGATTGCGGAGCTGGAGAAAATTCCCTCTTCGTATCAGAAGCGTTTCTGCCGTATCAGATCTGACGGGTTTTTTGAAGTTTCGGATGAGCTGAAGCGTCGGATGTTTTGGTTCAGGCAGAATCTTATGCAGCCTTTTACTCTCTCTCGTACTTACCACATTATTTTTTGCAGAAATGTGATGATATATTTTGCGCCTGAGGCGAAAAAGAAGCTTATATACAGCCTTAATAAGGTGCTGCGTACCGGAGGGTATTTGTATCTGGGCACAACGGAAACTGCCGACAGCCACTCGGAACTTTTTACTCACGTAGCGCCGTCTATACTGCGCAGGAAGCAGAAGGAGCGCTATCATGCAGAGTGAGCCGATGAGGGTTTTTATATTGGAACGATCTCCGATTATGATGATAAAACTGCTGGCCTTTTTTGAAAATAAGCCAGATGTCGAAGTTGTTGAGGCAAATCAGAATATAAGGTCGTTCATAGACGAAGCAAAGCGTTTTGAGATGAAGGAGCTTATGAAGAAGCTGCGCCCCGATGTTATAGTCTTGGATCTGCGTTCGGCGTTGAAGAGCGAGCTTTTTTGGGTTGCGAAGATTAAGGATATTTCCTTTGCCCCTGTCATAGCCTTTACATCTGTGGATTTCAGCCGCGAGGAACGAAACAAACTGGGGCTTTTTGCCTCTGTTATGCGTCCCGATATCGATACTCTGCCCTTTGATATGACTCCGCTGAACAAACTTCTCTATCATATAAGAAATATAAGTATTATGAGCTCATCTCGTATTCACTCTGAGGACAAACCCGCTCCTTCTTCCGTGCCGAGGCTTGCTGTTCCGTCGGACGCTCCTCCCGTGCGCTTCATTGCCATCGGTTCGTCCGCGGGAGGGACGGAGGCTCTTTTAAAGCTCGTTCCCTCTTTTCCCGCAAATATGCCATGCGTGATAATTGTCCAGCACATCACGAAGGGTTTTTCGGAGATTTTCGCGGAGCATTTGGGCCGAAAAACGGCTATGAATGTCATGGTTGCTTATGACGGAGCTCCCGTGAAGCCGGGAATTTTATACCTTGCCCCGGACGGGCGTCAGCTCTCCGTTGAAAAGTGCGGAATGCACTTCGTGCTCAGGTGCGTGAAGGGGCTTCGAGTATCGGGGCATATTCCGTCTGTGGATGTGCTGTTTTCTTCCGCGGCTCTCTGCGCGGGCAGATTCGCCATAGGAGTGATATTGACGGGCATGGGACAGGACGGAGCGGAGGGGCTTTTGAAGATGAGGCGCGCCGGCGCATATACGATAGGGCAGGATGAGGATACCTCTTTGATATACGGTATGCCTAAAGTTGCTTATAACCTGGGAGCTGTCGAACGCCAGCTTCCTCTTGAAAAGATTGCCGGAGATCTTCTGGCGAAGATTCAAGGCAAAGCACCCCATTAGGGGACGGGAGGCAAAGGATGGAAAAGAACGGAACAATACTTATAGTTGACGATTCGGCTTTGAACCGCGCACTTTTGAAGGAGATTTTTTCTTCCGACTATTTCATCGCCGAAGCCTCAAACGGCGTCGAAGCTCTGGAATATATAAGGCGGAATGCCGCCGATATATCTGTAATTCTGCTCGACGTGGTGATGCCCGAGCTTGACGGTTTCGGAGTAATTGCCGAGATGTCGAAGGAAGGACTGCTGGAATTCGCCCCCGTTGTGATAATAACTTCCGAAAACAGCGCCAATAATGAGGAACGTCTGCTGGAGCTGGGAGCTTCCGACATAATAAGCAAGCCTTTCAAGGCAGGTATTCTGACAAAGCGAGTGCGTAACGTCGTCAATTCCGCACGCCACACAAGCAAGCTGGAGGAGCTGGCTTCCGACCTTACAAGACGCCTTCGTCTCTCATATTCCGGCATGGTGGACACACTCTCTTCGATAATAGAGTACAGAAGCCTCGAGTCGGGAGAGCACATTCTGCGCACCAGAAAATTTACTCAGATAATGCTGGAGGAGCTTGCAAAGATAAACGGCAGCTATAACCTCTCCGAAAAAGTGATAGAGATGATTTCAAGCGCATCCGTACTCCACGACATAGGCAAGATAGTCATACCGGATGCTATTCTCAATAAACCGGGAAAGCTTACCGACGAAGAATTTGCAGTGATGAAGACTCACGCCCTTGAGGGAAGCAAGATTGTAAATCAGTTCGCGCGCACTCATAAGGATGAATATCTGCGCTTCGCCTACGATATAGCGCGCCACCATCACGAGAGGTGGGACGGACGCGGCTACCCGGATGGGCTCTGCGCGGAACAGATTCCTCTCTGTGCTCAGGTGACGGGCGTTGTCGATGTCTATGATGCTCTTACGACAAAGAGGGTTTACAAAGACGCGTTCAGCCATGAGAAAGCCCTTGCAATGATAGAGGGCGGTGAGTGCGGGGCTTTCTCGGAAGAGATGCTGCACTGTCTTAGGAACGCCGCGCCGAGGCTCAAAGCTCTGGCAGAGGACTATAGCGGCAAAAAGCTCCGCGCAGGCAGAGAGCCGTGCTGTGATTTATCTTTCGGCTTCGGCGATGACAACATAGACTACTACAAATATCTGACCGCCCTGAGAATTATGGACGCTATAGTGGCGGAGATAGATTTCGACTCTGACTCATTTTCCTTCATATATCCGTCGTGGGATATCTTTAAAAAAATTCCCAAGAATATCTCATACAGGGAGGGATTCACCCTCTTTGCCGATAATTATGTCCATCCCGACTACAGAGAAAAGATAAAAAAACATGTAAAGGCTCACTGCGCGGCAGTCATGCGCGGCAAAAATATCGAGGAATCCGGAACATATCCCATCTTTTCGGAAGAGACAAACAGCTATGTTTCCTACCATGTGACGTATGCCAGAGTGGATGCTCAGGACAGCCAAAGACACAAAGTTCTGCTTGTATTCAAAGAGCAGGCAGATCAGGGTGCCATACCGCTGACCGCCGCATCTTCGGAGAAGGAAAAAAATTCTTCGGACAAAGCGGAGGAGAAACTTTACCGCGCAAAGTCGGCAAGCGAGCCTACGGACATATTTTTTGAGTGGGGAATTGTCCCGAGCCAGTTTATAAAACTTTTTGACTCTCCCGACGAAATATTCTTTGTCGCGGATCTATCATCGGGGGCTCTTAAATACAGCGGCCCTCTGCCGGAATTCCCATGCTGCTATTCCAACGCTTCTATTCGGGATCTGATGCAGGATTCTCTGGAGTCGATACACGCGGACGACAGGTATGAATATATGAAGCATCTGATGATGATGGAGAGCGGTCTTGACTGCGAGACGCTGGAATTCAGGGTTAAGGATGTAAACGGAAATTATGTAAAACTCAGAAAGAGGATTCGCCAAGTCAGAGAGAGAGAGGATTCCAAGCAGTATGCGATAGGGATTATCACAATGATAGGCTGATTTTAAAATATGAAACAGAGGTGGTTTGGTGTGGCTAAGATAATGATTGTCGACGATGCGGTTTTTATGCGCAGCGTTATTAAGGGGATACTCGAAAGCGGAGGCTGGACAGATACATGCGAGGCCGACGACGGGGACACTGCGGTGGAGATGTACGCAAGCGAACGTCCCGACTTGACAATACTCGATATTACGATGCCGAGGCAGGACGGCATAGAGACACTGAGGCAGATTAAGAACATCAACCCTGCCGCGAAGGTCATCATGTGCTCCGCTATAGGGCAGGAAAAACAGATAATTAAAGCCGTGCGTGACGGTGCGGCGGATTATATTGTGAAGCCGTTCAAGCCGGAGAATATGCTAAAAGTTGTCAAAAGCGTGCTGGGCTAAAGCTATGTATCCTATCAAGACGGACAATGCGAATATAACATCTTCGGATGTAATGTGTGAAATTGGCAACATAGCCTGCGGACACCTGATAACTTCTCTTTCAAACTTTGCCTGTGCAGACTTTCACATAACAGTGCCCGACATGGAATTTGTCGGCTACGACGCTCTTCCCGACAGACTGGGAGACATGGAGCAATTGACAGTATCGGTGCTGCTCGAACTTCAGGGAGACATAGAGGGACTTTTTGTATTCCTTGCCGAACCGGAGTTTGCATCCGCAATATTGGAAAAAATAGGGGCGGGGCCTATGTGCGCGGAGACTTTCGGAGAGGATGCCATGCGCGACTCTGCTCTCGCGGAGCTGGGGAACATAATGTGCAGCGCCTATGTAGATGCTCTGTGCGAATTTACGGGGCTTGACGCAAAAATATCCGTTCCGATTATCGCTTATGACATGCTCGGTTCCATATTGACACTTCCTCTTGCAAGATTCGCCGCAGAGGATGCGGGAATAATATATGTCAAAAACAGCTTTTGCGAAGAGGGAGGCAAGTGCGGCGGTACGGTTCTCCTCATGCCGGACGAACGTTCCGTCGCGGCAGTGATGCGGAAGCTGGGAGTTTCGGCATGAGCGGCAATATCTATGTGGGGATAGCGGAGTGCAGGACGGGCAGAGCTCCCGACGTCTTGGTGTGCAGCGCTTTGGGTTCATGCGTTGCGGTATGCCTCTATGACAGGACTTCCTCGCTCGCGGGAGTGGTGCACCTGCTTCTGCCTGTGACCCCGGATATTCCCAGGAGAGGCAGTCCCGCGAAGTACGCCGACCAAGGTGTCACCCTCTTACTAGCGGAAATGGAAAAGCTCGGAGCGAGACGAAGCACCCTATATGCCAAAATAGCGGGAGGAGCTTCCATATATAAATTTCAGCAGACTTCGGAAATAGGGAGCATCGGCAGCAGAAATGTAAAGGTTGTCAAAGACGAACTTACGAGGCTCGGCATTCCGATAATGGCGGAAGATACGGGAAAGGATTACGGACGCTCTGTCAGATTTTACCCCGACAGCGGAAAAATGAAGGTGAAATCACCCAGAAACCCAGAAAAAATATTTTAAGGAAGGTGTGAGAGATGGGATTTTTTGACAAAGAAAAACAAATCGTTGATTTAGAAAAAAAAGAAGCCTTTATAACATTTTTCTGCAAGGGACAGGAATACGCCGTCCCGACAAGCATAGTATCGGAAATCACAGGCTTAAAAGCCCTAATGCCCCTGCCGGATAAATCGGGGCTCATAGCAGGAGTTATGGAGCATAAAGGCTTACCCTACACTGTGGAGGACATGTCGGCAAGACTGCTCGGCGAAAAAGCAGAGCTCACAGAGACATCCTGCGTCATATTCGTAAAAGACTCAAACGGGGTAAAATCGGGCTGTCTTGCCGATCGTCCCGGCGATATCATCAAGATTGACGAAACCTTATGCAAAGAGAGAGTGATGGACAGCTTCCGCCTCTTTCATATAGGGAGCAGGAACATACTCATTCCGGATATCGGAATGTTTTACATAAATAAGAAAGATTGCTGCGAACCTGAACTATAAATCTAAGGAACCGCTGATTACGGCCAGAGAGTCGAAATCAGCGGACGGTACGTTGGTGATGTTCTGTAATAATTGATTCAATCAGTGTTTCCTTAAAATTTTGCAAAAGCTGCGGAGGTTTGAAAAGTGGACAAAACAACAAAGAGAATAAAAGCATCGACAATAATGATATTGTGCACAATAATAACGTTTGCGCTTGTTGTTATGGGTATTATCGGCGCATTAGAATGCATAAAACAGTTTAAAAATGTCACCGCCACTGTCTCCAACGTAACACTGTTCAGAAGCTCCATGAGAAAACTTATAGCTGTAACATATGAACAGAGGAACAGAGTTCAGCTATATGCGGTAACTCTTGACCGCCGTTACTATGACCAGTGGAAGACGACTAAGGGGCAGAGCGAGAGAGACATCGTCATAAAAGAGATGAGGGTGCTCGGACTCACGCCATCCGAAGAGCGTATCATGGACGAGATAACGGTTCTCAAAGCGCGCATAACGAAAAAACAGGAAGAGGCTCTGTCTGTCGAAGATAGGACAAACTCGGACATCATAACGGCAAACGGAAGAATCCTCGACCAAATCTCCTATGACATCGTAACAAGAGAAATAGGCCAAATGCTCATCCGCTCAGACTACACGGAAGACGGTGAGAAACTGCTCGAACTCATAGAAACACTCCAGAATACAATCATAGGCAGAGCGATGGAAGATATAACCAAGGAGCAGAGCGACATGAACAGATTCCTGCTCATGGAAATGGCTATTCTTGGCGCTCTGCTCATAATGATTCTTGCCGTTTACATCATAATAAGAAAAAGAATAATAGTCCCGATGCAGCAGGTGGAAAAACATTTCGGTCAGATATCCGACGGAGACCTCCATACAAGAATATCACTGAATGAGGACACATCCGAAGTCGGTCAGCTTGTCAAAGCGGCGAATATCATGCAGAGCAAATTCAGCGGATACATCAAAGAGCTGGAGTTTGTCCTCTCGGAACTTTCAAAGGGCAATCTGAATCAGCATGTCAGCGATAATTTCACGGGCGATTTTGTAACGATAAGAGACTCTCTGAGGCTCATAATATCATCCTATAAAGAAAGCTTTGCGGAGATAAACAATGCCGCTTACGAAGTCTCAAACGGTTCGGAACAGATAGCGATGAGCTCCCAGTCTCTCTCGGAAGGCGCTACGGAGCAGGCAAGTACGATAGAAGAACTCACGGCGAATGTCAACGAAGTCACATCGCGCGTCAATGAGACGGCCGAAAACGCGGAAAAAGTCAAAACGTCGGCGGTTGAGATGACGGAAGTCATAAACACAGGCAACGAGTCTATGATAAAACTCACTCAGACAATGAAAGACCTCAACAGATTCTCCTCTGACATATACAAAATAGTGAAGACGATCGACAACATTGCGTTCCAGACAAACATACTCGCGCTCAACGCCTCTGTGGAAGCGGCGAGGGCAGAACAGTACGGGGCCAGCTTCGGAGTCGTGGCGGACGAAGTAAGAGCCTTGGCGGCTCAGAGCGCGAAATCCGCTCAGTCCACAGCGCTCCTTATAGAACAGACCATCGCCGCAATCAAAGAAGGCGCGGACACCGCCAACATGGCTGAAGGAGTGCTCCACTCAATGGTTGTCAAAGCAGAAAATGTAAAGCGCAGCGTCGTCAAAATCACAGATGCCATGGAATCCGACGCGGCTGCGGTACAGCAGGCTCTCGCAAGCATAGAGCAGCTATCCTCCATAGTGCAGGCAAACTCTGCAAGCGCAGAGGAAACTGCGGCGGCATCCGAAGAAATTGCGGCTCAGGCTACGTCGATGATGGAGCTTGTCAAAAAATTCGCTTAAAAGGCGGAAAGACGGCTCATTTCTGCGAAAGCAGGTGATTGTATGATAAAGACCGAAAAATTCTCGGAGCAGTTTACGGAGCTCTTCATATTTGAAACGACAAAATACCTTGATGAGCTGGACAGCATACTCCTTGCAAACGAAAAAACGGAGAGGCTGCCGGCAGAAGAGATAAGCACAATATTCCGCATAATGCACACAATAAAGGGCACAGCTGCGACAATGGGGTACAACACAATCTCAAAGCTTGCTCACAAGGCGGAGGATCTCTTCTCTAAAATCAGGGACAACAACTCCGTGCAGGACGGCAGAGAGAGCGAACTCTTCGACCTGCTCTTCTCCCTTGTGGAAGAATTTCGCTCCGACCTTGAAAAAGAAGCGGATGCCGCCCCGAGCGAAAAGTTTGACTCTCTTACAGGGAGAATAAAAAAATACATATCGGACAAATGCGCGCCCACATCCTCCGTCCGCATATATCTGGATCCGTCCTGCATCATGGAAAATGTGCGCGCCTATATAATCGTTACACAGCTTCAGACAGTGTGCAAAGAGCTTGTGTCCGAGCCGTCAGATCTGGAAAACGACACAGAGGCATGTTCTCTGATAAGGAAAAAAGGCTTTGTAGTGACATTCCCGGCTTCCTATCTGCCTGCCGTAAAGGAAAAACTCTCCGACCTCCTCTATATCGACAGGACGGAAGAAGTCAGACCGCCAGAAGAAACAGAGCGCACCGAAGAGAAGGAAACGAGCCAAAGCACGCCGCCTCCGGCTGCGCAGACGGCACAGAACGAGAAAAAATCGGCAAAGAGCAGCGAAAATATCATAAATGTACACCTTTCAAAGCTCGACAGGCTTCAGAACCTCACAAGCGAACTTGTAATAGCCGAAGCCATCGCGGAAAGCACACTCTGCGCATGTCCCGATGTAACGGAACAGGCGCGTGCCGCCGAAGCGCGCCTTAAAAAACTGACGGACGAGCTTAGGGGCGTAATCATGTCCATAAGAATGGTGCCCCTCTCAAATTTTTTTCAGAAAATGCACAAAGTAGTACACGATACAGCCAAAAAACTAAATAAAGAAGTGGCCTTTGAATCATACGGAACAGAAACCGAAGTAGACAAAAGCATCATAGACACCATAAGCGACACATTGGCTCACATCGTCAGAAATGCCGTAACTCACGGAATAGAGAGCAGAGAGGAGCGCACAGCGGCGGGAAAAGATCCCTGCGGCAAAGTCACCCTCTCCGCAAAAAACACCGGCAGCGGCATTGTGATAACAGTATCCGACGACGGAAGAGGAATATCTGCGGAAAAAGCCATAGAAGCCGCACGCAAAAAAGGCATAGCCGTCAAAGAGACATACACGCAAAGCGACATCCTCTCGCTGATCATGATGCCCGGGGTAACCACCAGCGACAAAGTTGACGAATGCTCGGGACGCGGAGTGGGGCTCGACGCTGTCAGGGCAGCCGTCGAAAAAATGCGCGGCACTGTAACTCTGGACAGCGAAGAAGGACGGGGCTCAAACTTCTTCATACACATCCCCCAGACTCTCGCCATAATGGACTGCATAGGGCTCGAGGCATCGGGGACAACCTTCATGCTGCCCTCTCCCGATGTATACAGAATCGTCGTCCCTGACGAGAAAGAACTGATAACCTCTCCCGACGGCACAGAAAAGCTCCTATTTGACGGATTTGCCATACCTCTTGTGAGGCTCGACCTTCTCTACGGCCTTCCGAAAAGCAGCAAAGCATTTGAACGAGGCATCATAGCCGTTGTCGAAGGAGAAACAAGCGCAGTCGCCATATATGCGGACAAACTCATGGGGCAGTACAGCACCGTAATCAAACCGCTTCCAGAACTTCTCCACAGACTGAAAATCGAGCAGATAGGAATATCGGGCTGCACAACACTGGGAGACGGAAGCATGAGCCTTGTAATAGATGCGGATGTAATACTTTCAATAAGCAGGGAGGTGCGTTCCGTTGCAGGCTGAGAGCCATAAAAACAAAGCTCTGCTATTCTCCTTGGGAGAATCCCTATGCGCCGTTCCCCTCAAATACATCATCGAGACGGCCAAAATAATGCCCATAATAAAAATTCCGCGAGTTCCGAACTGCATCTCGGGCATATCAAGCCTCAGAGGCGAAATTATACCCATAGTCGACATTATGGAACTCTTCACGGGACAAAAAAGCAACATAGAGTACAAATGCCTGGCAGTGATGAAAATATCCGGCTGCGTTATCGGAGTTCCCGTAAACGACGTCATAAAAGTTATCTCGATATCCGAAAATGTCATAAAACGCGGCGAAGAGGCGGAAACAGGTTCCTTTGACAAATATGTGGATGCGGTAATAAAAGAGGAAGAAGGCATAATATCCCTTCTGGACATAGAACACATCCTCAAAGACATAACAGAAAAAGAAATTTAAGACAAAGCGCTAAAACCGAAAAAACATCCGCACCATGGCGAGAGCCGCGGTGCGGATAATATATTACTTCAAAAAAATTATCGCTTAAATTTCGCTCTTCTTAGGCTCCCATATCATAAGAACGACGGAAATTATTATGAGAGCTCCGGCAGCAAACATACTGCTCTGCAGCTCCTCGCCTCCTATGAGCCAGCCCAGAAAGACAGCCACCACGGGATTGACGAAAGCGTGAGTGGAGACCCTGTTGGCGGGCTCGACCCTCATCAGCCAGAGAAAAGACGTATAGCCGACCAGCGAGCCGAATATTATGAGATAAAGCAAAGACAAGGCCGATACCACCGAAAAAGAGCCTATGTGAGGATAACTCCCGGTAAAGAACGAGACCCCGTACTGAGAGACCAGCATAACAGAACCTCCGCAGAGCATCTGCATTCCCGAGGACATAAAGGCATCCTTGTGAATCTTCGGATTCTTTGATATAAAAGCTCCGAACACCCACGAAAAACTGCATATAATTATCATCACAATCCAGAAAGTATACTCGGACTTCAGAGAAAAATCCGCGTTCGGGTCGCCTGCGACAAGAGCCAGAACCCCTATAAATCCCACTCCGATGCCAATATAATGGTGTTTTGCGGGCCTCTTGCCCTTAAACACCAGCCACCCGATGATACAGAACCAGAGCGGCTCTATAGAGACAAGCAGAGCCGTTATGGATGAAGGAACAACAGTCTCCGCAGTTGTAATAATTCCGTAAGTGACCGCGAAAGGCAGAAGCCCCGCGACAAAAGCGTGCTTCCAGCCTTCGGCTGTAGTCCTAAACCCCGTCTGAACCATTCTTACGGCAAGAAGCAGAGCACCGGCCGAAATAAACCTTATTGCTCCCGAAAGGAGCGGCGGTATCGTCTCTATAGAAAATTTTATTGCAAGGTACGTAGAGCCCCAGACAATATAGACCAAAAGATATGCCAAAATTATCATACCTTTTGACGGACGCTTTGATTCTGCGGAACTCACATCGCAGCTCATCACTTCGCCCCGTCTATTCCTTGATTTGAAAGAGCGTCCGCGAGCTTATTCTTCTCACGCGGAATCCACTCGAGAGTCACAGACATCCCCTCCATCAAAGCCCATGCTTCCTGAGCCAGAGCACGCAGATGCGGGAGATTAATCTTCCACTGCTTTGACACCTGACTCACCACCAGCTTACTGTCTCCGTATATATTGAGCGTTTTGACATCGCGCTCCTTAGCCGCTTTCAGCAGAAGCAGAAGCGCCGTATACTCAGCCTCATTATTTGTCTTAGTACCCAAAAAACGCGCCGTCTCCCAGACGACCTCTCCTCCGTCATTCATAAGAAGAGCTCCTGCGCCCGCCGTTCCGGGGTTGCCGCGAGATGCTCCGTCGAAATAACCCTTCATAAAAAACCCTCTTCCGTTGTTGAAACTATAGAGTATACTTTACCATATATTCATCTCGGAGGTACAAAAAATGGCATCTGCAAAAAAGACAAATGCGGTAAGAATTATGGAAGCGTCCAAAGTTCCCTTTGAACTCTTAGAGTACGAAATAGACGAAGAAGCCCTCTCAGCCGAGGATGCTGCGGCAAAGACAAACGTCCCCGAAGAACAGACCTTTAAAACACTCTGCGCGCGCGGCGACAAAAACGGGGTAATGATGGTATGTGTCCCGGCAGGGCGCGAGCTCGACTTCAAAAAACTGGCCTCTGCAAGCGGCAACAAAAGCGCGGAACTTGTCCATTTAAAAGAAGTCAACGGACTGACGGGCTATATCAGAGGCGGCTGTTCACCGATAGGCACAAAGAAAAAATACCCCGTCTACATAGACGAGACAGCGATACTTTTCGACTACATAACAGTAAACGCAGGCCAGCGCGGCCTGCTCTTCAAACTCAACCCCGAAGACCTGATAAAAGTAACGGAAGCACAGGCGGCGGATATACTGCGATAAATATCGCTACGGCAGAGAGCAGCCGGCAAACGATTCAAAAGGCGGAAGGGCAGGGGCGTTGAGCCATAGTTGAGCAGTTGTTGAACGGTTGTCAGGGGCAGAGGCGGGGGAACAACCTTGGCTTTGCACTGCGCGGATGACGTTTGCTTCGCCTCAAGGCAGTCGCTTCACGTGAAACATGGTGAAGAGCTCGCTTCGCATTGCGTGAAATGTTGTAGAATGCTATGTTTTTAAAGCCTTCCTCTCCGAATCGGCTGGTTGTTTCACCCAGAGGTGGCGCGGCGCTGTTTTTGCGCCGTGACGGAAGGAGTGTTGACTTTGGTTTTTGCTCTGTGGCAGTCGCAGTGGAAGTCAACGTCAAGACCAAAGTCAAGACAAAGGTCAACACTCCTCCAGTCTTGGCGAAAAGAACGCCAAGCCAGCCCCCTCATTGAGGGAGCCTTTTTAAAACACAATGCTAAATCTTGTTTTTTCTTTCAATCGGTTGCCAACTGTTTGCCCATTGCCAGCCGACTGTTTGCCGGTCGTTTGCCCGCACACCCGACTTCTCTTCCGGTTTTAAGTCATTACAGTTTCAGCATTATTCCTGCGTTTTGTTCTTTTGTTTTTTGCATAATTAATTTTGCGGTCATTACGTCGTTGACTGCTATTCCCATGAATAGGCAGGTTCTGTGGCCTGTTTTTGCTGCGGGTTTTTGGCCTGTTACTATTTCTCCCATGTCGGCGTGGATTTCGTCTTTTGTCGGGTATCCGTTTTGGAAGTACATTCCCTGTGCCTGAGTCCAAAGGTACTGTCCCTTGTCGTCGCAGACGAAGGATGTGCCTTTGTTTACTATTTCCGCGTCAAATGTGGAGCAGTAGTCGCTTGTCATGCAGAAGACATCTTTTTTCAGCATGTGAGCTTTTACCGGGCGTTCCGGTTCTGCCACTATGGGGGCGCAGGATGTGATTACGTCGGCATCTTCGCAGACGTCTTTATAGCTTTTGCTTATTAAGAATTCTGCGTTCGGGACGATATCTTTCATTGTTTCGATGAATCTTTCCGTCTGTGCCTCGACTGGGTCGAAGATTTTTACTGTTTTCATGTTGGGAAGAACTTCTTTGAAAGCGCGGAGTGTGATCTGTCCGATTCTGCCCAGTCCGATAACCGAGACTACTTCGGATTTGGGGTCGGCAAAGTATTTTGCGCCTATTCCGGCCGCCGCTCCCGTGCGCCACGTTGTCATCCAGTTGCAGTCCATTATTGCTTCGACTACTCCTGTCTCTACGGAATTAAGAATGAATACGCCGTTGTTGTAGGGAAGGTCTTTCTGAAGGTTTGTGGGGAAGCCGCACACCCACTTGATGCCGGCCATGTCTGTGTCTCCGCCCACCCAGCACGGCATGGCGTGCATATAGCAGTCGTGCCGCGGATGAACTCCTATTTTCGGGGGAAGTTCTACTTTCCCCTCTCCTGTGTTTCTCCAGCCTGTTTCTACCGCATCGATTACTTCTTTCATTGATATTCCGAGATTCTCAACATCTTGCTGTGAAATAAAACGAACGTCATAAGCCACTTTCACACACCCCCTGTTTTTTTGTATTTAACAAGCGCCTATGAATTTATTTCTGAAGATCTATTTTGTGAGATATCTGAAGATGATGGGTATACCGCAATCCGGCAGGAAGTATCGGGGATTGGCAGCTGCGGCCGGTGCAGCAAGAGGCATCGGCCGCTTTTTATGTACAGTTTTTTATTCCATTACCGCCATTACTCTTGCGGGGCCGCCGTCCTGTTTTGTCAGGGATATTGGCAGTGCCGCCATGCAGAATGGCTTTGTTCCGACTTTGTCCAGATTGCGCAGGTTTTCTATGATTACGAGCTTTGCTCCGAGGAGGATTTTGTGTATCTCGCATGTCGCAGAATCTACGGGATCAACCGATATCGCGTCAAAGCCCACGCCTTTTAAGTCCTGCTTTGTTACCCATCTTGCCGCTTCTGCTGAGAGTGTGGGGAAGCCTTCTTTGTAGCTTTCCGTGTTCCACTTTTCGGACCAGTCTGTGCGGAAGAGGAGGAAGTCGGCGTAGTTGACGTCTTTTACCGAGGCTTTGATGTCGGAAAGCTCGATGCGGTGTCCCGCGCAGTGGCGCACGTCTATGACAAGTCCGAAGCCGAAGAAGGTCTCATTCGGCAGTTCGTCCATGCAGCATCCGTCCGCTACCATGTGGGCGGGCGCGTCCATGTGTGTTCCGGCGTGAGAGCTCATTGAGATGAGCTTTGTTCTCCAGCCGTTGTCTTCCATTGTGGCGCCGTTTTTGACGCTGGGTGTGAGGTCTCCGGGAAATACCATCATCTGGTCTGTTATCGGGTGTCCAAGGTCAATTACATGCATATAATAATCCTCCTAAATTGTTTAAAGCTATGCGAGTCCTGTTCTTGCGTTGAACTCGTCAATCTTTTCGTCTATTTTGTCTGCCATATTGTGGATATTTTTCCAGTAGTCGGGGTCGTACCACTGTGCGTTGAGCTCTTCGCTTGTCTTGCCCTGCTGTTCCACCCATGTGTAGTATTTCAGGTTGTGTATGCGCTTGCGGTCGTAGTAGGAGAGCTCTTCCATTCCGTCAATGCCCATGCCGAGCACGTATCTTTCATGGTCGACGGCGGCGCGCAGAGGTGTGTAGGCTCCGAGCTGCTCTCTCATTTCGATGATGCGCGAGCCGTACATTTCCATGGAGTCTGTGAGCACTGTGACTATGATGTCGTTTTCCGTAAGTTCGTAGTATTTCGCCATTTTTATTGCCATTGCCACATTTGCCGCTCCCGATATCCCCATGAGTCCGAGCTGCGAGATGATATCTTCGGATATTCCGAGGCCGCGCAGGTAGGCTATGCCTTCGGGTTCGTTGCAGAGGCGTATCATGGCCATGCAGATGTTGTCGTCTATTGCGAATACAAGGTCTGTGTTTTTAACATTGTGAACCCACGGTATGTGTTTGTCGCCTATGCCTTCGATGCGGTGGTCGCCGAAGCCGTTTAAGTATAGTGTCGGGCACTGGAGAGCTTCTCCGACTCCGAGCTTGGAATAGGGGAATACTTCTTTGAGGTAGTCTCCGCAGCCTGTTGTCCCTGCAGAGCCGGATGTGACAACCGCTCCCGCGAATCTGTCTTTGGGGCCCATCGCAGCTTTGACTGCTTCTTCCATGGCGCTGCCCGTCACTGTGTAGTGCCAGAGGTGGTTGCCCATTTCGTCAAACTGGTTGAATATTACCGCTTCGGGACGTGTGGCTCTGATGTGCGCAACTTCGTCGTAAATTTCTTTGACGTTGCTCTCCGTTCCCGGTGTTGCTATGATTTCGCCGGCAACGGTGCGAAGCCATTCAAAGCGTTCTTTGCTCATGCCTTCGGGAAGTATCGCTATGGACTCGCAGCCCAAAAGCTGCGCGTTGTAAGCTCCGCCGCGGCAGTAGTTGCCTGTGGAGGGCCATACGGCCTTTTGGCAGGTCGGGTCAAACTGTCCCGTGACGAGGCGCGGAACAAGGCAGCCGAAGCTCGCTCCGACCTTGTGAGCTCCCGTTGGGAACCACTT
This sequence comes from uncultured Synergistaceae bacterium, assembly GCA_964577295.1. Taxonomy (GTDB): domain Bacteria; phylum Synergistota; class Synergistia; order Synergistales; family Synergistaceae; genus CAZNYN01. The sequence continues at coordinate 6,088 of CAZNYN010000029.1, read as the reverse complement.
CCCGCAGAGTGCTATGATGCGCGCGCGCACTCCCGTAAGTTCTTTCGGAAATTCCAGAGTGTTTACTTTGCCGTAGAGTCCGCCGTTTTTCTGAGGCTCGTTCTTCCACGTAATGCGGAAGAGGTTCGCCGGGTCAACGTCCCAAAGCCCCGTCTTTTTAAGTTTTTCTTTTATATTGGCAGGAGTGTATTTCTCCGGGTCCTTCATCTGTTTGAAAGTAGGAATGAGGACATTGCGCTTCTTTGCCAGCTCCACCGCATTTTTCAGCTTATCTTCGTGCATTGTCAGGTCTATCATAATATCTTCCTCCCGGCTCTATAGATTTATCATCTTTGCCAAAATTTCAACGTCGGGCGGGCATGTCAGTGCTTTGCCCACAGCTTTCTTCGCGCTTTCTATATCTTTTAAGCCGTTGCCTGTGACCACTGCCGCGACCCTTTCGCCTTTGTCCAGAAGGCCGGCTTCCGCCATTTTCTTAAATCCGGCAAAAGCTGTCACTCCCGCAGGTTCTCCGAATACTCCGCTCTTTCTTGCCAGCTCCGGTATAGCCGAGAGGATTTCCTCGTCCGTGACTGTCACTGCAGTGCCTCCCGATGCTCTTACGGCGCGCAGAGCCTTTGCCCAGTTGCGCGGAGCTCCGACTGATATGCTGTCCGCTATTGTCTCAGCAGGAGCGAATGTTACACGCGGCGCACCGCTCATTATCGCGTCATATATCGGCTTTGAGCCTTCCGCCTGAACTCCCGTTATTTTGGGGATTCTGTCCGTAAGGCCTATATCCATGAGGTCGCGGAAGCCTTTGTAAAGGCCTCCTATGCAGCAGCCGTCTCCCACAGAGATAAATACTCTGTCGGGAATGTCCCAGTTAAGCTGCTCCGCTATTTCCATGGCGCAGGTTTTTTTGCCTTCGAGAAGGTATGGATTTATCGCGCAGTTTCTGTTGTACCATCCAAATTTTTCTATTGCGGCAGTTGCCAGATTAAATGCGTCCGCATAGTCTCCCTGCACGAGAACGACATTCGCTCCGTAGACAAGAAGCTGTGTGACCTTCGCCGCGGGAGCTTTTTCGGGGACGAATATATAGCTTTTCAGCCCCATGACTGCGGCGAAGCCCGAAAGGGAACTTGCGGCATTGCCCGTAGAGGCACATGCCACTGTCTGAGCACCGAAGTCGAGAGCCTTGGCGACTCCTACCGCACTTGCTCTGTCCTTCAGCGAAGCAGTGGGGTTTCGTCCGTCGTCCTTTATGTAAAATTCCTTTACTCCGTACTCTTCGGCCAATAATCTGTTTTTGTAAAGAGGTGTCCAGCCGACTGCGAGAGGGGGAATGTTCTTCTCATCCTCGACGGGAAGCATTGCACGGTAGCGCCAGAGAGTCATATCTTTATCCGATGCCAGAGACTCTTTTGTCAGGCTTTTCTTCACCTCATCAGTCTCGTATATGACATCCAAAGTGCCGTCAAGCCCGCAGACATCGCAGACATACCTATCCTTTGACGGTTCAAATTCCTTTCCGCAGAGCACGCATTTAAGTACTTTCGGTCTTGCCATGTGACAACCCCTCCGCCTAAAATTATTATGCTGCTTAACTATTTATTATACGTTAGAGAGAGACTTTTTTGCCATAAAAAAGAGTTTAAAAAAATGAAAAGAGGCGAAAAAAATGAAAAAAAGAGGCAGGCTGCTCTTTGCAGCCGCACTGCTCACACTGGGCGGAATGCTCTTGGCTCCGAATATCTCCCAAAGCTGCGCAAAGGCTTCGGTCTCCGACTATGTGGAAGGGGAGGCCCTTGTCACTGTCAAAGTTTCCAAAGAGATGAGAAGCTCCCCCGAGAGAAACAAGCTCTTTGCATCTCTCTGCTCGGATATAGCTAAAAGCGTCAGCGCAGACATATATTACACCTCGCCTATTTACTCCGACAGTGAGAACGGCACCGCATTTATGCGTTCAAAGCTGAAGACGGAGGAAATAATATCATTGCTTCTCAAAGACAAAAACATCCTTGGCGCTTCGCCAAACTATATAAGAAAAATAAATTCGCCTCCGAGCGGAGGGCCGCAGTAAATCCCGAAAATAGAATAACAGCCTTTTGCCGAGCGGCAAAAGCGGAAGAAAAAGCGCGTTCGCCCATATCAGGGACGCGCTTTTTTGCATTTTTCGCACACAAGCGCCTCTTTGTACCTCTCAAAAATACATAAATAGAGTATAAAGAGATTGACTTTCGCTGATTATAAAAACTTCCTTCGCAATTTTCGCCCCTCCGATCTCAGTCAATTATTCTATTTATAATGATTAAATATTCGATATATTAAAAACAGCCTTTTGCGCCGTCAAAGTTTTCATAAAAGCTGTTTTGGTTCGTACCAGGCTAAATTCAGACTGGTAGTGCGGCTGGGTGGTCCATACCATTAAACTTTGTTCACAAATAAATAGTCTAACTATTCGGAACTTCAATTGCTCTTGCAAATTTATTGTAAAGGTTGTATAAGGTGTACTGGGTGGTCCATGAAAGGGGTTTTTTCACATGCTTGAAACACAGGTTGTATCACGGGGAACCCGCATCTACGAAAAGGTAGTAGAGAAGCTCAAAGCTTCCATTGCGAACGGCGATATTCTGCCCGGTGATCCTCTTCCCTCGGAACGCCAGCTTATGGATGACTTCGGAGTAAGCCGCAGCTCTTTAAGAGAGGCTTTCAGAGTGATGGAGCTGCTCGGTCTTATAGAATCAATCCCGGGAAAGGGACGCTTTGTCCGTCACCCCAGAACTATTTCGGAGGACAGAGAGACAATACGCCTTGAGGATTCGGCAATACTGGAGCTCATGGAGGCGCGCCGCATACTCGACCCGGCAATAGCCGCAGAAAGCGCTATGAGAGCAACTCCGTCCGACCTTACAAGGATGCTGAGAACCATAACGGCGACGGAAAAACGCCTTGACGATATAAACGGCAGAGCTCAGTCGGACTTCGATTTTCACCTTATATTGGCGGAAGCCACGCACAACTTTGTATTTGTAAATCTGACGCGCATGAATTTCGACCTGATAATGGCCACTCACGACAGAATTTACAATCTTTTGGACGATAAGGACGCTTTTTTGCAGGAACATAAGATGATGTACGACGCGATTTTGGACCACGATGTGGAGAAGGCGCGCGATATGGCGGCACAGCATATCGACAGAATTTACAGGACTCTTCACAGAGGAATCGCGGCGGCAAAACACTGACGGTGGTCAGACCGCAGACGGCATTACTGAAATATCGAAATATAGAACATTAAACAACACCATTACAGAGCACATAGGAGGAATTTAAAATGGAGAAGAGAATCAGAGAGCTGTTCCCCGAAATCGAATGGATCAAAGACAAGGAACTTCAGGCTAAAGTTGTCGCATCCTACGAAGACGCGCTTAAAACAGGCGGCTGGGAGCCCGATGACATGGACAAAATTCCCTTTACGCTTCTCATTCCCAACTGCCCCTTCACATACCTTGACCACGTTAAGGGAGTTACCCGCATAGCCAAAGCGGCAATGGACGAGTTCAACGCCATCTACCCCGCAAAGGACGCGAAGTTCACCTTAGACAACGACCTTCTCGTAGCGGGAGCACTGCTTCACGATGTGGGCAAGCTCGTCGAATATGAAAAGAACAGCGCCGGCGAGACAGTTAAGTCCGTAATGGGCAAGAATCTCCGCCACCCGTTCTCAGGTACGGTAATAGCACTTCGCAACGGATGCCCCGATGCGATAGGACACATAATAGCCAACCACGCTCACGAAGGCGACGGAACACTCCGCAGCCCCGAAGGCGTAATGGTCAACAAAGCCGACTTCATGAACTTTGAGAGCGTGAAGTCTTTCCTCGGAATGAAATAAGTTTCCTACCAATATAAAACGGAGGGATTTGCGACATGGGCAAGACATCAATAGTAAAGATTATGGAAAAATCTTCCGGCCATCCCGTAAAGGTCGGAGACCGTGTCTGGTGCAACATCGACTGGGCAACGGCGCGTGACTTCGGAGGAGCGAACTGCGTGCTCCAGTTTGAAAAGGAAGTCGGAGCGGACGCTAAGGTTTGGGATCCCGAAAAGATAGCCTTCACCTTCGACCTTCAGGCTCCGGCTCACTCGGAGAAGGTTGCCACAAACCAGAAGATTATCCGCGAGTTCTGCAAAAAGCAGGGAATCAAGCGCGTATTTGACGTCAACCACGGAATCGGCCAGCACGTAATGCTCGAAGCAGGCATGATAAAGCCTGGCGACGTCGTACTCGGAACAGACAGCCACATGAACCTCTTGGGCTCCGTAGGCGCATTTGCCACAGGTGTCGGCAACTCCGACATCGCCGCGTCATACATAGCCGGAGTCAACTGGTTCCGCGTTCCCGAAACAATGAAGATAGAAGTAACAGGCAAATTCCAGAAGGGTGTCTCCATGAGAGACTTCCTCACACGCCTCGTAGGCGACCTCGGTGCGGGCGGCATGGACTTCCTCGCAGTAGAGTTCGTCGGAGAGACGATAGACAACGCATCACTCGCCGACCGCATCACACTCTGCTCGATGGTAACGGAGATGAGCGGCAAAGTTCCTCTTATCATGCCGAGCGGCGAAGTGCTTAAGTGGCTTGTCGAGCGTGCAGGCCCCGAAGTCGAAGTTCTCGCAAAAGAACTCAAAGCCGACGACGACGCCGAATACTGCAAGGTTCTCAAGTATGACGTGACAAACCTCGAACCCCTTGCATCATGCCCCGACGCTCCCGACAACGTGAAGCCCGTCCGCGAAGTCGCAGGTACATATGTAGACCAGATTCACATCGGCTCATGCTCCAACGGCCGTTTTGAAGACTTCGAAGCTGCTTACGAAGTTCTCAAAGCCGGCGGCGGCAAAGTCAGCGACAAAGTCCGCGCGATAATCACGCCGAGCACGAGAGAAGTTCAGCTCGCACTCGTCAAGAGCGGCATCATGCAGGCCTTCCTCGAAGCGGGAATCGTATGCACAAACCCGACATGCTCACTTTGCACGGCGGAACACTACGGAGCTATGCCTGCGGGAGACGTAGGATGCTCCACGACAAACCGCAACTTTATCGGCAAGGTCGGCAAGGGAAGCCACACATACCTTATGAGCCCGATGTCGGCTATGGCGACAGCGGTCAAGGGTGTCATCACAGACCCCAGAGATATCCTGGGTTAGGGGAGGAATATTGACATGAGCGAAATTCTCAAGGGCAGAGCGTGGGTGTTCAGTGACGACGTCGATACCGACCTCATCTACCACAACAAATATCTTGCGGAAACAGATCCTAAAAACATGCCCCAGTACGCATTTGAGTACTATCCCGGCAAAGAAAACTTTGCCAAAGAAGTAAAGCCCGGAGACTTTGTAGTCGCGGGGAAAAACTTCGGCTGCGGCTCAAGCCGTGAGCACGCCGTCTACTGCCTCGAGTACGCGGGAGTCCCCGTCGTGCTTGCGGAGACATGCTCGCGCATATACTATCGCAACGCGATAAACAACGGATACCCCGTCCTCTTCGTAAAGGGCATATCCGAAGCTATTAAAGAAGGCAAAATCAAAGACGGAGACATGCTCGAAGTCGAACTTTCAACAGGCACAATCCATGATGTCACAAACGGAAACAAATTCCACGGAGACGCGGTAAGCGACCTCGAAAACGACATCATGAAAGCCGGCGGCCTTATGAACTACGTAAAGGCGAAAGCGGCGGCGAAGTAGCGAAGCAAAGCGGCGGAAGCAATTTTTTCGCTTTCGCCGTTATATTTATTACATTAAGGAAACACTGATTAAATCAATTATTCCAGAACATCACCAACGTACCGTCCGCTGATTAGATGTGCTAGCCGCTAAATAGGCAGTCACAGTCGGGGGCGGATGGCCAGAGAGCCAAATCGCCGCTCTTGCGATTTGTGCGAATCGGCTAGTAGTTACATCAGGCGTATATCAATACGTTGGAGCCACAGACTGTGGCTGCCTATGATGCGGATGGTGCATATAATCAGCGGTTCACTAAATTAAAGAAAGCGATGGTGGGATAAATGGGCAAAACATTTGCCGAAAAAGCACTTGG
>CAZNYN010000028.1:11279-23888 GCA_964577295.1 uncultured Synergistaceae bacterium | reverse complement strand
CGTTCACATCGCCTTTGTCAAGAATTACGTTTGCGCTGTTTGTGATGTGCAGGTTAAAGGTTGTTACTATCGTCTCCGATGTCGTAAAGTGTATGGCTTTGCCGGTGTAGTTTGAATCCACTGTTTTGTCTCCGCTTTTTGCAATCTTTGTATAGTTGAAGAGAGCTTTGGAGATGGAGACATCTGCTTTGGCTGTGTCGTATTTTGGATGTCTTGCCCCTATGTCTATGCTCAGCATGTAGTTCGCGGCTTTTTTCTCGGTCTTTTCGGGCAGGGTGAAGTCGAGCGAGACTATACATTCGGAGCCCGCAAGGGCGTTTTTGCCTTTGCCGCTCCAATGTATGACAGAGCCGTTTTCAAGATATAGATAGTGGTCCTGTGAGGATGGCAAAGATGAGGGTATCTTTGCGGCATCTTCAAGTATTTTTATTGTCTCAGCCTTGTCCAGCAGAGGGGATATCTCCCTGCTAAAGGAGACGACAGTAAATCTCAGTCCGTTTGTGACAAGTGCGTTTGCTTCGGCTTTTTCAAAGAGTGTTATCGCTGTCTTTGACGTCATAGCGACAGCTCCGATAATGATGACCATAATCATTACCGATATCAAAACTTCTACAAGTGTGAATGCATTTCTGTTATTTTTTGCCATTCTCATTTCTCCCTCCGGAATATGAATATAGGGGAGGGCTTTTCGTTCATATCGAGTTTGAAAATTTTGTATTTTATATCTTTGCCGCAGAGTTTAACTGTTGCAGTAGCCTGTGATGTTATGGTTCCGCCTTCTATAGTCAGGTCGGACGGGGAGATGTCGGGTGATATCAGCCTTTCAAGCAGGTATCTTTCAGCCGTGTTAACAGTATACATATCAGACTTTATTGCCGCTCTTGAGCCTATTATTGTCTTTAGGCTGTACATGAGAGATGTCGAGACGGCGAATATGCCGAATGCGAATACCAGCACGGCTATCAGGATTTCTGGCAGGGACATTCCTCTTCTCTTATTCATCTCTTCTGTCCCATCCTGTTATAGTGTGTGTGGTCTTACTGTACTTGCCGATGATTGTGATTTTTTTGCCGTCTGCCTCTGCTGTGGCGGATATTTGGGCAGTCGAAGGTGTGTCGCTGCTTATGACAAGTGTCAGATCGGCAATTGTATCGCTGCCGTCTTTTAGTTTGATGGAGGTACTGTCGCCGCTTGTCTCCGCCATGGATCCGTCCGCAGTGACTGCCTCCGAAACGGCTATTACAGCGGAACGTGCAAGAAAAGCCATTTGATTTTGCTTATGAGCCATCTGCCAAACTTCTGTTTTTTTTGTCTGAGCCGCGATGGAGAAAGCGACAGAGCTGAGTATCGCAAGAAGAATGAAAGTTATGAGAACCACTGCGAGAAGAGCTGCGCCTCTGTGTTTTTTCATTGCGGTGTCCTACTTTATCCAATGCACAGCCATGTGAGCTGTATTTTCCCCCGTTTTGCCGCTGCCGAGGTAATATTTGCTGTCATAGCCTGATCCCGAGCCATAAAACGTAGAGTTCCATAAGTCATTTTTTCCCGCGTCTTCCGCGAGTTTGTCTTTAACTTTTGCAGAGCAATTTTTTAAATCATATTTTACAAAGACAGAGTCTGCTTTTACGATTCCATCATTCTTGCCTTGAGTACTTTTCGTAACCGAAATGAGCACATTATCGCCGAGCTTTTTATCAAGAAAAGCTCCCAGAATCTCATCCGCTTTTTTGTTGTTTGCGCCGCTGTCCGGCCACTTGCCGTTCTTTGTATAGTAGCTCATGAGAGCTGTCTTTGCCGTTCTCATATCTTCTATAATTTGAACCGCCTGCATTTTATCGTCGGTAGGCCCTAAAGCCGCATAGACCAGCCCAGATAGCACGGCAATGATGGCCATAACGGTGAAAAGTTCCGCCAAAGAAAAGCCCGAGGATCTTGTATTTTTCATTTTATGCAGCTCCTCTCCGTGCCTGTAATTTTATCTCTATATTATACACTTAGGCACGACAATCAAAGCGGGGAAAATTAAACCGTTTGCGTGTCACATCCGTTTAAATATTTTTTCTCAAATTCTTCAATTGGCAGAGGCTTTGAGTAGAAGTATCCCTGCTGGTACTTGCAGTCGACTTTTAACATGAAGTCCGCCTGTTCGCGTGTTTCGACTCCCTCCGCTATTACGTCCATGCCGAGTCCCTTTGCCATTTTGATTACGGAGTGCAGTATAAACGGGCCGCTCTCTTCGTCTCTTATAGCGAGAAAATCCATATCCAGCTTTAATACGTCCACAGGTATGTCCTTCAGCATGTTCAGCGAGGAATATCCCGTCCCGAAGTCGTCCATCTCAACTTTAAAGCCTTTGGCTTGAAGGTTTTTCACAACTTCGATAATCTGCTGCGGGTTATCATTATATGCGCTCTCCGTTATTTCAAGCTTTATGAAATCTGCGGTCAGATTGTATTTTTTGATGTAGCTCATGATATCACTGCACAAATTGGGGTCGTATATATCGGTGCGTGAAATATTTACGGCTATTGGGACTGTCTTAATGCCATTGTCAAGCCATTTTCTTATCATTGCGCATGTGTGCTCCCATACATATTTGTCAAGGCTTGTAATAAAGCCTGTTCTTTCGAATATAGGTATAAAGCTTGCAGGCTGAATCAGTCCCTTTGCCGGGCTTTGCCACCTCGCCAATGCTTCTGCTCCTATAAGCTTGTTTGTGCTTCTGTCAAACTGAGGCTGCATGTATATCTCAAATTCCCCGTTTTTGAGGGCGGATTCCATAGTGCTTACTATTTCCTGTTCCGCCAGCAGTGAATCTCTGAGTTTTTCGTCATAGTAAGCGTATTTCCGGATGTAGCTGCCCTTTATCATTCTTTTAGCCAGACGCGCTCTGTCCAGCATTATGTCGATCGGCAGCATGGGATCGTCTATTATGTATATTCCGATACTTGCACTTATTTCGCAGTTTATCGAATATCTTCCTATATCCGACTTCGCATATTTTATTATGTCATCTACTATCTCAGGTGTATAGCGCAGGCACATTGCAAAATTGTCCGCCGAGATTCTGCATATCTCCATATCGTTCTGGGCTGTTTTATCTTTGAAGGACATCATGCCGTTTGCGATGTGCACAAGCAGATTGTCCCCCTCCTCATGGCCGAAAAGGTCGTTTACCATCTTAAATCTGTCGACGTCGAGAGCGATTATGGCATAAGAGTTAGGCGGTTCGTAGGTCACAAGCTCTCTGACCTTTGCCCCGAAATAATTTTTATTGTGCAGCCCCGTCAGAGTGTCAAATTCGGCCAGGTAGCGCAGACGCTCATTCGCAATGACCTCTTTATTAATGTCATTAAGAGTTATGATCATTTTCGGCGATGCACTCTCGGATGTAACTTTTACTATGCGGCAGCGGAACCACTTCATTATTCCCGATATAGTTCTGAGCTTTACGTTCATTTCGCTTGTATCGGATGAATCGCTTTTGGCAAGGCTTTCGGCCATATCTTCCATAGCTTTGATATCTTTTTCCGCTGCCACGGAATTGGATTTGAAAATATCCCATATAATTCTTTCGTCGTATGTGCCGGAAAGAATTTTTGATATCATTGGGTCGTATATTGTGGTAGATGTTCCTAAATCGTATTCAATTACGATAGTTTCCGTGCTCTCTAGGACTTTTCTGTATCTTTGTTCCTCTCTGCTCTGAAGCTGCAGATAGCTGTTCTGGATGCGGAGCTCGTCGTTTTCTCTCTTCATAATAGCACTGTTGACTTTGAGAGTAATGAGCTTGGCGTCAAGCGGTTTTGTCAGGAAGTCGGCGGCTCCGTGCTCTATGGCGCTCATAATGTTTTCCTGCTTGCTGTCTGCGCTGACAATTATTACAGGTACCTGAGAAAACTCGGGATCTCCGTTTATTACATCAAGCACTTCGAAAGCGCTCATATCGGGCATTATATAGTCTAGAATGACGAGGGAAAGAGACGCGCCGTGAATCCTCATTCTGCGCAGTGCGTCCGTGGCGTCAGACGCTTCTATGATGTCCATCTCTTTTTCGAAAATGTGAGATATTATCATGCGGTCTATGCTCGAATCGTCGGCAATTAATATTTTTTTCCTCTGTGAGTGAATTTTCTCTGCCGGCACAGGCAGGTTTTTGGTCTGAGGCTGTGTGTGTTCAAGGCTCATGCCATCTTCATAGAAGGTGTAGCTGTCTTTTCCCGCCGCCTTTGTGTAGTAGAGAGCTATGTCCGCCTTCTCGTAAAGCTCGGATGCCGTCTTGCCGTCTTTCGGATATAAAGATATACCCAGGCTTGCCGATATGAATATCCTGCTGTCAACTTTTTTGTGCAGAATCTCGCATATCTGCTTCGCCCTCTTTTCTATTACTGCAACGTACGGTATGTCCTTCAGACAGACTATAAATTCGTCTCCGCCTATTCTGCCGACAAGATCGTCCGCTCTCATCATTGATTTGAGCCTGTTAGTGAGTTCTGTGAGAACTTCATCCCCCGCCGCATGACCCAGAGTGTCGTTAACCGCTTTAAATTTATCAAGGTCTATCATAATAAGGGCATGGCGTGTTATATCGGAGCTCCTTGCTATCAGGGCTTCTATTTTTTTAACAAAGGCTTCTCTGTTAAGAACTTTTGTCAGAGGGTCGAGCTGAGCTCTTTCTATGATCTCCAGCTCTCTGCGTTTCTGTTCGTCAATGTCCTGAAAGAAGAGTGATGCCCTTATTGCGGATTTTGCAGTGTCCTCTATCAGTTGGCAGGAGATTCTAAGCCACTTATAGCGCCTTCCTCCGTAATCGGCGCGAAAATCTGTAAAGCCGTTTGTTGTTCCGTGGTGAAACTCTGATATTAGTCTCTCTTTATTTAAAAAATTAACGTATTGTACCCTGTCATCAGGGTGAACATATCTTTCCGCAAACTCTTTTGTTCTTTCGTTAAAATTCTTATGCCCATCAAATGAAAATACGTTGTACTCTCCCCACCAGTCATCCTCTTCGAGAACTACGTCATTTGTCAGGTCGTGGCAGAAGAAAGCGGCCTTATTGCTGCCAATAGTGTCTATATACTCTCTCCACTGTTTGTAAGTTCTTTCCTTCTCCACTTTCTCAGTAATGTCTGAAAATGTAATTATTGCGTGAGCAGGCTTTCCGCTTTCATCGAATATGGTAGTAAATTCGTGTGTGTACCACCTGAAAGAGCCTATTTGGGGGAAGAAAAGGGAGATTTCGTCAAGGCAGCCGTGCTGTTTGCCGCCTATAATGTCGTTGTAGAATTTTTTTACCGCGTCGAGAGACTCGGGGGCAATAGAGCCGTTGTCAAACATTGAGTAGGGAAAATTTTCATATACCGGAGCCAGTCCGTACCGCTCTATAAGTTTTGGTGTGGTTATAAGTCTGTTTTCCTTGATGTCATAGCGCAGCATCGACTTTCCGCTGTGTTCCGAGGCTATTCGATACTCTTCTTCGCTGACTTTTATTCTTTCTCTGTCCTCGATAATCTGGTTCATGCTCTTTTTTTCTATTAAAACTACCATAAGCATGAGCAGCGCCGCAGTTATAATTATAATTGCATATATGTGACGAGACTGAGCTAGGTCTTCCGCGATGTTCGCCTCTATGACATTGTTGGTAACAACGGAGAATATATACCAGTCGTTTATTCCGAGAGAGTGGTAGAACGCCGTCCTGTCCACTCCGTCATCAAGCTTGTAGCGGAGTACTCCGTCACGTTTTTGCGCAAAATCGCCCCTTAGAGTTTGTACGGCATTTTTATTGCCGGGAACGTAGCTTAGAAGTTTAATAAAGTTGTTTTTGTCGGCATTGTTTCCCTCTTTCTTGCCCCAGATGGAACTTCTGTGACGTGTAGAGACAATGATCTCTCCCGTTCCTGAGCATATAAAAGAGTAGCCACTTGTCTTATAAGCCTGCTGTATGAGCAAGGAGGAGAACTTCTTTTCGTCATAGACTCCGAAAAGCGCCCCCACTATTGCTGTATTTTTGACTATTGGAACAGAGATGACAAAGATGCCGCCTCTGTCGGCAAGCGTTCCGTCCACTCTCTCTATGGCGTTTTTGCCTGCCATATTATCCTTGAAGTATTTTCTGTCCGATATATTATTTTTTTCTCCGCTGCTTAATACGGCATGTCCATTTGTGTCCGATACGCCCACAGAGTAAAAACCGGCATCGCGAAGGAGCCATGATGCGACTTTGTATCTGTCTTCCCTGTCAAAATGGTGCTCCGCAATTGCCTCCGCAGCTGTTCTGAGCAATTTATACTTACCGTCTGTCTTCTCCATAAAAAGAGTGCTCTGCTCGCGGCTTGATGCGGTAAGCACCGCTTCCGTTCTTCTGACGGTTCTTTTTTTGACATTGTTGTAGTCGTAGCTTGTAACCGCGATAATGCAGATTAAAAGCAAAACCGATGCGGTAACAAGGTAGAATGTGTTATTTACAATTTTCATATTTTTATCATGCATTAGGCTGTATCCTCTCGAAGATTTGTTCTTTGGTTAATATGCCTTTGAAAAATAAAAAATAAAATAATTGCTTACGCAGAATAATATCACATTCGCCTGTATTTTGCATTACACCAATCAGCTGCATGAAAACTCGTTTTTTGTCTGAAAACACTGTATAAAGGCGTTCTGATACGTGTTTTGCACAGTCCGGTTTAGGATAAGCAAAAAGAGGCTGAAATCAGCCTCTTAATTGCGTTTTATGACTTTATTGTCTGCCGTATCAGATTCTCTTCCAGACCTCTGCTGCGTGCTCTCTTGCCTTCGCATATATCTCTTCCGCGTTCAGAGTTGTAAGCTTGCGGTCTTTCATAAGGACTTTGCCGTTTGCAACAGTCGTTACCACTGCGCGCCCAGATGCTCCGAAGAGCAGATGTCCGTTTATATTTTTTTCGCTCAGAGCCGTAGGCGGCATGTAGTCCAGCACTACGATATCCGCGGCGAAGCCGTCCGCTATTCTGCCCAGCCTGACGGGGAAGCAGCGCTCCGCAATTGCGGCGTTGTTGTCAAAGAGCATGGTCGGCAGTTCGCACCATCCGACATTGGGGTGAGCTTTTGAATGTTTGCAGAGGGCGTTGCCTATTTTGTAGGACTGCAGCATATCGCAGACATAGCCGTCCGTCCCTAGCCCGACTGTCACTCCCTCTTCAAATAACTTTGGTATATCTGCAGCTCCTACCGCATTGCCCATATTCGATTCGGGGTTATGGACGACTGCGGTGGATGTTTCCGCCAATATTCTTCTCTCTTCGTCATTTATGTGTATGCAGTGGACAAATATGGAGTTGGGGCCCGTCACTCCGTACTCTCTGAAACGCTCCGCGATTCTCTTGCCGTGGTTCGCCTCGCACTCTTTCTCGTCCGCAGGGCCTTCCGCGACATGGACATGGTAGCCCGCATCTCTGTCGCCCATTGCCTCGCGGCACTTTGCAAGAGTGATGTCGCCTATGGTAAAGGACGCGTGAAGTCCGAACTTGCCCGATATCATAGGGTTATTCTCCTTCTTCGCCCAGTCTATGAAGCGGATATTCTCCTTTATTCCTTCGTAGGCGATTTTCTCCCCGTCCCTGTCCGAGACTTCGTAGCAGAGGGATGCGCGTATTCCCGCTTCCGCCGTGGCATCCGCTATCACTGATAAGCTGTCCGTAACGGAGTTCGGGCTTGCATGGTGGTCTATTATTGTTGTGCAGCCGCACTTTATGGCGTCTACGAGAGCTGTCATAGTGCTGTAATAGGTGTCTTTAAGAGTCAGAGCCTTATCAAGCTTCCACCAGAGGCGTTCCAGCACCTCGCCGAAATTCTGTGAAGGGTCTCCCGGAGGGGTGAAGCCTCTTGAGAAGGTGCTGTAAAAGTGCATGTGGGAGTTTATAAATCCTGGCATGATAATCCCGCCCTTGGCGTCTATAAACTCGGCAGTCGGGTACTTTGCGCGTACTTCGGAAGTAGTGCCGACCATCCTGATTGCAGTTCCCCCGACAGCCACACAGCCGTCAGCGATAAAAGGTCTGTTTTTATCTCTTGTCACAAGCTTTCCGTTTCCAATCAGCAACATATACATTCCTCCTTCTCACTAATGAAAAAACGGCAGAAAGAACGGCAGCATCTCAGCCGTCGAGTCTCCCGCCGTCCATACAGCACGAAAATTGCGCACCTCTGTACAAGCTACTTGAGCAGAGCTACAGCCTCTATCTCCACGAGAACATCTTTGGGAAGTCTTGCGACTTCGACACATGAGCGTGCGGGTGCGTTTTCTGTAAAATATTTCGCGTATGTTTCGTTAATCTTGCCAAACTCGTTCATATCCTTGATGAATACCGTCGTCTTTACGACATCGGCGAAGGTGAGTCCCTGGCTTTCAAGTACGGCCTTCATATTCTTGAGTGCCTGTTCCGTCTGGCACTGAACACATCCCGGAACGACAGTCATTGTGGCGGGATCGAGGGGGATCTGTCCCGACAAGTAGAGGAATCCGCCTGCTTTTATTGCCTGTGAGTACGGCCCTATTGCCGCCGGTGCGTTTACTGTGCTTACAACTTCTTTCATAGTGAAATTCCTCCCGTGCTTTATATTGGAAAATTTGTGCAATTCTGCATGGCAATATTCTACACTATCCCTGCCCTCCTGTGACAGCAGTCATACCTATTTTTTATGTTATTATTGTATCTGTCTTCAGCGGAGAATTAAAGAGCGGGGATGAAACGGAGGCGTCATTTTTGTATAAGAGAGTAAGCGCGTTTTTAAAATTCGCGGATATGATAAAACCCGGTACTGCGGCAAATATTATGGCATCCTCCCTCTCGGGCATTCTCAAACTTGCCTCCGTCCGCAAAACCGTTGCATTGAATAATATGAAAATAGTATTCCCCGACAAGAGCGAGGAAGAGCTTAACAGATTGCTGTCCCAATCCTACGAGTCCATGGTTTGGACGGGAATGGAGCTCATGGCATGGCACAAAGACCCATCTCTTATAAACAAGTGGGTTGTCAGCTATGAGGGAATGGAATATGTCGATAAAGCACTGAAAAACGGCAAGGGGATAATAGGTCTTTCCGGTCATATCGGCAACTGGGAGCACGCCGCGGCCTGGATGGGCTATAACTATGGAGGCACAGGGATAGCGCGCCACTCTGACAGCCCCGTGCAAAAAGAGCTCATATCGGAGCTCAGAGCCGTCTCCGGACTTAAAATATTGGGCAAGGAAGAGTCTATGACAAAAGTAATATCACTTCTGCGCAAAAACGGAATGATTGGGCTTTTGTCGGATCAGCACGCGGAAAACGAGGGCATAAAAGTGCCGTTCTTCGGTCAGGTTACTGGTACTGTTGTGGGTGCGGCTGTTTTCGCCTACCTTACAGGTGCTCCGATAATACCGATACAGAACATCCGCATAGCACCGTTTAAATTTAAAATTATAATCGATGCTCCCGTAGAATGGGTGAAACTTGCAGACAGGGAGAGCACCATAAGGGAGACTACAATCAGAGTTAATAAAACTCTGGAACGCATGATACTGCGCGCACCGGGGCAGTGGCTCTGGCAGCACAGGAGATTCAGAGAACTTACGGGAGATTAAAATTCCCCTTTTCAGACGGAATAGAATGCCCGAAAAAGGGAAATTTTTTACGCTTTTTTGACCTGAGCGGCGGGGTTGTCGCAGACCAACGTGCCCGCTATCGCAAAATTATCGTTCTTCATCTCATTGATAATAATGCGCACGGATGTTTCCTTGACTTCCATAGTCTCGCAGAGGACTTCCGTCATCTTTGTCACCATAGCGCGTTTCTGGTCGAGGGTACGTCCCTCTTTAATATTAACAACTACGATAGGCATAGTCTCATCTCCTGTTATTGGTATAAAATTGTATAAATTACACAGCTATTTTAGCTCATTTGCGTGAGGTGTCGATATGGAAAATATGATGAGAATATATGCCTTCTGCGCCTTTTGGATGGGAGCGATCATAGGCTCCTTTATAAACGCTGCCGCTATGAGGACGGTAAGCGAAAAAAAATGGTGGGGCAGTGAGCGCTCCGTATGCGATTCATGCGGCAGAGTGCTTACCTCTCCCGACTTAATCCCCGTAATATCCTACATAGTTCTCGGAGGCAGATGCCGCTCCTGCAAAGCTAAGATACCAATACGCCACATTGCGGCGGAAGTAGTTCTGGGCGTTTTTGCAGCCTTCTTCTTCCTGCGCTTCGGCTTCTCATACGAACTGCTCTTCGCCTCTTTAATGCTCCCGTTTCTGCTCTTCCATGCCCTCACCGACATAGAGTGCGGCTACATCTATGATTCATGGGCCATAGCAATGGCTGTGACTGCCGCCGTTCTCAGACTTACCGGAGGATTAAGTGCCGTAATAGACGGAGCTTTGGGCGCGGCATTGGGATTTGGCTTTATAATGATAATCATACTAGTAAGCCGCGGAGGTATGGGATTCGGAGACGCCATGCTCATGATGGGAGTAGGCTCTTTTCTGGGATGGAAAATGACAGTAGCCGCACTATACTTCGGCTTCATATCAGGGGGAATTGTGGTAATTCCTCTGCTTATTCTAAAAAAAGTCAGCCGCAAAGACTCGGTTCCCTTAGGCCCGTTTCTCGCATTAGGAGCGGCTGCGGCAATGGCGGGAGGAGCCTATGCTCTCGGCAAATTCGGCATCGCAGTACCTTGGCCGTGGTTCTTATGACATCGGTTATATAAAATTGGAGGCATCACAATGGCAGAGATAACAGCACCATACGCATCATCAATGAACCCCTTTAAATTCCGTATGCCGCATGAAATAGTATTCGCATCGGGATGTTCGGGACAGACAGTTGAAAAACTAAAAGCCTTAGGCTCAAAACGTCCCCTCTTCGTTACAGGCAAGTGCATGGCAAAAAGCCCGCGCCTTGCGGTGATGATGGATGCGGTAAACGACATGGGACTAAAATGCGGACACTGGGGCAAAGTACTCCCCGAACCGCCCGTGAAGCTTCTGAACGAAGCCGTCTCATTCATCAGAGAGGGAGAATATGACGCTCTTGTCGCTTTCGGAGGAGGAAGCTCCATGGACTTCGTCAAAATGGCTGCAGTCCTTGCGGAACATCCCGAAATAAATGTCTCTGACGTGACAGGCAACGACAAAGTTCCGTTCCGCGGACTCCCCACAATAATGATACCGACTACGGCGGGAAGCGGTTCGGAAGTATCCGCAGTGGCTGTATTCTCATTTGAAGAAGAACAGACTAAAAAAGGAATATCAAGCGGAAACCTAGTCGCCGACATAGCTCTTGTAGACCCAGCCTTGACACTGCCACTGCCTCCCGCGATAACTGCGGCATCGGGCATGGACGCTCTTGTTCACGGAGTTGAGGCATACCTCTCTCTAGGCACAAACCCATTCACTCAGGATTTGGCACTTACAGCGATAAGAGCCATCTCCGCAAACCTTGCCAAGTGCGTAAAAGACGGAAGCGACCTTGAAGCGCGCGAGAAACAGGCGTACGGAAGCATGGTGGCGGGAATGGCATTCTCCATGTCGGGAACTGCCGGAGTTCATGCAATGGGATATCCTCTAGGCGGAGAATTCCACATTCCGCACGGAGAAGCCAACACGGCACTATTGCGCTGGGTAATGGAATACAACCTCGAAGGATGTGAAGAAAAATTTGTTCCCGTAGCGGAAGCAATGGGAGCCTATGACCCCAAAATGACAGCAAAAGAGGCGGCGCGCTCTGCCTTGAACGCAATGATAGCATTGGGCGAAGAAGTTGGAGTAAAGACACGCCTGCGCGACTTCGGCATACCCATAGACGCAGTGAAGAGAATGGCGGAATCTGCAATGAACGAGACTCGTCTTATAAACAACAACCCGAGAAAAATGGACGTAAAGTCCGTTGAAGAAATATACACAAAAGCATGGTAAAAGAAAATAACAGACGGAGGCTATAACATGAAAAAAATACTTATAACAGCAATCTTCGCACTTCTCATAACAGCGTCGGCAGCACTCGCCGCTGACATAATGCTCACAACACCGACAAAAACCGGCGGTCCATCGGTGCTTGAAGCGATATCCAACCGCCAGTCCGCAACAGCCTTTGCAAGACGAGATGTTGACCTCAAAGAACTCTCGACAATACTATGGGCCGCAACGGGGAAAAACAGAGAGCCGAAAGGCTGGACAATCCCCCTGGCAATGGGACAGCCTCCCTACGTCTCCGTCTATGCAATAACAAAAGACGGATGCTTCCTCTATGATTGGGAAAAGGGAATGCTAAAACAGACAAGCGACAAAAAAATGCTCACCAAAGCCGGAACACAAGCCTTTGTCGGCACAGCTCCCGTAATACTCGTATTTGCCACAAAAGGTAGCGGCCCCAGAATAGACAACTGGGCGGAAATAGCAGTAGGGGCAATGTCACAGAACGTCTACCTGGCGGCGGAAGCATTGGACATGAAGACAAGATTCGTAGTCTCATTCAATAAAATGGCACTGATAGACGCACTTAACATAGGCCCTCTTTCAAGAATAATAGCAATAATGCCTATAGGATATTAAAACGGAAATCAGCGGGCAATCACCGTGCGGA
>CAZNYN010000028.1:0-11179 GCA_964577295.1 uncultured Synergistaceae bacterium | reverse complement strand
GGCTTAGAACCAAAGCCGCTTTACCCCGCACAGACTCGCTGCGGGGAGACGAGAAAGAGCAAAAACAGGGTCTAAATCTTGTTTTTTCTTTCAATCGTTTGCCAATAGTCCTCCCCGAGCCTCTCTATTTGTACGCAGATACAGTTTTTCCTCTCTCTATTCACCGTATTAACAAGATTTTACTTTTTATTCCGCAAATTTTAAATTTGGTGCTTGTATCACAGACGATAGTGCGATACAATGTCTTGGTGTTTATCCCCGCTTGCACATTTGTTATTTGTTTTGTGAGTGGCTGAGAAAGGGGGGAATGTAGATGACCACCGTAACCAGACGCGACAACGAGTCGATAGAAGACGCACTTAAGCGTTTTAAGCGCGAGCTTCGCAAGGTGGGCGTGCTCCGTGAAGCAAGGAAGCATGAACATTACGAGAAACCCAGCGAAATCAAGAAGCGTAAGAAAGCTGAGATGGCTCGAAACAAGGGTAGGAGGGCTGATTTCTAGTCATGACTAATCTTGTGCAGCAGATCCAAACAGATATGGTCGCAGCGATGAAAAGCAGAGAAGAGACAAAGCTCTCGGTCATTCGTATGCTTAAGTCCGCTGTGCAGCTTGCCCAGGTTGAAAAGGGCAAGGACAACCTGCTTACAGATGATGAAGTTTTAGTCATAGTACGCAGGCTCATCAAACAGCGCAATGAAGCCGCAGAGATGTATAAAGCCGGAGGAGCGTTGGACAGAGCGGAAGCAGAGCTTGCAGAAGCAAAGATTCTGGAAGTTTATCAGCCCGCGCAGTTGTCCGATGAAGATTTGGCAAAGATAGTGGCAGAAACCGCGGCTCAGGTTGGAGCTTCAGGTCCGAAAGACATGGGCAAGTTGATGGGTAAATCAATCGCTGCCGTTAAGGGACAGGCTGACGGCAACAGAGTCAAAGAGCAAGTCCAAAAATACTTGGCTTCACTGGCTTAAATAAGCACCCCTGTTAAATATCAAAGCGCCGGACAACAGTCCGACGCTTTTTTTGTAATTTGCACTTTGAAGGATGCATTTTCTCTCAGAAACCGGCTTTTGTCTTCCGTCCATGTCAAATAAAATCCATCCTTTTCATTGTCTTGCCGCAATGAAAATTAGCGGAGAAACGATGAAAAGGCTAAACGGAGATTTAGCAGGGGGGCTATTGGCAAACAGTCGGCGAGCAATCGGCAAACGATTGGCAAACGATTGGCAAACGATTGGCAAACGATTGAAAGAAAAACCAAGATTTAGGGCGGTTCGTTTGCTTTAGCCCTTCAAAGCCTCCCTCTTAGAGGCGGCCAAATCGCCGTTTTTGCGATTTGTGCGAATCGGCTGGTTGTTTCACCCAGAGGTGGCGCGGCGCGGTATTTTGCGCCGTGACGGAAAGAGTGTTGACTTTTGTTTTTGTTTTGTGACAGTTGCAGTGAAAGTCAACGTCAACACCAAAATCAACACAAAGGTCAACACTCCTCCACCGGCTCCGCCGGAGCTAAGCGACACGCACAAAACGAAAAGCGTCGTTTTGGCTTCCTGCTTATCAAGGAGGGAGCCTTTGAAAAACAAGGCACAATCACAGCGATAAATTCAGATTTAACCTATTTTTTTGCTCCTTCTCGTCTCCCCGCAACGGGTCTGTGCGGGGTAAAGCGGCTTTAAGATTCTAAAGAATTAAAGTCAAAACCAAAGCCGCTAAACCCCGCACTGAAGATTTGCGGGGAGACGATTAAAAAGCTAAACCAAGATTTATCTTTCCGCAACATTTCACGCAATGCGAAGCGAGCGCTTCACTATGTTTCACGCGAAGCAACTTCCGCGAAGCGACCTCCGCGCAGCGATGCCCGGCTTTGCTCCTGCAATCGTTTAACAACTGCTCAACAATTGCTCAACTATCGCTCAACGCCTCTGCCCCTTTCTCCTAGGATGCTCTTTGTCGAAAATCAAGTCTTCTCTAATCCCTATATATAGTGTTATAATTAATCGGTTTGATTGTATATAGTGGGTGGAGGGGTATTATGCGCTGTCCTGTTTGTGGTGCGCCTGAGACAAGAGTTATAGAGACCAGAAGCGTTGATGAGGGGCGTGTGAATCGCCGCAGGCGTGAGTGTCCCGAGTGTCAGGGGCGTTTTACTACTTATGAGCGTTTGGAAGAGAAGACTTGCCTCTGGGTAGCTAAGAAGGACGGAAGCCGTGAGGCTTTTGACAGAGAGAAGCTGACTCACGGCATTCAGAGGGCGTGCGAGAAGCTTCCTGTCTCTCTTGAGCGTATTGAGGAAGCTGTCGCAAGTATAGAGGATCACCTGCGTACTTTGGGGCAGGGCGAGGTAGCTTCGACGACAATAGGTGAATTTGTCTCTGATGAGCTGCGCAAGATTAATAAGGTGGCTTATGTCAGATTCGCCTCGGTTTATAGAGAATTTACGGATATATCAAGCTTTACTCACGAGATAGCAAAGCTGTTGGAGGACAAGGAGGCACACAGGAATGGCAAATAATGCAATGTCTGAGACAGAGACATATTTTGGCAGGCAGGGACATCTTTTTGAGAATGCGGGCGAGTCTACGGACTTGGCTCTTATGGTCGACGCTCTTGCTCAGGAGGAGAGAACTCCCTGGGATGCGAGCAGAATACGCGACGCTCTTATTATAGAGGCGGGAGTTGATCCTGCGACAGCCGAGGGCATAGCCCTCGAGGTTGAAGAGGAGCTTCTGAAGTATGGACGCAGCCATGTCACGACTACGATTATACGTGAGATGGTTAATGTTAAGCTCTTCCAGAGGGGACTCGAAGCGAAGCTGGCAGACCACAGCCGTATAGGGCTTCCCGTCCATGACCTTGAGAAGATGATGCTGACTAAGAATAAGGAGAACAGCAATACAAGCCATAATCCCGAGTCTATCAACCTTTCGATTGCGGAGATGGTGCTTAAAGAGTACGCTCTGACGAAGGTTTTTTCCAAGGATGTAGCAGACGCTCACTTGAAGGGCGACATTCACCTTCACGATTTGGGCATGGTGAACAGGCCTTACTGTTCCGGTCAGAGTGTGGCTTATGTTGCGCGCTACGGGCTTAATATTCCTTCTATTACAAGCGTTTCCAACCCCGCAAAGCATGCTGATGTGCTTTTGGCTCATATTTTGAAGATGACATCCGTGCTTCAGAATCATTTTGCGGGAGCTATAGGCTGGGACGCTATAAATATGTATTTTGCTCCCTATCTTGTGGGATGGAGCTATGAACAGCATAAGCAGCTTGCACAGCAGCTTATTTTTGAGTTCAACCAGCTCGCCGGAGGCAGAGGCGGTCAGGTTGCTTTCACAGATATAAATGTTTATTACGAGATTCCGAATCACTTCCGCGATGTGCCGGCAATAGGGCCGGGCGGCAAGTTCACGGGAAAGACATATGCCGATTATGACAAGGAATCGAAGATGTTTGTCCGCGCTCTCTTTGACGTTTATATGGAGGGAGACAGCAGAGGGCAGCCTTTCTTCTTCCCGAAGCCTCTGCTTCACATTACTGATTATTTCTTTAAGGAAGAGGGCTGGGAGGATTTCCTCGACCTGGCTTGCAAACTTTCTTCCGAGAAGGGCAATACTTATTATGTATTTGACAGAGGCGGGGTTGCGAAGCTCTCCGAATGCTGCCGCCTGTCTTTCGAGCTTACGCCGGAGGATTTGAACGAAGCGAAGCACCCGTGGAAGATGCGCTACTGCGCTTTGCAGAATGTAACTTTGAATCTGCCGCGCGCGGCATATAAGGCGAACGGAGATGAGGAGCTTCTCTTTGACATAATAGACGAGGAGATGGAGCTTGCCGCGAAGGCTCACCTCCAGAAGCGCGCCTTTATAAAGAGTATCCTTGATCTGGGACTTGATGGGCCTCTTGCGGCTCTCTGTGTATCTCACGACGACGAACCCTATCTTCGCATGAGGAAGGCAAGCCACTTGATAGGCATATTGGGACTTAACGAGATGGTTCAGGCCGTCACAGGCTCACAGCTTCACGAGAGCGAGCATGCGGCGGAGCTTGGCAAGGCTGTCATTCAGTATATGGATATCAAGTGCCAGCAGCTTTCCGAGCGCTTCGGACTTAAGATCGTCCTTGAACAGACACCTGCGGAGAGTACGGCTCTGCGCTTTGCGAAGCTTGACCTGCGCGCTTATCCTGAGACTGCGCGCCAGTATATTAAGGGTAATTTTGAAAAGGGCGAAATTTATTATACGAACAGTACGCACCTCAACTATCAGCTTGTGCAGGATCCTATAGACAAGGTTATACGCGAAGGTGAGCTTCATCCCATGATTAAGGCGGGAGCTATAACTCACGTCTGGATGGGAGAGCATAAGCCCGACCCCAAAGCTCTCGCTTCTTTTGTAATAAAGGTCTTTAAGCACTCGGAGAATGCTCAGGTCGCTTTCAGCCCGGAATTTACTATATGTAACGAGTGCAGCCACATGGAGCGCGGACTTTCCGACACTTGTTCGCTCTGCGGTTCTGAGGACGTGGACGGCATAACAAGAGTTACGGGCTACTTCACAAGAACTTCGTCATGGAACGCTGGCAAGCGCGGAGAGCTCAGAGACAGGACGAGACGCGCCGTTACAATGCCCCTTTAGTACGGTTTTAAGCTATGATTGATGAACTTTCGGCGGGGGGATATCTCCCCGCTTCTTTTCTGGACTGGGACGGGCGTGTCGCTTCGGTCATATTTACGGAAGGGTGCAATTTCCGCTGTCCCTGGTGTCATAACAGGGAGCTTGTGAGAGAAGAGACAGAGCCTGTGCCGATTGCCAAAATACTCGGTGATATAAAGAGGCGCAGGAACTTTTTGGACGGAGTTGTCGTCACAGGGGGAGAGCCGTGTCTTTGGAGCGGACTTTTTGTGCTTCTGAATGAACTTAAAACTCTCTCTCTGCCTGTGAAGCTTGATACCAACGGCTCTTTTCCCGAGATTTTGGAGAAGATTTTGGACATGGCTCTGGTAAGCCACATAGCCATGGATGTTAAAGCTCCTCTTGATGCGGAACGCATCAAAATTGTTACCGGAAGCGGAATATCACCCGATATTTTGAAAAAGAGCATAAAACTTATAAAGTCAAAAGCTCCGTCTTACGAGTTCCGCACGACTTACACACCGCGCATTATGAGCGAGGATGACCTGCATGAGATACGCTCCGAGCTGTCGGACGACTCTCATTGGATTATTCAGTGCTTTAAGCCTGTCAACTGTCTTGACGAAAGCTTTTTGGAATGCCCGGCAGTGCGGCCCGAAGAGCTGCAGAAAATTTTTCCGCAAATAAAAATCAGAGGATGAGTCATTCTCTGATTTTTATTTTACTGTGATATATTAGGTAAAATGTGTCGCGCGTGAGGATATCTTTTGTCTTTTCACTGTTTTACATACTTTTCAGCTATGGATATTTTAATACGCATTAAACATTAAGTTTTGCTATTTCATGTTCAATCTTACAAATATATCACGATAGAATATTAAGTCTTTTTAATAATATATTTACTAATGAAATAAATGAAACTTTAAGTTATAATGTGAGCCACATAGGTACGGTTCAGCTTGGGCTGGATAAAATTTTAAAAGAAGAGGGTGCGTAATGGTGAAGCTTGGAAGAAAATTTGCAGTGGCTTTTTGTATGGTGATGTTGATGGCAGGTGCCGCAATGGCGGCTGATACGATTAAGATAGGTGTCTATCTTCCTATAACCGGCGGAAACGCGATAGGCGGACAGCTTGAACTCGACGGAGTTAAGCTTGCTCACAAAGAGATGCCCACAATTCTGGGCAAAAAGGTCGAACTCGTAGTTGTAGACAATAAGAGCGACAAGGTCGAAGCAGCAAACGCAGTCAAGAGACTCGTTGAAAAAGAAAAGGTCAACGCCATTATCGGAACATACGGTTCATCACTCGCAATGGCGGGCGGAGAAGTTGCAGAGAAGGCAAAGACCCCGATGGTCGGCACATCCTGCACAAACCCGCTCGTAACTCAGGGCAAGAAGTATTCCTTCCGCGTCTGCTTCATCGACCCCTTCCAGGGAGCGGGAGCTGCCGAGTTTGCAAAGTCAAACCTCAAGGCGAAGACAGCGGCATGCCTTATCGAAGTTACCGAGGACTACAGCGTCGGACTTTCCTCCTTCTTTGAGCGCAACTTTACAAAGAACGGCGGCAAGGTCGTAGCGAAGCTCAACTATCAGAAGGGCGACCAGGACTTCACAGCTCAGCTTACAGAGATAATCAGCAAGAATCCCGACGTTCTCTACATCCCCGCCAACTTTGCGGAAGGCGCAATCATTATGCGTCAGGCAAGAGAGCTCGGAGCGAAGTTTAAGATTCTCGGCGGCGACGCAATGGACAACCCCGAAATAGTCAAGATAGGCGGAAAGTCTGTCGAAGGCTTCAGCTTCACAACATTCGCATACGCTCCAGAGATGCCCAAGATGAACGCGACACAGAAGAAGTTCACGGACGGCTGGAAGAAGGCCTTTGCGGGAAAAGATCCGAACGCTCTCGCAGCATGCGGATATGACGCATACATGATCATTCTTGATTCAATCAAGCGCGCGAACAGCGACAACCCCGAAAAGATTACAGCGGCCCTTGCAGCAACAAAGGGTTTTGCCGGAGTAACAGGACTTACAACAATCAACGCGACACATGATGCCGAAAAGTCTGTAGGTATTATGCAGATTAAAAACGGCAAGAGAATATTCCTTACCGTTGTCGACCCCAAATAACTTATAACATACCAAGCTGTGGGGAGGGGCTTTCAGCCCTTCCCTCTTTTCAGGAACGAGGGGATTTCTTATGACACTTGATATGTTTATCCAGCATGCTTTTAACGCTCTTACGCTGGGAAGCCTTTACGGACTTATAGCAATAGGCTATACGATGGTCTACGGCATATTGCGTCTTATAAATTTTGCGCACGGCGATATCTTTATGATAAGCGCCTACTTTGTTTTTTTGGGGATAACCGTGCTGAACCTTCCTTGGGTTGCCGCTGTGCTTCTCGCCATAGCAGGCACTGCGGTATTCGGCGTTATGGTGGACAGGATAGCCTACAGGCCTCTTCGCGACGCTCCCAGAATATCCGCTCTCATAAGCGCTATCGGTGTATCCTTCTTTATTGAAAATATATGCCTCGTGCTCTTTACCGGCGTTCCTAAGCCTATGCCGAGGCTTGAAGCTCTTGTTACAGTTATGCAGTTCGGCAATATCCGAATCCTGCCTCTCGCAATCTTTGTCCCCATTATGACCTTGATTCTTG
This sequence comes from uncultured Synergistaceae bacterium, assembly GCA_964577295.1. Classification (GTDB taxonomy): domain Bacteria; phylum Synergistota; class Synergistia; order Synergistales; family Synergistaceae; genus CAZNYN01. Next base: position 3,887 of record CAZNYN010000028.1, on the reverse strand, counting down.
TCCTGGGGCTTCTCTGGGTGCTCTATAAGACACCGCCCGGACTTGCAATGAGAGCGATATCAAAGGATATCGAAACAACACGCCTCATGGGAGTCAAAGTTGACAGAATCATAGCTCTGACATTCGCCATAGGCTCCGCTCTCGCGGCGGCGGCAGGCATAATGTGGGCTCTGAGATACCCTCAGATTCACCCCTTTATGGGAGTATTTCCGGGCTTCAAAGCCTTTATAGCCGCAGTCTTCGGAGGCATAGGCTCCGTTCAGGGAGCTATGATAGGAGGACTTATTCTCGGCTTTATGGAGATAATGATAATAGCCTTCTTCCCTGCACTTTCGGGCTACCGCGACGCTTTTGCCTTTGTGCTTCTGATAATGATACTGTTCGTAAAGCCTACGGGCCTTATGGGCGAGAATGCGGAGGATAAAATATGATGGATAAGAAAACAAAAACCACCGCGAATATTATCTGTCTTGCCATCCTTTGCGCATTCCTGTGGTGGGCACAGGGCAACCTTGACGGGTACTCAATACAGGTGCTCAACCTGATAGCTGTAAACGCGATACTCGCTCTGAGTCTGAACCTCATATACGGCTTTACGGGCATGTTCTCGCTCGGACATGCGGGCTTTATGGCTGTCGGAGCTTATGTAAGCGCGCTGCTTATCATTCCCGCGGCTCAAAAAGAGATGATGTACATACTCGAACCGATAATATGGCCCTTCTCCGTAATGTCAGCGCCCTTCTTTGTATCGGTGCTTGCAGGCGGTCTTGTTGCCGCTTTATTCGGGCTTCTGATAGCACTGCCTGTGCTTCGTCTCGGCGGAGACTATCTCGGTATCGCGACTTTGGGTTTTGCGGAAATTATAAGAGTCGTATTCACCAACATAACCCCCGTTACAAACGGAGCTCTCGGGCTCAAGGGCATTCCCGCTTATGCGAACTTAGGCTGGAACTATTTCTGGTGCGTCCTGACCTTCTACGTGATAATTAAGCTCTTGTCAAGCAACTTCGGCAACTGCCTCAAAGCCATAAGGGATGATGAAGTCGCATCCAAGGCTATGGGAATCGACACATTCAAGTACAAGGCGATATCCTTCTCCATAGGAGCTTTCTTTGCCGGAGTTGGCGGAGCTCTCATGGGAAGCCTCATCACCACTATCGACCCAAAGATGTTTAACTTCCAGCTTACCTTCAACATACTTATGATAGTTGTAGCAGGAGGCTTGGGCTCGATAACCGGCTCAATGGTCGGAGCCGTAGTAATCACAGTCCTTTTGGAGTGGCTGCGCTTTGTCGAGGACACAATCGAAATAGGCTCTTTCCAAATTGCGGGAATCCCGGGCATGAGAATGGTTATATTCTCTGTCGTCCTGCTCTTTATAATACTCTATCGCAGAGAGGGTATTATCGGGGGATACGAGTTCAGTTGGGACAGCCTGACTAAACGCTTCGGACGGAAGGGGGACGCGTAAATGGCTTCCGTTCTCAAAACAGAAAATGTCACCATAAGATTCGGCGGACTTACCGCCGTAGGCAACTTCACAATAGACGTCGAAGAGGGCACAATATCAAGCCTCATCGGGCCGAACGGAGCGGGAAAGACGACCTGCTTTAACATAGTAACGGGCTTCTATAAGCCGACAGAGGGCAAAGTCATCTTCATGGGCAAAGACATCACAGCCATGAAGCCTCATGACGTGTGCCGCACCGGCATTGCGCGAACCTTCCAGAACATCAGGCTCTTTGCGGGGGGCACCGTGCTCCAGAATGTTATGACTGCCTGCCGCGTAAGGCAGAAGTCTCCGTGGTGGGGCGCTCCCTTCATGCTCCCGAGCTGCATAAAAGAAGAACGAGAGATACGTGAGAAGTCTATGATGCTCCTTGAATCCGTAGGTCTCGGACAGTTGGCGGGAGAAATCGCGACAGGGCTTCCATACGGCGCTCAGCGCCGCTTGGAGATAGCAAGAGCTCTTGCCACAGAGCCAAAGTTCCTGCTGCTAGACGAGCCCGCCGCCGGCATGAACCCTCAGGAGAGCGGAGAGCTTATGGACTTTATCAGGCAGATAAGGGACAAGTTCAAACTGACGATTCTTCTTATAGAGCATGACATGAAAGTTGTCATGGGAGTATCCGAATGGATATGGGTGCTGGACTACGGTCAGCTCATAGCTCAGGGAACACCGTCGGAAATACGCTCTAACCCCAGAGTAATAGAGGCATATCTCGGAAAGGAGGCCGCCGCTTATGTTAAAGATTGATAATCTTGAAGTTCGCTACGGCGGAATACAGGCTATCCGCGGTGTGTCTATAGAAGTCCCCAAAGGTAAAATAGTCACCCTCATAGGAGCGAACGGAGCCGGCAAGAGCAGCACACTGCGTGCGACTGCGGGGCTCGTTAAGGGCAAAAAAGGCTCTATAACCTGGAACGGCAAGGACATAATGAAACTTCTGCCCGAGGATATCTTAGCTTCGGGAATAGCTCTCTGCCCCGAAGGACGCAGAATTTTTCCTCAGCTCACAGTGCTTGAGAATCTTCACCTCGGCGGCTACACACGCAAGGACAAAGCCGGTTTCGACGCATCAATCGAAAAAGCTTTCACCCTCTTCCCCAGGCTGAAAGAACGCTCCTGGCAGAAGGGCGGAACACTCTCGGGCGGGGAACAGCAGATGCTTGCCTTGGCGCGCGCCCTGATGAGCGACCCGGAACTAATAATGATGGACGAGCCTTCTCTCGGTCTTGCTCCGATACTTGTCGAAGAAGTTTTTGAAATAATAAGAGAGATAAACAAAGAGGGAAAGACGGTTCTCCTTGTTGAGCAGAACGCCTTCAGCGCACTGAAAGTGGCGGACTATGCCTACGTACTTGAAGTGGGAGCCATCACACTGCAGGGTGCAGGCAAGGAACTCCTAAGCGACAAGCGTGTAATAGACGCTTACCTCGGAGGCTAAAGCGGCATCGGGATATTCAAGGTGGCGTTCATCACGGGATGGACGCCGCTTTTTTATGAATGAGCTCACTCTGCTGTTGCCTCAGTCATCCGATAATGATATCCTATTCCCAAAAGAGGCAAAAAGAAAAAGTTTTGGGAATAGGACTTATTTAAAAAGATATGAGCGGAGGTGTCCAATGCTTTCTCTTACTGTTCTTTGTGACAACAGCACTATTATTGACAGCTACCTGCTCGGCGAGCCTGGGCTTTCCTTTTGGATAGAGTGCGGAGACAAAAAATGGCTCTTTGACACCGGGTATTCCGATGTTTTTATAAAAAACGCAGGTATTTTAAATATTGACATCACGAAAATGGACGGGCTTGTCTATTCCCACGGACACAATGACCATACATGGGGCACTCACGACCTTGTGCGCTTGTTTGACAGAGCGGGGATGAAAACCAAGCCTTCTCTCATAGCTCACCCGCAGGTATTTGAAAACAAGCATCATAGGCAAAATGTCATAGGCACAATGATGAAAGCCGACGCTCTGAGCTGTTTTTTCGATGTGAAGCTCACGAGCGAGCCTGCGGAGCTTGCAGAAGGGCTCACGTGGCTCGGTGAAATACCGGAGCTTATCACGGCCAGAAAAGCAGTAGGAAACATTGTAACCTCGGACGGAGAATCGGAAGATTTCTGCATGGATGATTCCGCTTTGGTGTATGAGAGTAAAGACGGCCTTGTCATAATCACAGGCTGTTCCCACTCGGGAATATGCAACATTGCGGAACACGCGCGCAATATCACGGGAGAAAAACGTGTTGCCGATATAGTGGGAGGCCTTCACCTTCTCTCCTGCGAAACGAGCAGACTCCGCGAAACCTCGGATTATTTAAAGTCCATAGGAATAAGAGAAATGCACCCATGCCACTGCACCGATTTCGCAGCAAAAGCCGC
>CAZNYN010000027.1:0-24101 GCA_964577295.1 uncultured Synergistaceae bacterium | reverse complement strand
GCTTCTTTTGCGTAGTCCAGTGTTACTTTTGCCGTTATGATGTCCTGCAGTGCCATGCCTGTGGCGTCGAAGATTGTGATTTCGTCCTCGGATGTCCTGCCCGGCTTTGCTCCGTTTATGACGTTTCCTATTTCTGTTATTGCCTCTCCCGAGATGAGTCCCTGAGCAAAGGCGTATTGGGATTCTCCGCGTTCGGTAACTTGTGCCGCGGAATCGCAGAATACTTTCGCGCCTGCGAAAAGGTTAGGATCTAGTTCCTGTTTACCTTTCATGTCGGCTCCTATTGCGTTGATGTGTGTTCCCTTTTTTATGATGCCGGCTTTTATAAATTTGCTGTGGGATACCGTGCATGTGACTATTATGTCGGCTTCGGCAAGGTATGTGTCAAGTTCGGCATAGGGTTTTGCCTTTATTGCAAGTGTCTGGTATAGATGGGATGTTTCTTCTTCCATTTTTTGCGCGGCTGTATCGTGTATATCAAATAGTGTTATTTCTTTGAGGTTTTTCATTACTGTTGCAAGTCCCATGAGCTGGGCTCTGCCCTGTGCTCCGCAGCCTACTATTACTGCTTTTTCGGATTCGGGACGGGCTAGGTATTTTGCTCCCACAGCACCTGCGGCACCTGTTCTGTAAAAGGTAACGGAGCCTCCGTCAACGAGTCCTATGGGTTGTTGGCGTTCTGTTCCCATTACCATTATAAAGCCGGAGAGTGCGGGAACTCCGAGTGTCTGTGGGTTGTCGGCTTTCCAGCCGAGTATTTTCAGTCCATATATTCCAGCTCCGTCCATGTAGCCTGATTTTATGTCCATTTCGGATTTTCCGGGCTCGAATTCGTGTGAGATGATGGGCCAAAGTCCTGCCTGTCCCGAAGAAAAGAGCGAGTAGGCTTTTTCTACACCGCCTATTATGTCACTCATTTGCGCGTTTGCTCTGAATTGTTTGCCGTCTATTATTCTTATTTCGTACATGTCATTTACCTCGTACTTTCCAGTACGCTCAGAAGTTTTTCTTTTCCAATGTTGCCGCCAGAGACTACTATTCCTGTCTTTTTGCCTCGCAGATCTATTTTCCCCGCAAGGGCGGCGGCCAGTGCGACTGCCCCGCCTCCTTCCGCGAGCTGGTGGTGTTTCTCAAAGATGAAGCGTATGGCTGCGGCAATTTCGTCTTCGGTAACGGAGATTAGCCCCGCAAGTTCGTCACGCACAAATTCGAAGTGGTTCGCGCATGCGCCTCCTCCAAGAGCGTCGGCAAGGCTTATTTCTTCTTCCACGGGTTCTACGGCTCCGCGTTTTAAGGCTTCGGGCCATGCAGGGTTTGCGGCGGCGTGTACGCCGTATATTTTTGCTCCGGGGCAGAGTGCTTTTATTGCCGTTCCGACTCCCCGAATGAGTCCCGCACCGCTTATCTGGCAGAGTACGATGTCTAGGTCTGGTTTTTCTTCAGCCATTTCAAGTCCGACTGTCCCCTGTCCCGCGGCTACAATGGGGTCGTCGAATGCGGAAACGAATGTGAGGTTTTCGCGCTCCGCCATTTTAAGGCATTCGCATTCGGCTTCATCGTAGTATGTGCCTATGACGCGCAGTTCGACAAAGTCTCCGCCTTTTTCGCGGATGGCTCCTCTTTTGGTTTCAGGACACTGTCCTGGTACGCATATTACGGTTTTTGTTTGAAGTGCGGCCGCAGCCATGGCCATTCCCTGTGCGTGGTTGCCGCTGGAGCAGGTTATTACTCCATGCGCACGTTCTTTTTCCGAGAGGGAGAACATTTTGTTGAATGCGCCGCGAGGTTTAAATGAGCCTGCTATTTGTTGATTTTCGAGTTTGAGCCATATTTCTCCTCCCGTCAGCGCGCTTAATGACGGGGAGTATTCCAGAGGTGTGCGGCGCACACGTCCCCGCAGGAAGTTGGCGGCTGAAAGGATGTCTGTTATTGTTACGGAGTATGACATGAGAAAACCCCTTTCCACGTGTTGGTTTAGAGAATTCGGGTCGTACAGGTCAAAATTTATGTTATGTTCGGGATGGAAAAAACGGTATTTTGTTCTCGTGTCCGTATCGGGATTAAGTGTGTCGAATCGCTCCCAATGCAGTTACGTGACGTTGTTAATGATAAGGTGTATATGCACTTTCAGTCAAATGTTATCATAGATGCCTTTATGCCTTAGTTTTTTTGCTAAAAAAAGGACCGGCTCTTTTGAGCCGATCCTTTGGATATGTGTCTTTGTTTTTGTTGGTTTATTTGAATACGACTTTCGCTGCCTGACGTGAAATTTCGATTCCCTTTTCGATGTCTTCAACGGGGACATTGAGGGCGGGACGGAAGCGTACTGTGTTGCTGCCGCATCCGAGGATGAGCATGTTGTTTTTGTGGCACTCGGCGAGGAATTTGTCGCGGAGTTCGGGGCAGCAGATGTCATATGCGCACATAAGTCCCTTGCCGCGTACGTTTCTGATGTATCCGGGGAATTCAGCGGCGAGTTCGTTGAGTCCCTTAAGAAGGGCCGGGCCCGCTGTGTTGCTGACGTAGTCGAGTATTTTTTCTTCGCGGTAGATTTCGAGGTATTTCGCCGCGCGGACCATGTCGACTGCGTTGCCGCCCCATGTGGAGTTGATGCGGCTTGATACTGTGAAGCAGTTCTTTTCTACTTCGTCGACTCTCGGGCCGGCTACGAGTCCGCAGACCTGGGCTTTCTTACCGAAGGAGAAGAGGTCGGGCTTTACGGGGGCGTGGTGCTGCCATGCCCACATCTTGCCTGTGATTCCCATGCCGCACTGGACTTCGTCGAAGATGAGCATGATGTCGCTCTCGTCGCATATTGTACGGAGCTGCTGGTAGAATTCTGTACGGAAGTGGTTGTCTCCGCCTTCGCCCTGTATTGTTTCGATGATGACTGCTGCGATTCCGTCGGGATCATCCATGATGGCTCTCTTTATCTGTTTGATTGACTGTGCTTCGAGCCATTCTACTGTTCCGAGGTTGTCTGCGAGCGGGAATGTGATTTTGGGGTTAAGGACACGGGGCCACTCGGTGAATTTTGCGAATCTCTGGTGTTTGTTGGGGTCGTTGGTGTTTGTGACAGAAAGGGTATAACCGCTGCGGCCGTGGAAGGCTTCGTTGAAGTGCATGATTTTTGTGCCCTTCTTGCCGTCATAGGCTTCGCCTTTTGTAATTTTGCCGGCTGCGAGAAGTTTGCTGACTTTCCAGTCCATGGCAACTTTGAATGTGTTCTCGACTGCGAGTGTTCCGTAGTCGATGAAGAATACGTGTTTGAATCCTTCGGGAACTGCAACTTCGCCAAACATTTTGACGAATTCAGCCATTTCCTGTGTGTAGATGTCTGAGTTGGCTACTTTGTTGATTGCCGCGCGGAATATTTTTTCTTTGAATTCAGGGGTCTCGAGCTTGGGATGGTTCATTCCAAACGGGGAAGAGGCGAAGAATGTGTAGAAGTCAAGCCATTTTGCTCCTGACGCAGCATCAACAATGTGGCTTCCCTTTGATTTTTCCATATCGATTACGATATCGAAACCATCACGAAGCATGAGAGACTCAATTGTTTTGAATACGTCCTTAGGTGCTACAGAAAAGTTTGCTGACATAAAAAAGACCTCCTCAAGTTGTGGTTGATTTGTGATTAAGCAGCGCAGATTCTAAAAGGTTATACTTAGCCTCCATTAGTTTAGCCACAGGGGGCGGCAAATACAAGTACTAATTTCCAGAATACAAGGTACAAATCTGTTAGCAATTTTGCGTTTAGAATTTAAAAAGCTTATAGTTATTTGCTATCTGTGAAGAATATCGACTAGATTATTTAATATATCTATTATTATTGATGTTTTAGTAAATCCATTATCATTTCTTTTGTGTATAATTTACCTGTATTCATTCCAGGACATCTACTTGCATAAAAATTCCAAACATTTCGGTCGGTCAATAAGGTGTTCCAGAAGGGGAATAAACTGCACTGTTTTGGCCTCGCCTGATATATGGTACATTTTTTAGTGTCGTGGTCTAGGAATATGCAGTCGAAGTTTTCGCATTCTTTTATGCTGACAAAACCGCCCCTGCGCACAAGGAAGCCTTTGCGCAGCGCGGTTTCGTCTATTTTTAGAAATTCTGCTATTTTTGTACGCTCTTCTTGATCCACCCAGATTGAGCCGGGCTCTTCTCCGCAGCATCTGCCGCACTGCAGGCACTCAAATCTGAGTCCGCTCTCTTCCCACCAGTAGGATGTTTTGTCGGGCATTTGTCTATTATCTGCCCTTGTAGCCGCGTCTTGTGGCGGAGTATACTGCTCCCGTTTCTTTGAGTTTATCAAGTGAATCGAGCGCGATGCCTGTGCCTATTGCCACGCATTCGGATGCGGATTCCGCAACAACGGCGTTTATTTCTGTTTCTTCCATTATGAGTTCTGTGAGTCCTCTTAGGTATGCTCCGCCGCCTGTGAGTATGATGCCTCTGTCTATTACGTCTGCGGCAAGTTCGGGCGGTGTTTTTTCGAGTACTCTTTTTATGCCGGCTATTATGCTGAATACGGGTTCTTCGACTGATTTTGCTATGTCGACGCTGCTGACTGTTATCTGGCGCGGAAGTCCCTGCACGAGGTCTCTGCCTCTTATTTCCATCACTCGGTCTTCTGAGGCTCTGATTACGTCGCATGCGCCTATCTGTTTTTTGACTTCTTCGGCTGTCTGTTCGCCTATTGCAAGGTTGTACTGACGTCTCATGTATCTGACTATGGCTTCGTCGAATTTGTCTCCTCCGACACGAAGGGATTCGTATACGACAAGCCCGCCGAGTGAAGCAATGGCGATGTCTGTTGTTCCGCCGCCTATGTCTACAACCATGTTTCCGACAGGCTCTCCCACAGGCATGTTGGCACCTATGGCAGCGGCCATTGGTTCTTCGATGAGGTAGGCTTCTTTTGCTCCTACTTCAAGTGCGGCTTCAAGTACGGCTCTGCGTTCGACGTCGGTTGCTCCCGCCGGTACTCCTATCATTACTCTGTGGCGAACGATGCGCTCCATTCCTGATGTGACTTTTTTTATGAATTCGCGGAGCATTACTTCTGTCATCGTGTAGTCGGCTATTACTCCGTCACGAAGGGGGCGTATTGCCACTACGTTCCCGGGGGTTCTGCCTATCATTATTTTTGCGTCTTCACCTACGGAGAGTATTTTTCCGCTGTTCTGATCCATTGCTACAACGGATGGCTCTCTGAGTACGACTCCCTTGTCCTTTATAAAGACTATTACTGTCGCTGTTCCAAGATCTATACCTATATCTCTGCTCCACAAATCGGTCTACCTCCCTAAAACTAAGAGACGGCTGTATCGCGCCGCGCTCTTAAACATCTGCTATTTTACATCATATGAGATGAATAATGTTATTTCCATAGTTCTTTAGCGTAATTTATTTTCCAAAGGAAGAGGCCTTCCGGAGGGAATGTCCTTCCCGAGTCTTCTCTGTCATGTTTTGGGTCAAATAGTTGTTTTATCCATTCTGGTTCTCTCTGCCCTTTTGCTATGAGTTCGAGGTCTCCGAGTATTATGCGCACCATGTTTGTGAGAAATCCGCTGCCTGATATGTGAAGTCTTATGAGGCTTCCTCTCTGTCTCATGGATACTCTGTATAGTTCTCTCACGGGGTTTTCGGGTATGTTGTCTTTTCTGCAGAAGTTGCTGAAGTCATGCACTCCCTCAAGGTAGCGGCACGCGGCGGCGGCACGGCTCCAATCTCTTCCCCTGCTTTTTATCCAGCAGCATACGGGCTCTAAATGTGGATATATGGATGTGTCCTGCCATATAAAATAGACGTATTCTCTGCTTACGGCTGAGAAGCGCGCGTGAAAGCTGCTGTCTACTTTTACGAGTTTTACGGAGTATGCTCCGCTTGGCAGGTTGGCGTTGAGTGCAAGTCTCAGGCGGAACGGGTCCCAATCTTTGTCCATGTCGAAGCTGCAGACTTGTCCTTTTGCGTGAACTCCTGAGTCTGTACGCCCCGCACCGGCAACATCTACGTATTTGTTTTTGTTTATTTTGGTTAGGGCCTGTTCAATTGCTTCCTGAACGGTGGTGAAGCCTGTCTGTCTCTGCCAGCCGTAGAATTTTGCACCCTCGTAGCCGATTTCTGCTGCATAGCGCGGCATGTCACTTTATCATCCTTTCCGCCATTGATGAGGCAATCATTATTGTTATGATTGCGGCGAGGTATGTGTTTTCGTTTCTGCCCCATTTAAGGGGTCTCATGCGGACTCTGCCGCGCCCGCCTCTGTAGCATCGTGATTCCATGGCGGAGGCAAGTGTGTCTGCCCTTTGAAATACTATTACGAACATTGGAATGAGTACGGGTATGTATGATTTTGCTCTTTTTATAAGTCCGCCGCTGCTGAAATCCGCCCCACGGGAGAGCTGCGATTTCATTATTCTGTCTGTCTCTTCAAAGAGTGTCGGTATGAATCTGAGAGCTATGGTCATCATCATTGCTGTCTCGTGAGCCGGCAGTCCTATTTTTTGAAATGGTTTCATTATCGACTCTATACCGTCTGAGAGTTCGGAGGGGCTGGTTGTAAGGGTAAGTATGGATGCGTACATGACCAGGTATATGAGGCGCATCGACATTCTGGCAGCCATGATGATTCCCTCGTATGTAACAGCGATGGGGCCGAGGTTTAATATTGCTCTTCCCTGCGTAAAGAATATGTGGATTACGGAGGTGAATATTATGAGCACAAGCACGGGCTTTATTGATCTGAGCACGGAGCTGATGGGGATTTTGGCCTTTTTCGTAATAAGAAATAGGAGAGCTCCCCATATAAGGAAGATGAGTATTCCGTCCGCCATAAATACGCCTGCCATAACAATGACAGTCAATAGGAGCTTGCAGCGTGGGTCGAGTCTATGTATGGCGGAGTCTGCCGGGATGTACTGTCCTAAAGCTATGCCGTCAAGCATTTTGCACCTTTTTTCCGCGCCAGAGTACGGGCCAGTTCGCGCGGATTCCACGAGATTGTGTCTATGATTCCGCGGTCTTTAAGTGTCTTGGATAGTTTGAGTATGGGAGGAACTGTGAGCCCCGGTATTTCGCAAGAACCGATGTGTAGAGCCGTTTCGTATGGTGTGCCCAGTGTCACTGTCCTGCCACTTTCCAAGATTAGGATTTTGTCGCTTATGTCAAGCGCCAGTTCAAGGTCGTGCGTTATATGTATGATTCCCATTCCGTTTACTTTTTGTTCTTTCATTATGCGGATGAGGTCTTTTTTTCCGTTGAAGTCGAGCCCCGCCGTCGGTTCGTCCATGACTGTGTATGAAGGGGATGAAGCAAACACGGATGCCAGTGCGACACGCCGCTTCTGTCCGCCGGAGAGAGCAAAGGGGTTTTTGTCCATTAAGTCCATAGAGAGGCCTATAGCTTCTATGGCTTTTCGCACTCTTATGTTGATTTCTTCTTCGGAGAATCCCCAGTTGCGCGGACCGAAGGATATTTCTTCTTCTACTGTTTCCGCGAATATTTGCTGTTCGGGGTATTGAAAGACAAGTCCTACTTTTTTTCTTATCTCTCTGAGTCGGTTTGGTTCGGAGAGAGCGGAAATGCCGTCAATAAGGATGTCTCCGCTCTGAGGTATCATCAAGGCGTTTAGGTGCATTGCCAATGTGGATTTTCCGCTGCCGGTGTGTCCGACAACGGATAGTATTTCTCCTTCCTTTGCGGTGAAGGATATGTTTGAAAGAGCTGTGTTTTCTGTGGGAAGCCCTCTGTTGTATGTGCAGCTTAAATTTATGACTTCTATTGACATAGTATATCCGCCAGCTTTTCCGCATCTGTATCGGGCGGGCAGTCAAGCACGCCGTTATGTGAAAGTTCTTCGATAAGCACCGAAAGTGCGGGCTTCTCAAAGTTCATGTTGTTTAGTTCTTTTTCTGTTTTTGACAGGAATTCCGAGACAGTGCCCATCCACGATATTTTACCCGACTCAACTATTACAACTCTGTCTGCATTGTATATTTCATCAAGTCTGTGGGTGACTTGTACCACTGTCATTCCATGTTCGTTTTCTTTTTTTATTATGGATGCGAATTCGTCTCTTGCCGACGGGTCGAGCATGGACATGGCTTCATCAAGGAGTATGCAGGCAGGGCTGACAGCAAGAGCTCCGGCAAGAGCTAATCTCTGTTTTTCTCCGCCGGAGAGTGAGGATACGGGCATTTTGTGTTTATGGTACAAGCCAACAGTCTCAAGCGCATCATGCACGCGCTTGATTATTTCTTCGGAGGAATAACCGAGGTTTTCCGGCCCGAAGGCAGTGTCTTCTTCCACAACGGAGGCGACTATCTGGTCTTCGGGATTTTGGAATACCATTGCTGCTTTTGATTTTATCCGCTCCGAAGCATCCGGTGTTGATGAATCTTCACCGTCAACAAAACAAAAGCCCTGCGTGGGAATCAGCAGGGCATTTAAAAGTTTCATCAGGGTTGATTTTCCGGATCCGTTTGAACCCAGAACAGCCACCCACTCGCCGGGGCGGATTTCCAGATCCACCCCGCAAAGAGTGTTCTTTGCGGAATTTGGATACCGGAACTCCGCTCCCTTCAGAGAAAGGGAAACGCCTAAACTCATTATGAGTTAGTCAACCAGCTGAATGACCGCCATCGGAGAGGCGTCGCCGACGCGAGCGCCGAGCTTAACTATTCTTGTGTAGCCACCGTTGCGTGTGGCGTATTTGGGACCAAGTTCATTGAAGAGCTTTGTAACAGCCTCTTTATGGGGCAGGCGGGCAATTACAAGACGACGATCGTTTAAGTCTCCTGATTTTGCCTTTGTTATAAGCTTTTCGGCCACACGGCGGACTTCTTTAGCCCTTGTTGTTGTGGTCACGATGCTGCCCTCAATGAAGAGACTGGCAGCCATATTGCCGAGCATGGCCCACCTATGGGAACTGCAGCGTCCCAACCGCCTTGTTGTTACGCGGTGTCTCATTGATTACTCCTCCTTCTGATCGTTTATGTCGATGTCATCGTCATCATCAAGCGGCGTGCTGATGTCTCCGCTAAGATGAAGATCGAATTTGGACAGTTTTTCCTCAATCTCTCTAAGAGAGATCTTGCCGAGGTTACGTATCTTAAGGAGGTCGTCTCTGGTTCTGGAAACAAGCTCTCCAATGATATGTACTCCGCCGCGAAGCAGACAGTTTTCACTGCGCACCGAGAGTTCAAGGTCCCGTACAGGTCTGGCGTAGATTGAGTTTTCACCCATCGGGAAACCGGCTATTGCAGCCTGTTTCTCTGCCGACTGTACAGGGGATGCGGCTTTGGCCGCATCGTCGTTCTTGATTATCTCGTCGAGCGCGCTGGTTCCGGGACCGGCAAGGCTGTCAACTACAGAGGCATAGTAGCCTTTGAGTATTCTGCTCGCCTGTATAACCGCTGACTCCGGGGTGACAACGCCGTTAGTCCAAATCTCAAGCGTAAGGCTGTCGTAGTCTGTACGCTGTCCCATACGTTTATCCTGAATATCGTATTTTACCCTTTTGACCGGTGAGAAAAGTGCGTCAGCCTGGAGAGCGTCTACAGGCAAAAACGATGCTCTGGGGCGGTCTATGGGAGCATACCCTGTTCCTGTGCTTACGTATATATCCATTACAATCGAGAAGTTTTCTTCTATTGTGCAGATATATGCGTCCGGATCGGGAAACTCTATCTCACTGTCAGGCTCGATGTCGGAAGCCGTTATCACTTTGGGGCCGTTGACCTCAAGGTGAAGGGTTCTGACTGCGGTTGAATGGCAGTGAACGGGTATGTGCTTAAGGTTCACCAAAAGTTCGATAACATCCTCTTTTACTCCGGGGATGGTGCTGAACTCGTGGAGCACACCTTCAATACGCACTGCTATTATCGCAGCGCCACTGATGGAAGAGAGCAGCACTCTGCGAAGCGAGTTGCCGAGTGTCACTCCATAACCTCTTTCAAGAGGTTCAATGGTTATTTTTCCGTACGACGGGGTGGATTCTTGTACTATGATCTCATGACGATCATGCTCCATATTCTCCCCCACCTTTCGTTTCCCTAACGGGCATAGAATTCGACGACGAGCTGTTCGTTTACAGGCACTTCGATCTGCTCACGAATCGGCGCCGTTACGACATTGCCAGTCATTGACTCTGCGTTAAATGAGAGCCATGCCGGAATGCTGCGTGCCGCGGCTGCCTCTGAATTTTCTTTAAGGACGACAACACTTCTGCTGCCTTCCGCTACCGCGATGACGTCTCCGGGCTTAAGAAGCGCGCTCGGGATATCAAGCTTGCGTCCGTTGACTGTAAAATGTCCGTGGCATACGAGCTGACGAGCCTGGTTACGGCTTACGCCGAATCCGAGGCGGTAAACTACGTTGTCGAGACGGCGCTCGAGGAGCTGAAGGAAGTTATGACCTGTCTGTCCTGCCATCTTTGTAGCTTTGTCGTATACCGTGCTGAACTGTGTCTCGTTGAGGCAGTAGAAGCGGCGAAGCTTCTGTTTCTCACGAAGACGGAGTCCGTATTCGCTCATCTTTCCGCGGCGGGTGCCATGCTGTCCCGGCTTGGAATTGCGCTTTGTGAGTCCGCATTTCTCTGTGTAGCAGCGGTCTCCCTTTAAAAAGAGCTTCGCACCCTCTGCGCGGCAAAGCCTGCAAACAGGTCCTGTGTATCTGCTCATACTTGTAAGTTACCTCCTTTTAGCCTACACGCGGCGCCGTTTAGGAGGACGGCATCCGTTGTGCGGGATCGGCGTTGCATCGCGGATTACGTTTACCTGAAGTCCGGCCGCCTGAAGCGAACGGATTGCAGATTCACGGCCCGGTCCGGGACCCTTTACGATTACGTCGATTTCGACTACACCATGGTCCTGTGCAACTTTTGCTGCCTGGGCTGCTGACATCTGAGCCGCATATGGGGTGGACTTACGTGTGCCCTTAAAGCCCACGTTTCCGCCCGAAGCCCATGAAAGTGCGTTGCCCTGCTTGTCTGTAAGCGTAACTATGGTGTTATTGAATGTTGAAAAAATATGCGCTACACCATAGCTTATATTTTTCTTTTCTTTGCGTTTACGACTGCGCTGTACGCGTTTGGCCACCTGTTGTTCCCTCCCTGGTTAAGCCTTACTTCGTGGCTTTCTTCTTGCCCGCAACTGTCCTCTTGGGACCCTTACGTGTGCGGGCGTTTGTCTTAGTCTTCTGACCACGGACAGGGAGACCCTGGCGATGTCTTAGACCACGGTAGCAACCGATATCCATGAGACGCTTGATGTTCATTGCTATCTCACGACGAAGGTCGCCTTCCACCGTATGATTGTTTTCAATTTCTGCACGCAGCTTCTGCTCTTCCTCTTCACTAAGGTCTTTGACCCTTGTGTCGGGGTTGATGCCTGTTGCTTCGATGATCTGCTGTGCAACTGCCGGCCCAATACCAAATATATATGTAAGGGCTATCTCGATTCTTTTCTCACGCGGCAGGTCGACACCGGCTAAACGAGCCATACCCTGCTACCTCCTTGCTCCCTGGCGCTGCTTGTGACGCGGGTTTCTGCTGCATATAACGCGCACAACGCCATGGCGTTTGATTATCCTACAATATTCACAAATAGGTTTGACCGACGGTCTTACTTTCATTAATGTAGACCTCCTTGAAAAAACTTAGAATCCCTGTATGGGGACACAATCCAAAATGCTTTACTTATACCTGTATGTTATCCGCCCACGCGTTAAATCATAGGGCGAAAGCTGTAACAGAACACGGTCGCCGGGAAGTATCCTAATAAAATGCATACGCATTTTTCCCGAGACGTGAGCCAGTATCTTGTGGCCATTTTCCAGCTCTACCCGGAACATGGCGTTGGGCAGTGGCTCCACTACCTTGCCTTTTACCTCAATTACTTCTTCTTTGGCCATGCAGTAGCCTCAACCTCCCTGAATGCAAGATGTGTCGCTGTTTTGCAGAATCGCGGTAACGCTCTGACTCAACCAGCCGTTGTCCAGAGGTTTCCCACCAGCAACACGCCCGGCCACATCTTCGAGATTCATCAGTGTCCTCTGAAGGTGCAGAACATTTTTTTTCTTGGGATGCTCGGTGCGGTAGGTTCTGCCATCCGCTATGTACACCCTGTCCAGACCTTCAGCGCCCACCACGACAAACTGTGTTCCAGTATGCTTACCACGGCGGACTATAACAACATCGCCTGTTCTGAATTTCATCTCCGGCACGACGGGGCTTACTCCCATGGGGTCAGTATTTCAACTCCGTCTTCCGTCACAAGCAGGCTGTTTTCAAAGTGTGCGGCATCGCTGCCGTCCGCAGTTACAACAGTCCACCCGTCCCGCAGGTTCTTAACTTCTTCCGCCCCCGCCATGACCATCGGTTCCACACAGAAAGTCATTCTGGACTTTAAAGTTATTCCGCTGCCGGGTTTGCCGTAGTTAGGTACTTGAGGAGCCTCGTGAAGCTTACGTCCGATGCCGTGTCCTGCGTAATCTCTTACGAGACCGAACCCGGCAGGCGTGACGATACTTTCGACCGCGTATCCCACATCGCCCAATGTTGCTCCTGGCTTTATGGCAGCCATTCCCTCATGCAGTGAGGCTAAAGTTACGTCGAGCAGCCGCTGTCGACTTTCGCTTATCCTGCCTACTGCAAAGGTACAGGCGGCATCTCCAAAGTATCCGTCAATGGATGCTCCCGTATCAATGCTGATGATGTCTCCCTCTTGGAGTATTCTGTTCCTCGAAGGAATGCCGTGTACAACTTCTTCATTTACAGAAGCACATATCGTTCCGGGAAACGGAACCGGAACCCATGGAACTTTGTATCCTTTGAAGGCCGGCTTAGCACCTGCTTTTAATACCAGATTTTCTGCCGCTTCGTCAAGGGTAAGAGTGTCGATACCCGGTTTTACCATGTCTCTCATCAGCTTCAAGATATCAGCTACGATCATTCCCGCGCGGCGCATCTTTGCAAGGTCACGATCGCTTTTGAAGGTTATCATTTACTGCCGCATCTCCTCTGTTCGAGAAGGTTCAGCACAGCATCTTTCCCGCCTGTGGCATCAACCGTAAGAAGTATTCCCTTATTGCGGTAGTATGCGATGAGAGGTGCTGTCTGCTCATGGAATACAGCAAGGCGGTTGCGGATAACGCTTTCTTTGTCGTCATCGCGCTGGATAACTTCTCCTCCGCACTTGTCGCAGACGCCTTCGATTTTTGTCGGCTTGAAAAGTGTGTTGTAAATTTCGCCGCAGGATTTGCATCCTCTTCTGGTCGTAAGTCTCTGTACGACAACTTCATCATCGACATCCAACTCAACAACCGCATCCAGCGATATTCCAAGTTTTTCAAGCAGAAGATCGAGAGCTTCGGCCTGAGGAGTTGTCCTGGGGAATCCGTCCAGTAGGAATCCTTCTTTGCAGTCGGATTCCTGAAGACGTGATTCCACCATCGCTATAATAACCTCGTCAGGAACAAGTTTACCTGCATCCATGTAGCCTTTGGCGTTTTTCCCAAGCTCTGTGCCTGCTTTTACGTTGGCTCTTAAGATATCGCCTGTGGAAATATGCGCTATTGGGTACTTGCTCTTTATGCTCTCAGCCTGGGTTCCCTTTCCTGCTCCGGGTGCACCTACAAGAATAATTCTCATCTTATGCCTCCTGATTACAGTCTGAGAAGCCCGCTCTTTGAGCCGCGGCGCTTCAGTATTCCTTCGTAGTGGCGCATAAGAAGCTGTCCTTCAATCTGATGGACTGTATCAAGCGCTACTCCGACAACTATTATGACGGCAGTTCCGCCAAAATAGAATGTGTTGATGTTCATAAGCCCTGTCATTACGGTAGGAACAACGGCCACGATTGCAAGCGCGACTGCTCCGCCGAGAGTGATGCGGCCCATTACCTTCTCAATGTAGTCTGTTGTGGGTCTGCCGGGGCGAATGCCGAGGATAAACCCACCGTTCTTCTTCATGTTGTTGGAGATATCATCCGGCTTGAATACTACTGCCGTGTAGAAATATGAGAAGAACACTATCATGGCTACATAAAGAACCATATAAACAGGGCTGCTTGGGCTGAATGCTTTCTGTACGGCCTGAGCGGCTCCGCCCTGGAAAAATCCCGCTATTGTGTAGGGGAAGAGGAGGACAGATGACGCAAAGATTATAGGAATAACACCTGCGGTGTTAACTCTGAGCGGTATGAAACTGCTCTGCCCGCCGTACATTTTATTCCCGACCATACGCTTGGCATACTGCACGGGCAAACGGCGCTGTCCTTCCTGAAGCATAACGCATCCGGCAACTACAGCCAACATTATGGCTATTGCAAGAAGAACAACAAGGAAATTCATTTCGCCGAGTCTTACCAGAGTAAAGGTGCGTACGATAGCCTCCGGTATTCTGACAACTATACCGGCAAAGATAAGCAGAGATATTCCGTTACCGATTCCATGGTCAGACATAACCTCTCCAAGCCACATAACTGCGACTGCACCTGTTGTGAGAGTTGCAGCTACAAGAGCGAGGTCAAGCCAGCTCCCTGTGAATATTCCCAGGTTTCTGAGCCAGCCTGTCATGCCGACAGCCTGAATCAGGGCGAAAAATATTGTTCCGTAGCGTGTAAACTGAACAACTTTTTTACGCCCTTCTTCTCCCTCTTTCTGCATCTTTTCAAGCGAAGGAACAACGACAGCCAAAAGCTGCATTACAATGCTTGCGTTGATGTAGGGAGTTACGCCGAGTGCAAATATGCTGAATCTGCTCAGCGCTCCTCCTGCAAAGAGGTCCAGGAACCCCAGAACGCCGCCCTGCTCAAACAATCTTCCTAAGGCAGCCGCGTCAACCCCGGGGGTTGGCACGTGAGCACCAAGGCGATAGACGAACAAAGCGGCAAGAGTAAACAGTATCCGCCGCTTAAGATCAGGCAGTCTGAAGGCATCCCGGAAGGAGTCGATCACGTTATATCACCTCAGCCTTTCCGCCTGCCGCTTCTATTTTCTTAACGGCTGATGCGCTGAAGGCGTTGGCACGAACTGTAAGATTTTTGGAGATTTCTCCAACACCGAGAATTTTTACAGGCTTGTCGGAACCTGAGATGAGACGGAGCTCACTGAGAGCTGCCGCATCGATTTCTGTTCCGGCTTCAAAGCGCTCTTCGAGGTCTGCAATGTTGACAACCTCATACTTTACCGCAAAGCGGAAGTTGCTGAATCCGCGTTTTGGCATACGACGTGCTAAGGGCATCTGTCCGCCTTCAAAGTTGGCTTTGATTGATACGCCGGCACGTGCCTTCTGTCCCTTGTGGCCTTTGCCTGCGGTCTTACCCTGACCGCTGCCAAGACCCTGACCAAGGCGCTTCTTCTTTTTGCGTGAGCCCGGTACGGGGCTCAGTTCATGAAGATTCATGGCAGTACCTCCCTATTCCTCGACGGACCATTCCAGCAGATGGCAGACGGAGTTAACCATTCCGCGAATCTGAGGGGAATCCTGATGATAGACTGTCTCGTTCAGTCTGTGAAGACCGAGCGCCTTTATTATTCTCTCCTGACGGGGAGGACGTCCTATCGTGCTCTTTTTCCATGTTATGCGAAGTTTTGCCATCGTAGTTACCTCCTAGGCTTCCTTACGCTCTTTGCCGCGAAGACGACGAACTTCCTCGGGTGTGCGAAGGTTCTTTACCGCTTCCATTGTCGCATAAGCAACATTGATAGGGTTGGAGGTTCTTCCGATTGACTTCGTAAGAATGTCTTTTACTCCGCCCAGTTCCATTATCGCGCGGACTGAGCCGCCTGCGATAACTCCGGTACCGGCTGCTGCGGGACGGAGAAGAACTTCTGCCGCTCCGAATTTGCCGATAATGGGATGGGGAACTGTATGTCCGACCTTTTTGAGGTCGATCATGTTCTTTTTCGCATGCTCGATGGCCTTGCGCATGGCTTCGGAAATTTCCTTAGCCTTTCCCATACCGAGTCCAACCTGACCTACACCGTCACCGACAACGACAAGAACGCTGAAGCGGAAACGTTTTCCGCCCTTTACAACCTTGCTGACGCGGTTGATGGAAACGATACGCTCAAGCAGTTCAAGTCCCTTGCTGCTGTAAGATTTGTTATTCTGTGTCTCTTTCGCCACGTTTCTCTGCCTCCTCCTAGAACTTCAGGCCGGCTTCACGTGCCGCATCTGCCAGAACTTTGACTCTGCCGTGATAGACATGTCCGCCTCTGTCAAATACAACCTCTGTGATACCATGGGCCAGAGCACGCTCGGCGACTAGCTTGCCAATTGCCTTTGCTGCATCCTGGTTTCCTGTGCCCTTGACGTCCTTAAATGCCTGCTCCATTGTAGAAGCCGCAACAAGAGTCGCTCCTTTTGTGTCATCGATAACCTGAGCATACATATGCTTTGAGCTTCCGAAGACAGCAAGACGCGGACGCTCCTGTGTGCCGGAGAGATGTCTCCTAAGACGGCGGTGGCGGAGCTCGCGCATTACATTACGACTGCGATTACTAATCAACGTCCTTCACCTCGCCTTACTTCTTGGCGCCGGCCTTACCGGCCTTGCGTATTACGTATTCGCCGGAATATCTGATTCCCTTGCCCTTGTAGGGTTCGGGCGGACGATATTCGCGGATGTTCGAAGCAACCTGACCGACAATCTGTCTGTCAATGCCGCGAACAACTATTTTAATCGGGCTCTCGCATGCGAATTCGATTCCCGCGGGGGGGATGACTTCGACAGGATGAGAGAAACCGAGGCTGAGAACAAGATTTTTGCCCTGCATCTGAGCACGGTAACCGACTCCGACGATTTCGAGAACTTTCTGGAAGCCCTCTGTTACGCCTACTACCATGTTGTTGATAAGAGCGCGTGTCATGCCGTGTGCGGCACGGACAGCTTTAATCTCACTCTGGCGCTTTACGATAATCTGACCGTCTTCAAGTACTGCGTCGATCTGGGGCATAATATCCATCTCAAGAGTGCCTTTCGGCCCCTTGACGGAGACATGTTTGCCATCGATTTTGAACTCGACTCCCTTGGGAAGGGCAATCGATTTGCGTCCTATTCTAGACATCTATGCCACCCCCATTACCATACATAGCAGACTACTTCGCCGCCGAGGCCGCGCTTGCGCGCTTCCGCATCGGTCATGAGTCCTGCTGATGTTGAGATCATCGCGATACCGAGTCCGCCCATTACTTTGGGGACTTCGTCTTTTGTCGCGTAGATACGACGTCCGGGCTTGCTGATCCTACGAAGCCCCTGGATTACGCGCTCTTTTGCAGGGCCGTAATTCATTGTCAGCCTAAGTATAGGCATAGGCTGTTTGGCGTCATTAATTGTTTTGTAGTTACGGATATAGCCTTCCTCTTTGAGGATACGCGCCATCTCTAGGCGCATCTTGCTAAGAGGCATGTCAACCATTTCGTGGTAGACAACATTCGCATTTCTAATGCGTGTGAGCATATCCGCGACAGGATCGGTAATATGCATTAAAGGATCCTCCCTTCCATGCCCACGTGCCTACCAGCTAGACTTGACAACGCCAGGGATTCTACCCTCGCGTGCAAGTTTGCGGAAGCAGCAGCGGCACATATCAAATTTGCGCATATACCCGTGAGGGCGACCGCAAATGGGGCAACGATTGTATTTTCTAACCTTGAACTTGGGCTCCATCTGAGCCTTGTTCTCCATGCTTTTTCGGGCCATGACAGTACTCCTTCCTAGTGGGCGAAGGGCATGCCCAGTTCGGCCAACAGAGCCTGGGCTTCCTCATCCGCTTTTGCGGTGGTAACAAATGTTATGTTCATACCGCGCTGGCGAATGACCTTATCGTAATCAATTTCAGGGAAGAGAAGCTGTTCCTTGAGACCGAGGTTGTAGTTTCCTCTGCCGTCAAAGCCTCTCTTGGAAATTCCCTGGAAGTCCTTGATACGGGGAAGCGCGATGCTTACAAGGCGATCAACAAATTCCCACATTCTGGGGCCTCTGAGTGTCACGCAGCAGGCGACAGGCATTCCTTCGCGGACTTTAAATCCGGCGATGGATTTCTTTGCGCGCTTCATCATGGGTTTCTGTCCCGAAATAATCGTAAGCTCATTGATGGAAGCATCCATGTATTTCTGGTCAAGCTTCGCTTCGTTGACGCCAATGTTGATTACGACTTTAGTCAGACGGGGAATCTCCATGACGTTCTTGTACTGGAATTGCTCCTTCAAACGGGGGGCAATGTCGGCAGTGTACTTTGTCAAAAGACGCGGAGTCATATGAGTCCCTCCCTAAACCTTATCGATGATTTCGCCGCACTGTTTGCAGATACGGACTTTCTTGCCGCTGTCAAGAAACGCACGGCTTACGCGAGTGGCTTTACCGCATGAAGGGCAGACAAGCATGACTTTGCATGCGGGCATTGCCGCTTCCTTCTTGACGAGTCCGCCGCGGGGATCCTTCTGGTTGGGACGGACACTTTTTGTCACCATGTTTACGTTTTCGATGACTATTGTATCCTTCTGAACATCCTTACGAAGAACCTTGCCTTCTTTGCCGGCGTCTTTGCCGGAAAGAACACGAACGCGGTCACCCTTTTTAATTCTCATTTTGGACATGACCAGTACCCCCTACACAACTTCGGGTGCGAGAGATACTATACGCATGTACTTTTTCTCTCTCAATTCCCGGGCTACAGGACCAAAGATACGTGTTCCTTTGGGATCACCGTTGCCGTCAATGATGACTGCAGCGTTATCATCAAAACGAACATAGGAACCGTCCTTACGGCGAATTTCCTTCTTTGTCCTAACGATAACAGCCTTTACGACGTCACCTTTTTTGATGTTTCCGTTCGGAGAAGCCTCACGAACCGCTCCTACGATGACATCACCGACTGTGCCTACTTTGTGAAAGCTTCCGCCCTTAACCTGGATGCAGAGGATTTTTCTTGCGCCGGAATTATCGGCTACGTTAAGAACTGTACGCAGCTGTATCATACTTACGCATCCTCCTCATCAAGAGGAGCTGCACCGAGGATAGGCGCTCTCTCAATTATTTCCATTACTTCCCAGCACTTGTTGGCGCTGAGAGGACGGGTCTCTCCGATGAGAACTTTGTCGCCGATGCGGCATGTGTTCTCAGCGTCGTGAACCATGAATTTCTTGGACCGGAGAACCGGTTTGCCGTATAGTGAGTGTTTTGCCATGCGATCAAGACGGACGACGATTGTCTTTTCCATTTTATCGCTCACTACTATGCCGGTACGAAGTTTCCGATGTGCTTTACGTTCTTCCATCGCCGGCTACCCCCTAGCTCCTGCACGCTCAATGCCCATCTCTTTTTCTGTGATAACAGTAAGAACGCGGGCTATTGTCTTTTTGACCTCTTTAATACGGCCTGAGTTGTTCAACTGTCCGATTGCATTCTGGAAACGGAGGTTGAAAAGCTCTTCCTTAAACTGCTTGTGTTTGTCTTTAAGCTCAGATATGCTGAGATCTCGAAGTTCCTTGGGATCCATACTATTCACCTGCTCCCTCTCGGGCTAACATTTTTACCTTGATGGGCAGTTTGAAGGATGCTGTGCGGAAAGCATCTTCTGCTATCTCACGAGGCACACCTGCGATTTCGAACATAACACGGCCGCGCTTTACGGCTGCGGTCCAGTATTCGACGTTTCCTTTTCCCTTACCCATACGAGTTTCAAGCGGCTTCTCCGTCACGGGGCGATCCGGGAAGATTCTTATCCAGATTTTTCCGCCTTTTTTCATCTTACGGCTGATTGCTACACGAACCGCTTCAATCTGACGGGCTGTAATCCAGCCATTTTCACAAGCCTGAAGACCATATTCACCGAAATCTACCTTTACTGCGCCTTTTGCGTAGCCACGGAGAGGTGTCAAATGGGGCTTACGATATTTTACTCTTTTTGGAGAAAGCATCAGATGTTACCCCCTCTCCTTACTGGCAGAAGCAATTTCTATCGGCTTGCGCTCCATTACTTCTCCCTTGTATATCCAAACTTTGATTCCGATTACACCGTATATTGTGTGAGCCTCGGCAAAGCCGTAGTCGATATCAGCTCTCAAAGTTGAAAGGGGAAGCTGCCCCTCAAGATACCACTCCGTACGTGCAATTTCCGCACCGCCGAGACGGCCTGCGCACTGAATCTTTATACCCTTCGCGCCTGATTTCATGGCACGGAAGATAGACTGTTTCATTGCGCGGCGGAAGCTGATTCTGCGCTCCAGTGATGAAGCGACGCCCTCTGCGACTACCTGTGCTTCGACATCGGGGTTCTTCATTTCCTGAATGTTTATCATGACCCGGTTGCCGGTCATTGCCTGGAGTTCTTCGCGAACTGCCTGAATCTCCGCACCCTGCTTGCCAATTACGACACCAGGCCGGGCGGTCCAAACAGTGAAACGCATAACATTACCTATACGCTCTATTTCCACGCGGCTTACACCTGCGCTTGCCCAGCGTTTGCTTATCCACGCTCTGAGCTCGAGGTCATTGTGCAGATATTTGGCATATTTCTTGCCGTCTGCATACCAACGGGATTCCCAATCGTAGATAACGCCAAGCCTGTAACCTACCGGGTGAACTTTCTGACCCACAGTCTCACCCCTCCTTACTTCTCACCTACGACCACGGAAATGTGGCACGTATGGTGTCTGAACGCGTGCGCGCGTCCCATTGAAACAGGACGGAAGCGCTTCATATAACTTCCCTGATCCGCCATTACTTCTTTGACAACAAGCTTGTCCATGTCAAGTCCGAAGTTGTGCTCTGCATTTGCGACAGCGCTCTTGAGAACTTTTTCGACATAGCGAGCACCCTTGTTGGGTGTGTAGTGAAGCACAAGAAGCGCATCTGACGCTTTTTTGCCTCTTACAAGTGCCAATACCTGGCGAACCTTTGTAGCAGAGATACGGACCTGCTGAGCCGATGCTTTTACATCCATACCCTACTCCTCCTACTTCTTAACTTTCGTGGAGCGTTCCTGTCCGGCGTGTCCGCCGAACTTACGGGTCGGTGCAAACTCGCCGAGCTTGTGTCCGATCATATTATCGCTGATGTAAACCGGTACATGAATGCGGCCGTTGTGTACTGCTATTGTGTGTCCGACCATTTCAGGGGTGATGCTGGAACGGCGTGCCCAGCTCTTTATCACGATTTTCTTCCCTGAATCGTTCATGTCCTCAACCCTGCGGAGAAGCTTCGCATCTACGTAAGGTCCTTTTTTTAGTGAACGAGCCATCTATATTCCCTCCTAGAAACCCGGGCTACTTTTTGCGGCGACGGACGATGAACTTGTCCGAAGGCTTACGCTTGCGTGTACGGTAACCCTTTGCCGGAGTACCCCACGGTGAGACCGGGTGCTTGTGCGACTTACTCTTGCCTTCGCCACCGCCCATCGGATGGTCGACAGGGTTCTGGATCATACCGCGGATATGCGGGCGAATTCCAAGCCAACGCGTTCTGCCGGCCTTACCGAACACAACGTTCTCATGCTCTTCGTTGCCTACCTGACCGATAGACGCCATGCACTCAAGAAGTACAAGTCTGAGCTCTCCGCTCGGCATGCGAACGAATGCGTATTTGCCTTCTTTTGCCATAAGCTGCGCCGATACTCCGGCTGAACGTACAAGTACTCCGCCGCGTCCCGGTTCGAGCTCTATGTTGTGAATGACCGTACCGACGGGGATGTCCTTAAGCTTAAGGGCGTTTCCCGGACGGATGTCTGACTTCGCTCCGGCGAAGACTGAATCGCCGACGTTAAGTCCTACAGGTGCAAGTATGTAACGCTTCTCACCGTCAAGGTAAGAAATAAGAGCAATACGAGCTGAGCGGTTAGGATCGTACTCTATGGCTACAACCTTGCCCGGCACATCAAACTTATTGCGCTTAAAATCTACTATACGGTACTTTATTCTGCCGCGTCCGCCGCGATGGCGCATCGTGACACGACCGTTGTTGTTGCGTCCCGCTGACTGGCTCAGTGCTACAACCAGACTCCGCTCCGGCTTCGCCTTTGTTATTTCGGAATAATCAGGCGTTGCCATGTGGCGGCGGCTGGGTGTTGTGGGACGAAATTTCTTAATTCCCATTGAGGTTTACCCCTTTCTGCCTAGGCGCTTGCGCCCTCGAAGAATGCTATCTTTTCGCCTGCGGCGAGTGTTACGACGGCTTTCTTCCAGGAGCGTGAACGACCCAAAAAGGCACCCATCCGCTTCGGTTTGGAACGGACCTGGATCGTATTGACTCTGACAACCTTTACACTGAAAACTTCTTCCACTGCCTTACGAATTTCAATCTTGTTGGCTTTGGGAAGGACTTCAAATGTGTACTGTCCGAGCTCCATCAAACGGCTTGTCTTTTCCGTGATAACGGGACGGACAATTATATCATGCGATACTGCGTTCATTAACCGAACACCTCCTCGAGCTTTTTAACAGCCTCAGGAGTTGCAATCAGCTGATCGTGGTTAAGAAGGTCATAAACGTTGACGCTGTCAACATGAAGAACATCCGCTGACGGAATATTCGCAGTTGATTTAACCACTGCCATGTTTGTCTCGTGAAGCACGAGAAGCGGCTTCTTGCCTGTCTGAACGGCAGCAAGGAAGTCAAGCATAATCTTTGTCTTCGGTGCTGTCACATCAAAGCTGTTGACAACAAGCATGTTCTCTTCCTGCACCTTCAGGGTCAGAGCGCTGCGAAGTGCTATGCGGCGAACTTTTTTGTTGACCTTCTGGTGATAATCCCTCGGATGCGGACCATGTGCGACACCGCCGCCGACCCACAGAGGAGAGCGTGAGCTTCCCGCACGGGCACGACCTGTATGTTTCTGTCTCCAGGGCTTCTTACCGCCGCCGCGAACATCTCCGCGGTCTTTTGTGTTATGTGTTCCAACACGGCAGTTAGCCAAATGCGCAACCACAACCTGATGCATGGCCGGCACGTGGACAGGGGCTCCGAAGACGGCCTCGGAAAGTTCAAGCTGACCGATAACCTCGCCTTTGAAATTAACTTCTTTTACTATAGGCATAGTCTTCTGCCTCCCTATTACGCTGTTTTGCGGATCATAACAAGGCTGTCGCGTGCGCCGGGTACTGAACCTTTTATCAATATAAGGTTGTTCTCCTCGTCAATGGCAAAGACTGAAAGATTCTTTGTCGTGACGCGCTCGCTTCCCATGTGACCCGCCATTCTCCGGCCCTTTATAACTTTGCCGGGATAGCTGCTGCAACCGATAGAACCGGGGTGACGGTGTGTTACCGAGTGACCGTGGCTTGCCGGTGTTCCGCCAAAGCCATGGCGCTTCATTACGCCCGCAGTTCCCTTACCTTTGCTGACGCCTATTACGTCAACAACTTCGCCATTCTGGAACAGAGAAACGGTGATCTCCTGTCCCACCTGGTAGTCCGCGGTGTTATCCACGCGGAACTCCCTCAGCCAGCGCTTCGGTGCAGCGCCCTGCTTATCGAAGTAGCCTTTGATGGGCTTTATTACGTTAGCCTCTTTGACTTCTCCAAAGCCTAGCTGTACTGCGCTGTAGCTGTTTTTTTCAGGTGTCCGGATTTCAACGATGGAGCAAGGTCCTGCCTCTATTACTGTTACAGGCACTGCCTTACCGTTTTCGTCGAAGACCTGGGTCATCCCTACCTTGCGGCCCAGAATCCCCATACTCATGAACGTTTCACTCCTTTCAGATTAAACCTTAAAGCTTAATCTGTATATCGACTCCTGAAGGCAGGTTGAGCTCCATAAGAGCTTCCATTGTCTTCTGGGTCGGATCAACTATGTCAATCAGACGCTTATGTGTCCGAATTTCAAACTGATCACGCGCGTCCTTGTCAACGTGAGGTGACGTGAGGACTGTGAACTTTTTGATCTCTGTCGGAAGAGGGACAGGACCGGACACTCTGGCGCCTGTACGCTGTGCTGTTTCTGCTATCTGACTTGCAGAAGCATCAAGCACACGGTGGTCGAATGCCTTAAGTTTTATGCGGATTTTTTTTGCCAAAATATTCCCCTCCTGGGGTGTACTAATCGATAATCTCTGTTACGACGCCTGCGCCGACTGTGCGTCCGCCTTCACGTA
>CAZNYN010000026.1:0-25120 GCA_964577295.1 uncultured Synergistaceae bacterium | reverse complement strand
AAATGGGATATTGACAATAAATATAAAAGGATTATTATATACTATCATTTTTTCGCATCTTTACTTTCTGCTTTTCTCGAAAGTATGATAAACTTTAGTTTATGAAAGGAGGTAAATTGGGAGAATTCAGCATTACATTTTGAGTATCACCGGGAGGGTTTCGTATGTCAGAGAAAAAATCTACGTTCAAAGTTCCGCACACCTTTGTAATTCTTTTTTGTCTTACCGTACTTGCCGCAATAGGAACTTATTTTGTTCCGGCAGGCGTATATGACAGGATTACAGATCCGAATACCGGCCGCACAATTGTTGACCCGGCCACTTACCATGCAGTGGCCCAGAGCCCGGTTAATCCGTTCCAGACCTTTATCTGTGTCTATAAGGGACTTATAAATGCAGCAAACGTTATCTTCTTCATTATGATATCCTATGCCTGCTTCTATCTGATTATCGTCAGCGGAGCACTGAATGCGGCAATAGGCGCTCTTCTTCGCAGAACCAAAGGCAAGGAAGCTTTTGTGCTTCCGGTATTTATCTATCTCTTTGCCACATGCTCCACATTCTTCGGAATGTTTGAAGAGGCTTTCGGATTTATTCCTATCTTTGTCGGTCTTGCCATTGCTATGGGCTATGACGCCATTGTCGGTATGTCTGTCGTTGCCATGGGCTGCGGACTCGGATTTGCAGCCGCTTTCATGAACCCGTTCACTGTCGGACTCGCTCAGAAGTTCGCGGAGCTTCCGCTTTTCTCGGGACTGGGGCTGCGTGTCGTGGCATGGTTTGTCTTTGTCACTATGGGCGTTGCATGGACTATGCGCTATGCGGCGATTGTTAAGAAAGACCCGAGCAAGTCCCTTATGGCAGGAGTGGATATGGGAGCTTTGGCTCTCGACCACAACGAGCTTATCGAATCTAAGATGACGGGCAAGAACAAGCTCACACTGCTTATCCTTGTAATTTCTCTCGGGGTTCTCGTTTGGGGCGTTCTTGAAAAGGGATGGTACTTTGACGAACTCTGCGGACTTCTGCTTATAACCGGTATCGCCTGCGGTGTTGCCAACAGCTACAGCCCGAGCCGCATTGCCGAAATTTACATCGATGCTTGGAGAGATATCATTTTCGGAGCGACAATAGTCGGTATTTCAAGAGGCGTTCTTGTCGTTATGGAGCAGGGACAGATAATCGACACTGTCGTCTATGCTCTGGCCGCCCCTCTTACCTCTTTGCCGAAGTGGGTCGCCGCAGAAGGCATGCTCGTCGTTCAGACTTTGATAAACTTCTTTATCCCGTCAGGTTCTGGACAGGCGGCAGTCACAATGCCTATCATGGCTCCTCTTTCGGACATTTTGGGCATTCAGCGTCAGGTCGCAGTCTTGGCCTACCAGTTCGGAGACGGTTTCTCAAACATTCTCTGGCCGACAACTTTGCTTCCCGTTATCTGCGGACTTGCGAAGGTTCCCATCGACCGCTGGTGGAAGTACTTTATTCCGTTCTTCGGTCTGCTTTTTGCCGTTCAGATGGTTTTCATATTTGTGGCAGTAGCCATCGGTTACAATTAGGATTATGACAAATACAAAGTTCTCTCTGCTTATTAAAAACGGGACTGTGCTCTTTCCCGACCAAGCAAGGGAGGAAGCTGTAAATATCGCGGTATCTGACGGAAAAATCGCTCTTCTGACACATGATGAGCCTGATGCCGACTTTGTGATAGACGCGAAGGGACTTTTCGTATCGCCCGGATTTATCGACTCTCATATGCATGACGAGGAAGTGTGCGACGGAGATACAGTGGAAAAATCTCTGCTGCGTCAGGGCGTTACCACTGCCATAGCGGGAAACTGCGGTTCGGGGCCTCTTGCTTCCGACATTCTCCCTTACAGGCAGAAGCCTTGGCTCAATTTGGGATATCTCACGGGTCATACATGTCTGCGCGAAGCAGCGGGGGTAACAGACATCTACGCTGCGGCAAATGAGGAGCAGAGGGAGACGATGTGCGAACTTCTGCGAAGCGAGCTTGAAAAGGGCTCTTTCGGGCTTTCCGTGGGGCTTGAGTATATGCCCAACACACCGCCCGAGGAACTTGCTCCCCTTTTTGACATAGTAAAGGAGTTCAAGCAGAGGTGGATACCGGTACACATTCGTTCCGACGGGCCTCAGGCAGTCGCTGCCACTGATGAAATCATCGAGTACGCCAAGAAGTGGCCTGTCAGATTCCAGATATCCCACACAGGCAGCATGACGGCATTCGGTCATCTTGCCGAAGTTTTGGAACATATAGAAAAAGCAGCAGACGACGGAGCAGATGTAACTTTCGACTGCTATCCCTACGACGCTTTCTGCACAAATCTCGGTTCTGCAGTATTTGATGCCGGATTTGAAGAAAGGTGGGGAAAGGGGCTTGAGTCTCTCGAAATAGGGAGCGGCCCTTACAGAGGCAAGTGGCTGAATGAGGATAACCTATATGAGAGGCTCAGAAAGGAAGCTCCCGAAACTCTGATCATAGCTCATGTTATGAGAGGCGATGAAGTCGAGCTGTGCCTTATGCACAAAAATTGCGCCATAGCCTCCGACTCTCTCCTGCGCGGCGGTCACGGACATCCGCGCGCGGCAGGCACATTCCCGCGAGCACTGCGCATGCTTGCCGATAAGGGACTGCCGTGGCACGAGGCTGTTCGCAAGTGCACAGCCCTTCCCGCTGCGATGAACTGGCTTAACAAGGGTGTCATAGCAGAGGGAGCGGACGCCGACCTTGTGATATTCGACGGAGAGACATTAAGGGACAATGCGACATTCGCTATGGAACTGCTGCCGCCCGACGGAATAAAGTGGGTCATCCTGGGAGGAGTGCCGGCTGTCCGCGATAATGAGGTATTGGGAGAACCCAAGGGACACCTTTTAAGGCGCGCTTAACGGACAAATTTATTTGCGATTTCAGCTATAATTAAAAAAAGCCCGGGTTCCCTATTGAAATCAGGGGCTCGGGCTTTCATTTACGGTTATATTGCGCTTCTGCTTTAACTATATGGAGGTGTCTCAATGGAAAAAACTTCTCTTTTAACAAAAATCGACGAAATTATTGACTCACGCTCTGCAGAAATAGCGGAGATGAGCGACTTTTTCGCCGCAAATCCCGAAGTTTCCGGAACAGAGTTCAAGACCAGCGCAAAGATTGCCGACGTGCTTGCAAAGTCGGGTTTTGACGTCACATATCCCTACATGAATATCCCCACTGCCTTCATGGCATCGTGCAAAGGAGAAAAAGAGGGAGCAAAGGCTGCTATTCTCGTTGAATATGACGCTCTGCCCGAGATAGGACACGCATGCGGACACAACCTGCACGGCTCAATGTCAGTCTTGGCAGGGCTTGCTCTTCTGCCTGTCATGAAGGAGACAGGCGGAGAACTTATCGTTGTCGGTACTCCCGCGGAGGAGAGCGACGGAGCAAAAGTGGTAATGTCCGAGCAGGGAGTCTTTGACGGGTGCGATTTTGCCGTAATGCTTCACTGCACCTGCGGCAAATCAATAGTCCGCTACCGCTCTCTTGCAATGGACGCCATAGAGTTCACCTTCAAGGGCAGAACGGCTCACGCGGCCTCTGCTCCGTGGGAAGGGCGCAACGCTCTGAACGGACTTCAGCTCTTCTTTCACGCTATAGATATGCTGCGTCAGCATGTGCGCCCCGATGCGAGGATGCACGGCATATACAGCGAGGCAGGCACCGCTCCGAACATAGTTCCCGAAAAGGCAGTTGGACGCTTTTACTTCAGAGCGTCAAAGCGCGCGTATTTGGACAAGATGCTGGAGCAGGTATACAACTGCGCGAAAGGTGCGGCTCTGGCCACAGCCACAGAGGTAACTTGGAGAAACTTTGAGGCGAGCTTTAAGGATGTCTTGCCCAACAACACGGCAGAGACAATGATGGAGAATCTCTTTGCCGAGTTCGGAATGGAAGTCGTGCCGTGCCCGGGCTTTATGGGCTCATCCGATGTCGGAGACGTATCATACGTCTGCCCCGCAGTCCAGCCCGAAATAGACATAGCCGGCGGAGAGGAACACGAGCCTCATACAAGAGCCTTCGCAGAAGCCACTGTCACGGATACGGCGCACAAGGCTCTGAATAAAGGCGCTAAAATAATAGCCCGTTCCGTGCTCAATGTGCTTCTTGACGAAAAGCTCCGCGCTTCAATGTGGAAGGACTACAAAAAAGAGACAGAACTTGCGGCGAAACAGTAAAGACTGCAGTTACGGAGGAAACTTTATGGATAATCACGAATTTGAACAGCTGCTTGCGAAAGCATTCAGATATATAGACGAAAACATTGATGCCGCCGCCGCGATAAGCGACGATATCGCGGACAATCCGGAACTCAGCGGCAAAGAATTCAGAACCGCCGGCATATTAAGAGACTCTCTGGCAAAAGAAGGATTTACGACAGAAATGCCCTACTGCGGCATGGAGACGGCATTCTGCGGAAAATGCGGCGGCGGCCCTGTCAAAGTCGCATTCCTTGCGGAATATGACGCTCTGCCCGAAGTCGGTCACGGCTGCGGACACAACTTAAGCGGCATGATGTCACTGCTTGCCGGCGAGGCTCTTTCCAAAGTAATAGACGAAACAGAGGGAGAAGTTCTTGTTATAGGCACACCTGCGGAAGAGACATGGGGCGCAAAGTGCGGAATGGCAGATATGGGGATAGCGGACGAACTTTCTCTCGCTATGATGATACACTGCTACTCCGGCAAAAGCATGGTGTCCATGAGCACGCCGGCACTCAGAGGGTGGAACATTAAATACAGCGGAGTTCCGGCTCACGCCGCGGCCGCTCCGTGGGAAGGGCGCAACGCTTTTAACGGCTCACGCCTCTTTTTTGACGCTCTCGACATGATGCGCCAGCATGTGAAGCCGGATATCAGAATGCACGGAATAATAACCGAAAGCGGCACAGCGGTAAATACCGTCCCTGAAAGGGCCTCTATACACTTGGAGCTGCGCGCTTTAGACAAACGGGACTTGGAAAGTCTGACTGAAAGAGTGCGCAAAATCGCTGCCGGCGCTGCGGAAGCCACGGAGACCTCTGTGACATTCGAGCCCAACGACACATACTTCTACAACTCCCTGGAGCTTGATTCCTTGGAGAAAATAACGGAAGAAGGCTTTGCAAAAGCGGGAGTTCCTCTCGCCGAAAAGGAAAGACAGGGAGGAGCGTCCGACATGGGAAATATAAGCTGGCGCTGCCCGTCAATTCAGCCTCTTCTTTCCATAACAGACACACCTGTACCGCTCCACACAAAAGAGATAGAAGCCGCTACAAGATCTGAAATGGGACACCAAAGACTGGCAGAAGGAGCAAAAATCATGGTCTTCACAGCTCTTAAAATTCTGACAGACAAATCCTTGAGAGAGAAAGTAAAAGCGGAATTCGAAAACAAAAAACAGTAAAAGCAGGGGCGAGTGCAGGGGCGTTGAGCGATAGTTGAGCAGTTGCTGAACAATTGTTGAACGATTGTCAGGGGCAGAGACAAAGGCGGTTTTGCGTTGCGCGGAAGTCGCTCGCTTCTGCCCACGGAGGCCGCTTCGCGTGAAACATGGTGAAGCGCTCGCTTCGCATTGCGTGAAATATTGTGAGATGCTAAATCTCGGGTTGTCGGAGAGCAACAGGCAAACAATTGGCAAGCAATGGGCAAGCAATTGGCAAACGCTTGAAAAGACAGAAGCAGTGTATCACTGTGGAGCAAATCTGAATTTATCGCTGTGTTTGTGCCCTGCGTTCTTAAAGCCTTCCTCCTAGAGGCGGCCAGAGAGGAAGGCTTTAAGATCAAATCCACAGACACTATGTTAAATCTTGGTTTTTCTTTCAATTGTTTGCCAACTGTTGCCCATTGCTTGCCAATTGTTTGCCTATTGCTCGCCAATTGTTTGCCCATTGTTGTCCGCCTGTTTGGCTGTATTTTACTTGTGCCTCAAAATTTAAAGAGGCGGCCTCTTTGTGAGGACGCCTCTTTTGCTGCGTTTTTATTTGCACTTTGGCAGTATGTGATTTTCAAAAAACTCTTTTGTGCTGTCCGGCGTTACGGAGAAGAATTCTCCGTCTACCGTTGTGCAGACACCTTCCTGGCATCTGCCCATGCAGAACTTGCCTTTCAGGTCGATTTTATCTTTTATCTTGTTCTCGGCTATGAGAAACTGAAGATTCTCGACTACTTTTCTTGAACCCTTTACATGGCAGGCGCTTCCTATGCAGACAACTACCTTTATCATATCACTCAGTCCTCCAGATTATTCGTAGTCCACTACGTTTATCCAATATAGCAGGAATTCGCGTTCTTCCTCTTTGCCTTCCGCAAGCTGCGAGGCTGCGGCAAGAGGTATCCATTTCTGAACTTCGCTCTTTGATACATTGCTCTTTCTGCAGTATGAATCAAGGTATTTATCCGCCAGAGTTATGTTTCCGGCAAGCCAGAAGAGCAGGTATGTGCGCGCTGCGTCTGCGGCAGGAGTTCCCTGTGAGGCGTCTACCCAGTCGAGTATGTATGGTGTGCCCTTTTCGCCTATGATTATGTTGCTCGGATTAAAGTCACCGTGGCAGATTTTGAGGTCTTGGGGCATAGATTCAAGTCTTGTATGCAGATCGTAAAGGACGGCAGGCTCAAGTCCGGCTTTAAATAGTCTGCGCGACATTTTGTCTTTGAGCTTATTGAGCAATGGCGACTTTCTTGCATGGACATCTATCTGAGCTTTTATGAAGATGTCGAGGTATTCGTTTTCTTTATCTGGGTTCTCTTCCATGAGGCGGTCGAGTGTCTTGCCGCTTATGTATTCGGAGACGATAGCCCACTTGCCGTTAGCCTTTGTAACTTCAAGAATTTTGGGTATGGCAAGGTCTGTTTCTTCGATGCGCGCCTGGTTGAGAGCTTCGTTTAGGACTTCCGCCTTTGAGTAGTCCGAGTCAAAGAGTTTTACGCACTTATCTTCGTCGCGGTAGACGGTTTTTGCTGTTCTGACTGCGATAATTCGTTCAAGGTTCATAGTTTTCCCTCCTGCTATTTCCCGTAATAGGCTTTGAGGTACATTTCTTTTATCTCGCTCATGAGCGGATATCTCGGGTTGGCGCCTGTGCACTGGTCGTCGAATGCCTGTTCAGTCATATCGTCCAAGGTTTCAAGGAAGAATTTTTCATCGACTCCGTACTCTTTTATTGTACTCTTTATACCGACTCTGGCTTTAAGGCCGTCAATCGCCTTTATGAGGTTTTCAAGCTTTTCCGCATTGTCCTTGCCTTTGATTCCGAGGTAGTCCGCTACTTCGGCGTAGCGGGCGAGTGTGTGAGGATAGGCGTACTGTGAGAAGGTTCCCATTTTTGAGGGTACTTCCTCAGCGTTGAAGCGGAGCACGTAATTTATCATTAGGGCGTTTGCGACTCCGTGGGGCAGGTGGTGGAAGGCTCCGAGCTTGTGAGCCATTGAGTGGCAGACTCCGAGGAATGCGTTTGCGAAAGCCATGCCTGCCATTGTCGCAGCATTTCCCATTTTTTCACGCGCGACAGGGTCGTTGGGGCCGTTGTCGTAGGCGCGCGGCAGATATTCAAATATCGACTTGAGGGAGCGGAGAGCGAGAGCGTCTGTATATTCTGTGGCGAGCATGGCGGCATAGGCTTCAAGAGCGTGTGTCACTGCGTCTATACCTGATGCGGCTGTGAGGCCCTTCGGAGCGTTCATCATCATGTCCGCGTCCACTATCGCCATTTTGGGCATGAGCTCATAGTCGGCGAGGGGGTACTTTACTCCGGTACGCTCATCTGTTATGACTGCGAAAGGTGTCACTTCCGAACCTGTGCCTGCCGAGGTGGGAACAGCTATGAAGTATGCTTTTTCTCCCATCTTGGGGAATGTGTAGGTGCGTTTTCTTATGTCGATGAAACGCATTGCCATGTCCATAAAGTCCGCTTCGGGGTGTTCGTACATAACCCACATGATTTTGCCGGCGTCCATTGCAGAGCCGCCTCCCAGAGCTATTATGCAGTCGGGGGCAAAGGCTCTCATAGCGGCCGCTCCCTCTTTGGCGCATGCAAGTGTCGGGTCGGGAGCAACGTTGAAGAATGTTGAGTGAACTATGTCAAGCTCGTCGAGTTTGTCTGTTATTGCTTTTGTGTATCCGTTGTTGTAGAGGAAGGAGTCTGTGACTATGAATACTTTTTTCTTGCCGAGAACGTGTTTGAGCTCGTCAAGAGCTACGGGCAGACAGCCCTTCTTTATGTAAAGTTTTTCCGGGGCTCTGAACCAAAGCATGTTCTCTCTCCTCTCTGCGACTGTCTTTATGTTGATAAGATGTTTTACTCCGACGTTTTCTGATACGGAGTTGCCTCCCCATGAGCCGCAGCCAAGTGTGAGAGAGGGCGCGAGTTTGAAGTTGTAAAGGTCTCCTATGCCGCCTTGGGACGAGGGTGTGTTTATCAAGATTCTTCCCGTCTTCATGCGTGAAGCGTGGAAGTCTATTTTTTCTCTCTCTGTCACGTCATTTATGTAGAGTGATGATGTGTGCCCGTAGCCTCCGTCTGCGACAAGCTGCTCTGCTTTCGCCACAGCATCTCCGAAGTCTTTCGCCTTATACATGGCAAGGACGGGGGAGAGCTTCTCGTGCGCGAACTCTTCGGATATATCTACGCTTTCGACTTCGCCTATCAGAATTTTTGTATCTTCGGGAACTTTCACATCAGCCAAGCCTGCTATTGTATGGGCTTTCTGGCCGACAATTTTCGCATTGAGAGCACCGTTGATGATTATTGTCTTTCTGACTTTTTCGGTCTCTTCTTTATTGAGGAAATAGCATCCTCTCGCAGCAAACTCGTCTTTTACTTTTTTGTAAATTGATTCGTGAACTATTACGGACTGTTCCGAGGCGCATATCATGCCGTTGTCAAACGTCTTTGAGTGAATTATTGAACTTACCGCAAGGAGGGTGTCGGCGCTCTCGTCAATTATTGCAGGTGTGTTTCCCGCACCTACTCCGAGAGCCGGTTTGCCGCTTGAGTATGCGGACTTGACCATTCCCGGGCCGCCTGTGGCAAGGATAATGTCGGAATCTTTCATTACGCTGTTTGTGAGTTCCAGTGAGGGTACATCTATCCAGGCTATTATTCCTTCGGGAGCTCCCGCTTCGACTGCGGCGTCAAGCACGATTTTTGCAGCCGCTATTGTGGAATTTTTGGCTTTCGGGTGGGGGCTTATCACTATTCCGTTGCGTGTTTTAAGAGCAAGAAGTGTCTTAAAAATAGCGGTAGATGTAGGGTTTGTCGTGGGGATAACTGCGGCTATGACTCCTACGGGCTCGGCTATCTTTCTTGAGCCGTAGACTTTGTTTTCCTCTATGACTCCGCAGGTTTTTGTATCTTTATAAGCGTTGTATATATATTCCGAAGCAAAGTGGTTCTTTATCACTTTATCTTCGACAATTCCCATGCCTGTCTCTGCGACTGCCATCTTGGCAAGAGCTATGCGGCTTCTGTTCGCTGCCATTGCGGCGGCTAAGAATATTTTGTCCACCTGTTCCTGGGTATATGATGAGAATTTCTTCTGAGCGGCTCGAACCTCCGCCATGCGTGCTTCGAGAGCGGGAACACTGTCCACAATTTGCGGTGTCTGTACTTCCTTTGCGTTTTTCATATTACAACTCTCCTGTCGGGCTTTCGCCAAATAGAATATAGTGAGGGCGTCTTAAGAGAGAGCCCCTTTAACTCTCGCAATTAAAGGGGCTCGGATGAAACTTGTGCAGCTGTATATAAGAGTGAGTTAGGTGGGTGGAGGCTAAATTAAAGACCTATGGTCTCTTCGTCAAGATAGCAGCTCTTAAGAAGCTCTTCCATCTGTGCCGGTGTTATGGTGCGGGGGTTTGAGCCTGTGCATGCATCTCCGACCGCAAGTTCCGCGACTTTGGGAAGCTTTTCCATAAATTCTTTCTCGTCAATGATGCCGCCCTCATAATCCTTAATGCGTGAGGGGATATCAAGAGCTTTGTTCATTCTGTTGATGTGTCCGACAAGAGCCAGTGTGAGCTCGCTGTCGCTCTTTCCCTCAAGGCCGAGGAAGCGCGCGATTTCGGCGTATCTCTTCGCCGCTTCGGGAGCAACTGCATTAAAGCGGATAACCTTGGGCAGATACATTGCGTTGGCACAGCCGTGAACAATGTGGCCTCCGCTGTATGCGGCGCCTGTCTTATGAGCCATGGAATGGACTATTCCGAGAAGAGCGTTTGAGAATGCCATGCCTGCGAGGCACTGTGCGTTGTGCATCTTTGCGCGTGCGTCCATATCTCCGTTGTAGGAAGCTATGAGATTCTCGCTCACCATCTTTATGGCGTGGAGCGCAAGGGGATCAGTATAGTCGCAGTTCAGAGTCGATACATAAGCTTCCACAGCGTGTGTCATAGCGTCCATGCCTGTATGTGCCGTGAGCTTCTTGGGCATTGTCTCCGCAAGCTCCGGGTCTACTATGGCGACATCGGGCGTGATGTTAAAGTCTGCAAGGGGGTATTTGATTCCCTTTTTGTAATCGGTTATGACTGAAAAAGCCGTAACTTCCGTCGCTGTTCCCGATGTTGAAGGAATGGCACAGAACTTCGCCTTTGTGCGGAGAGTCGGGAAGTTAAAAGGAATGCAGAGCGACTCAAAAGTTGTATCGGGATATTCATAGAATGCCCACATTGCCTTTGCCGCATCTATCGGTGAACCGCCGCCTATTGATACTATCCAGTCGGGGTTGAACTCCCTCATTGCAGCAGCACCCTTCATGACTGTATCGACAGAGGGATCGGGCTCTACTCCTTCAAAAAGGCGCACTTCCATGCCGGCCTCTTTAAGATAAGCTTCAACCTTGTCAAGGAAACCGAAACGCTTCATGCTTCCGCCGCCTACTACTACAAACGCTCTTGTGCCTTTAAGTGTTTTGAGGGCCTCAAGTGAACCCTTTCCGTGATACAGGTCTCTCGGTAATGTAAATCTTGCCATAACAATCCCTCCATAAAATTTTATGATTTAACAATTTTGGCTTTGTGATTTGTTTCTCTAACTTTCTGGCGATATCTTATACCCGCTTATCCACTTTCGGTAGATACGATAAAGGTATATCGATATTCCATTATCGATATACCTTTATCGTAAAACTCTGTGGATGATATCACCTGCAAACTCTGTCCGATACTCGGAATTTATCGCAGTCTGCCCTCCACACAACATAAGATATAATGTAAAATAAATAAACAAATTTAATTCAAAGTCTGAGGATGATTTCAATGAAAAAGAGTCTCTCTCTGCACACTTTTATAATACTTATTCTGGCCGCCGCGCTGGCATTTATCCCGGCTGACAATGCCGATGCGAACTCATTGACGGATTTAGAGCTTGAAATCACCGAGTACCTCTCCAAACCTCTTGAAAGGGCGGAGGCACTTTATAGACAAATAGAAGAGATAAAGACTATAGAAGAAGGACTTGCGCGCCAGAATGACATAGCACCTTCGCGCGTCATCCGCTATGAGCTATTGCTTGACGACATTATAAACATCTACAACAGCATATACTTCCTTCAGAAAAATCCTTCACGCGTAGAAAGCAGCGCCATCAACAGCGATGAAGCCACGGCATTGAGCCAGACAATGCCTCCCTATAACTTCCTCTTCTACCTCAACTTTATGGAGGACATGACAAACCTGCGCACAGAGCTTGAAAATGCAAAGAAGTCCTCTCTCAAAACAAAAAATTCACTGCTTGAAGCGAAAGAAGCACGAGGGATCATAGAAAGAGAGTATAGGCTGTGCCTATCCAGGATTAACGACAGAGACGGCAGAAATGCCTCCGCCGCATGGGAGCTCAAAGAGACAGAGGCACGTCTTGAGCAGAACTTTGTCTATCAGAGTTTTTACTCAATAACTTCCGAGCTTTCTAAAGAGAGAGTCAGCGAAACGGAAGAAAAACTCGCCATGCTGGAGCCAGTGCTCAGCAAAGTAAGAGCCAACCTTAAAATTACCGATGACGACAAGAGATATCTCGATGCCACGGTATTCAAGAAGAAAAAAGCACTGCACAATATGATAACAGAGATGAATTTGCAGTATAACAATCTAAACGAGAAAAAAAATTCCGAAGCACGCCCGACCGCCTTTACAAAATTCAGCACAAACACAGAGATGGATCTCACAAAGGACGAGGTTCTATTCCTTCTCGACCTGGAAGAGTACTGGGCGGCGACAAGGCTCACATGGCAGCAGCTTCAAGAGCTGCTGAAGGGCGAGCTTTCTCCAAAACAGCAAAAGCAGCTTATCAAAGAATGCGAAGAATTCATTTTAACCATCGAAGAGTGCACCGAATACTGCAGCAAGCAAATTCAGACAATAAGGGAAAACGAGCAGGAGACACAGAGACGCTTTGACCCGGAACACATATTCATGTCCCCTAAAGACATGGAAAACAAAGCTGCCTTTATGGAATCGATGAACCAGCGCAAAATTCGCTATCTCAAATACATTGTCGATTTGGGAGCAATAAAAGCCCAGTCTCACCAGCTCAAAAGAGAAGCAGCCGATATGATGAAAGAGCATGGACAGGACTCTCCGTTAAACAACTTCTGGGGTGACTACATGAGCGCCTTCATCAACTTCGAACTCTGGCACTTCGGTGATTACCCCGTCACTGTAAGCAAACTCTTCCGCGCTCTCATTGCATTCCTAGCGGTAATAATCATCACGCACTACATAGCCTACATGTTTATCAGAAGGGCAAAGAAAAGAGGCATGATGAGCGAACACAACATGCTGCTGGTTCAGAAGCTCATATACTATTTGGGCTTTGCCGCAGCCATGCTCATGTCACTTTGGAGCCTCCGAATACCCCTCACAGCCTTCGCATTCCTCGGAGGCGCTCTTGCCATCGCATTAGGACTCGGCACGCAGAAGATAATGGGAGACTTCTTCAGCGGCGTTCTCCTCCTCTTCCAAGGAAAGATAAAAGTCGGAGATGACGTAATAATAGGAGAAGAACGCGGAATCGTTCAGGAAATAACGATACAAAACACAATCCTCCGCTGTCAGGAGAGCAAAACCCTCGTAATTCCCAACAGCAAAGTGCAGGACAGCCCGATAATAAACCTCACCATAGGCGACAGCATAATAAGAATGGAAGTGTCAACACGTGTCGCCTACAACACAGATATCAATATGGCAAAACAAATCCTCGCCTCTGTGCTGGACAAAAACAAACACGTCCTAAAAAAGCCCCACTACAGAATCTTCTTTGAGTCCTTCGGAAACATCTCCATAGAATTCACGGTACAGTTCTTCATAGACATGCGAAAATCCCTTGAAAGAGAAGCGGCAAGCTCCATCCGCACAGAAATTCTTGCCAGCTTCGAACAGGCAAACATAGAAATACCTATGATAAATTACCCGGAAGCATAGGGAGAGAGCCTACACGGTCAAGTCACGAAAAGCACATACCTCCGACTTTGTCGGAAAAATACGCCACACTGACTGCAAAAATAAAGAAGCCATGATCACCGTAATGCCATGGCTTCTTTTGGTATTTTACAGACTGTTTCCCGCCAAAGTATGGAGAAGCATCAGTTCGGCACAGCCGCCATGTTCTTTTGCCGCTCCTGCCGCCATAAGTGTCAAAAGTTTTTCCTTAAATTGGGAAAAACTTTTGATATTTAGATTTTTTTATTCTACAGAGAAAAATTATACTATGTGCTTTGCTCAATGCTTCTTGTAAGATGCTACAGCATCGGGCACAATCTTGCGGCTGGCTTAAAGCCTCCATTGCGAGGGTGACTTTAAAACACAGACCCCAAATCTTGGCTTTTCTCTCCATTGTTTGCCAACGGTTTGCCAATTGTTCTTCGATACTGGTGCCTCTGTTATTGTGCCGCTTGCTGACATTGTTCCCTTCTGCTTCTTTACATTGGTAAATATGCAATGTAGAATGAGAATGCGCAATTGTATCTGCTGTTTGTAACTTTTTGGGGTGCTCACGGCATTATATGCGAGAGATTTTATGAGGAGGAGATTTATTATGACAAGTATTACAGCGTTTCTGGTTCTTGCGGTCGTCTATTATATAGGCGAGTTTATCAGCACAAAGACGAAGGCATGGATTCCTTCCGTTTTTGTCATTGCGTCCCTCTTTTTAGCGGGGTATTGGACATTCTTCCCCAAGGATATTGTAGCTCTCGCAGGTATGGGCGCGCCGCTCGGCGGAATTTTGGTCATTATGCTCTGCATTACTCACATGGGAACTGTTATTTCCATAAAGCAGCTTCTTGATCAGTGGAAGATTATCTGCATCACTCTTGCGGGTCTTGCCGGTATGGTTGCCCTTTGCTGGTTTATCTGCATTCCCCTTGTTGGACGCGAGTATGTCATAGCCGGACTTCCCCCTCTCACGGGCGGTATCGTCGCGGCGACTATGATGCAGACTGCGGCTCTCGAAAAGGGTCTGATGACGGCGGCAGTGCTTGCAATCGCCATGTATGCCATGCAGGGTTTTGTGGGCTATCCCCTCACTGCAGTTTGCCTTAAGCTTGAAGGACGCCGTCTGCTTGAGGCTTACCGCAAGGGCGAGACGATGTCAACGGAAAATAAGAGCACGGAGATGAAGGAAGGCGCAGCGGATGTGGCAGTCGAGGGACGTTTCCGCATTTTCCCCGAAGTTCCGGCGCAGTATTCGACAACGGCTCTTATTTTGGCAAAGCTTATGTTCTCCGCATATCTTGCAAGCCTTCTCGCAAAGCTGACAGGCATCAATATGGCGGTTTTAGCTCTGCTGTTGGGTATTATTTTTACGGAGATAGGCTTCCTTGAAAGAGACGCTCTGCGCA
Organism: uncultured Synergistaceae bacterium; assembly: GCA_964577295.1. Classification (GTDB taxonomy): domain Bacteria; phylum Synergistota; class Synergistia; order Synergistales; family Synergistaceae; genus CAZNYN01. The sequence continues at coordinate 10,258 of CAZNYN010000026.1, read as the reverse complement.
AGGCGGGGTCTTACGGGTTTTTGATGTATGTACTTATGATTTTTGTCTTTGCGGGACTGAAGGACGCAACTCCGCAGATGCTTGCTGAGTGCATCGGTCCCATGTTTGTCATTATCGCTGTGGGAGTTTTCGGCATGGCTGTGCTTTCCATAATTGCGGGACGCATCCTGAAGGTTAGCTGGGAGATGGCTTTTGCAACGTCTCTTACCGCTCTCTACGGATTCCCCCCAAACTACATTCTGACGGAAGAGTCTGTTAAGGCACTCGCAAAGACACCGGAGGAGCATGAGTACCTTATGAAAATTATGCTTCCGCAGATGATAGTCGGCGGTTTTGTCACAGTTACCATAACTTCTGTCGTAGTAGCAGGTATTTTTGTCGGACTTCTGTAAATAGTGGAAGCGGAGGGAAACACTTTGAATATAAGGGAACAGGCGGAAAAGTATAACGATTATATTATCGGGCAGAGAAGGTATTTTCACAGACACCCCGAGCTCTCTTTTGAGGAGCGTGAGACGACCGCAGCCATAAAGAGGGAGCTTGAAGCCATGGGAATAGCTGTGGAGACATTCCCGGACTACTATGGGCTGATAGGCACAATCGAAGGTGCGGAAAAAGGGCCCGTGGTCATGCTGCGCGCGGATATTGACGCTCTTCCCAGCCATGAGAAGACGGGACTGCCCTTTGCTTCGGAAAATGACGGACTTATGCACGCCTGCGGGCACGACGCTCACATTGCGATGCTTCTGGGAGCTGCGCGCATTCTCTGCGACATGAAAAGCGAACTGCGCGGCACGGTCAAGCTGCTGTTTCAGTCTGCGGAAGAGTCCTGCCACGGAGCCGAGTACTATGTGGAGAAAGGCTGTCTCGACGGAGTGGACGCAATATTCGGAATGCACATCTGGGGCACATTGCAGGCACCTCTGCTGAATCTGGAAGCCGGCGGGCGTATGGCTTCCTGCGACAACTTTAAAATTACAGTTCGCGGAACTTCGTCGCACGGCTCTGCACCGCACCTCGGACATGACGCCATAGTGGCGGCGGCCTCTGTTGTGATGAATCTCCAGACCTTTGCAAGCCGCACAAACGACCCTCTCAACACCTTGGTAGTCTCCATCGGCACAGTGCACGGCGGTCAGCGCTTTAACATAATAGCCAATCAAGTTATTCTCGAAGGCACAGTTCGCACATACTCACGGGAGCTTCGCGCCGAGATAGACAAAAAGCTGGGAAATATCATCTCTCATACTGCAGAGGCTCTGGGCTGCAGTGCGGAATTTGAATACAGCCGCTTCCCCGGCCCGATTATCAACGAACACGAGGACATTAATAAAATTGCGAGGAATGCCGCGGTAAAACTCTACGGAGAAGAAATCCTCACCGACATGCCCAAATTGACAGGCTCAGAGGACTTTGCCTACTTCATGGAAAAAGTGCCGGGATTCTACGGCTACATAGGCGCTTTGAACCCGACGCTCGGCATCACATATTCAAACCACAGCGACAAATTTACAGTGGATGAGGACGCACTGCGCCACGGAGCCGCCCTCTACGCACAGTTCGCCGCAGACTACATAGAGGAGAAGAGCGCGAAATGACGGAAAAAATCAAGGCTCTTGCCGAAAAGTACAACGACTACATCATAGAAAAGCGCAGATACTTCCACACATGCCCCGAGCTTCCCCTCCATGAAGAGGAGACGACAAAGAGCATTGTAAAGGAGCTTGCGGCAATGGGGCTAGAAGCAGAGACATTTGACGGCATATTCGGCTGTACCGCCACTCTCAAAGGCGCTCTCCCCGGAGGCACCGTACTCCTGCGCGCCGACATAGACGCGCTTCCCGTCACTGAAAAGACGGGACTCCCATTCGCCTCACAGAAAGAGGGAGTCATGCATGCCTGCGGGCACGACGCACACATAGCCATGCTCTTGGGAGCTGCGCGCATACTCTGCGACATCAAGGACGAAATAAAAGGCAGTGTCAAATTCTTCTTCCAGCCTGCCGAAGAACTGGCTCAGGGAGCAAAAAAAGCAGTTGAACTCGGAGTAATGGACGGAGTGGACGCAGCATACGGCACACATGTATGGGGACAGGTGGACGCGGGCAAAATCAGCATCGAACACGGCGAACGCATGGCATCCTGTGACATGTTCACCCTTACCGTACACGGCGAGGCAAGCCACGGATCGGCGCCGCACCTGGGCTGTGACGCAATAGTAGCAGCATCTGCCGTGATAATGGCGCTTCAGGCAATAATAAGCCGCAAAAACAACCCTCTCAACGCATCCGTCCTCACCATCGGAACCTTTGACGGCGGACAGCGCTTCAACATAATAGCGGACAAAGTTGTAATGGACGGCACTGTGCGCACATTCAACCCCAAATTCAGAATGGATATAGAACACATAATACGCCAAACGGCAGAAGATATCTGCCGCGGCTACGGCTGCACCGCAGAACTGGAGTACAAATACCTCACCGGAGCAGTAATCAACAGCGATGCCAAAGTTGTCGACACGGCACGCCGCGCGGCGGAAAAACTCTACGGAGAGGACTTCCTAGGCACAATGGAAAAGCTCACAGGCTCGGAAGACTTCGCCTATCTCATGGAAAAAGCCCCCTCCGTCTACACATTCCTTGGCGGAAGAAGCGCTGACGTACCGGGCTCGGAAAAATCAAACCACCATGAGTGCTACACAATAGACGAAAAAATCCTAAAAACAGGAGCAGCCACAGCGGCGCAATTCGCCGTAGACATGCTCGAGGAAATCGCCGGAAAGTAATTCCCCGTCTCATCTCGCTTTTTGCAAAAACAGAACAGAAGGAGTGCCGGCATTAGGTGTCGGCACTCCTTCTGTAACGGCGCAAAAACCCCGCCTCGCCCGCCTAAGCAATACGCAAAAATGGGAACAGACCATTTTGCCTTCCTGCTTATCGAGAGGGAGCCTATCAGTGCGCAGACCCCAGACGCAGTTATAAATTCAGATTTAGCACTGCGTTTTTGCCCTTATCGTCTCCCCGCAAATTTTTTGTGCGGGGCACAGCGGCTTTAAGATTTTAAAGAATTAAAGTCAAAACCAACGCCGCTGAACCCCGCACTGAAAATTTGCGGGGTGACGATTTAAAAGCTAAACCGAGTTTTAGCACTTACTCCCGGCTGTTGGTGTTTTCTGCCGCACTTATTCAGATGGGAGCGCGAGGGCATAAAAAAGAGAGCCGAATTTCGGCTCTCTTTTGGTGTCTATGGTTGGTTATTTGTTACTTCTTCCTACGGTATATTACTGGGACAACTGCGAGCAGTGCGAGTGCCGCAAAGCCCGCGTTGCAGCCGCAGCCGCCTTGCCGCCGAAGTCTCCGTTTGCCGTGAATATCGGAAGTGTACTTAGGTACTTCGCGTCTTTGCAGAGGCTTGCCGTAACAGAGGGTTTGATCACCCAATCTCCGTCCATTTGGCAGAGGTCGGCAGGTGAGATTACGTTAGCTATATCCGGTGACAGAAGAATTTCCGTATTTTCACCGAAAATCCCCCCTAAAATTTGCCTAAAAAAATACTTTGGCAAAGCAGCATAACAATATTGTTTTAACCTAAAGATATTTTTTTAGAAATAAAAGGCAGGATGCTTTTATCCGCACCCTCTCTTTTGATGTGCCGTTATATTTTTGCGTTTCGCGCCCAAAATTCCGGCTGCAGGACAAGCGGCTCCTGTCGTACCGGTAAATCAGCCGCCTTACATCTTCATTTCTTCATATCCGGACGGAACGGTAAAGAGCGACTTATCAGGAGCGGTGCCGTACTCCAATATCTCAAAGAGCTCACCGCCCGCACGCCAATACTTCCACTTGTCAGTGCCCGGCTCGAAGTAGTAAAGCTGTGCATCTTCTTTGTCAAATACTATTTTGTCAAAGTCGTAGTTCTTGCCGTTTATCTTCTCTGTGCCTGCGGAGATTGTCATATTGGGCTTTTCTTCTTTATCTCCTGCCAGTTTGGGGACTTGTCTCGGATCTGTTTTCAAGACCATGTACATTTTTTCATCGTGCATGACCATTGTGGATTTCATCTGTTTTGTATCGTGAATGACGGTTGAATGTCCGTCGGGTGAGCTCATGTCCATAGCAACATGGGTTTTGTTCATCGCCATTGTGATTGTTGCAGGGTCACTGCCAAGCATTTTGTATTTCAGCAGGACTGAGTGAGCAGTCCTGTTCAGAGTTTGAAACCATATTTTTTTGGCTCGCGCACCTGCATCATAGGCGGCCGCATCCGCGGCTGCACCGAAGAGTATCAGTGCCATAAAGAGTGAGAGCGTGACCGCACAGAATTTTGCCTTCATTATATTTCCTCCTTAGAATGTTTGCCGCAATGATTCGCTATACGCAAAGATTTAGAGTTTTTTGCCGCACTCGGCGCAGAATTTTGCTCCGTCCGCTAAGGCCGCTCCGCATGAGGGGCAATTTTTCGGAGCAAGGGAGGCTCCGCAGTTGCTGCAGAATTTGCCAGTTCCGCACGGCTTGCCGCATGAGGGGCACCTTACCGTTTCTGTTTGCAGTTTGCCGCTCCAGAGCACCTGTTCCTCCGCCGCATCGTTTAGGTTGCGTTCTATTGCCTTGGCTTTCGCCCTTGTGACGGCGACGTTGAGCCTTGGCGCGCACTCCACGCAAAGCCCTTCATCCTCGTTGAAGTCGGAATCGCAGACCCATTTATGGCATGACTCGCACCTGTGAAAATGTCCTCTTGCCTCGTCCATTGCACGGTTGAAAGCCGCTTCATGCTCCTGCTGCCACTCCGCGCTCATGCCGTTAAAGCGTTCGGAAAGGACGCTCGCGCCTCTGTCTACCGCATTTCCGATATTGCTCAAAGCTCCTCCGAAAAGATTGCTGACAGCCCATACACACTGGCTGAGCCCCTTTATTGCGCTGTCTTTCTTATGAGATTCCGATGCTATAAAGGTACTTCTGTATCCGTCATTGCAGATATCGCAGTAAAAAGTGAACTGAAAACCGGCTTCGGTGCTGTTGTCCTCATAATTTCTCGTGAAAGATTTGAGCATAAAAGTACCTCCTAATTTTCTTACAAATATAAACTTGCGATTTTATGGAAAAAGAGTAATTTTATATTACAGTAAAAAATTGTAATTAACAAGATGCCACCAAACGGTATGATGTGTACTTTTTGAAAGTTTTACACATACCGCACTTGGCAGCCCCTTTATTTTGTCTCCCCTTTTTTTGCGGATATATATTCTTCCGCATGGGCAAGTCCCTTGAAGCCGCGCTGTATCAAACTGTTTTCTATTACTGCCTCGGGATAGCTTATACCGTCTTTTTCAAGCAACAGCAGATTTCTTTCAAAGAGAGTCAGTGTCCTCATTGAGTAGGTGTATAGCTCTCCCAGTTCGTATGTCTCTATCGACGTACAGCCTGCTTCTGCCTCTTCGAAGGTGCGCAGAGGTCTTCCGAGCCCTGCGACATTCGGATATTTTTTACGAAATTTTTCATTTTGGATAAGGAGTTTTTCCGTTATGCGGTGCGCGCATTCTTTCTTTTCTTCCGAAACGCAGGGCAGGAGCTTTTCGAGTTCCGCGTTTGCCGCAGGGGCGCTTACACACATCATATAGCCGTATTTTTCTGTCATGGGATTACGCCCGTCTTCATCTTCTATTGCTTCTCTGAGGTCGTCCATCCAGCTTTCAAGCAGAGCCGGACTCCATGCCAGGTATTGGCTGCGGCGCATGATGCTGAAAGTTTTCCGGTCGTCCTGACATTCCGCCCGTCCTCCCTCATTCTGCACTTTGTCAAAAAATGCCCATTCCGTTTTGATTATATCTTCTATTAAATTTTTCATTTTATTATTGGCGCTTATATTTTCCATTATCCTACAGAGACCCCCATACGCCTGATTTTTTCGTCATTTATGCGCTTCATAACCTCTTCCGCCTGTACGGCCATAAAGCTCTCGCCGCTTTCCGAAAGCCCATCCTCTTTCAGCGCAGATTTTACTCTTCCGCAGATTGATTCGACAAGCTCGGCTTTGTCGGAACAGTTCTGCGCAAATATGGCTTCAAGCTCCGCAACTGCGTCTTTAAGCCTCGGAAGTTCTCCCGCGCTCTTAAAAGCCCACTTGTAGTACGGCATGTAGCGTCTGTTCAGCAGGTGTACGGCTGAAAGAGCCGCACGTGCAAATTCGGCAAGAGCGAGTGAGGCGGCTGGCATATCGCCCCTCTTCATTATTCTGACGTAGTTATACTGTCCCGCCTGTCCCATGACAAATATGCGTGCGGCAAGTTTTTTGAGCAGTACATCACGGGGATAACATTGGGAGAGAGCGCTGCGGATGCGGCTGAATTCGCCCAAGTCGTCTCTGAATACGGCTCCGTTTGTCGCTGCGGAGAGAAAGTGTTCCGGTATGCGAAACCATGAGATATTGTCACTCGGCACGTCCGCGCAGCCCGTAAACTGAGAGTAGAACGCTCCTATCCTCATAACTCCGACTCGTCCCGCCCCCTGGGGAGTTTCAAGGCGCGGCACCCCTGCGAAGCTCTTAGGCAGTGAGGCATAAAGTTTTCTCAAGTCGCTTCCGAACTCCGCATAATCCCTGTCTGTTAGCCAAAGGCAGCAGCCGGGGCCGGAGTCGTGGTCGCGTGATATCTCATCGTCATAGCCCATACAGTCGGAACCGGCTCCCGCAAGCCCCGCAGCTATGAGTTTGGAGCGTTCGCCGAATTCTTTTTCTATCGCAGGTGCGGCGCACTCAAAATAATATGTGCGGCAGAGTTCAAGCCCCTTCATCGCACTTCTTTGCTCCCCGAAATCGCTCTCTCTGCGGCACTGCGCCATATGTGAGCCTTTTCCACGCAGCCAGCCGCTTCGTGAGCCTTAGCGCAGTTGCGGCACGATGTCACATAGACAGACCCGCTTCTGCCGAAAAATTTCTCTGTAGACAGAGCCGCCTTTTCATAATATTCCGCGGATAAAGCGTAGTTTTTCAGCAGATACTCCAACTGTCCGCGGGCTGCAAACATCGAAGCACAGTGAGGGTTATCGGCCATGGCGGCAAATATCGCCTCCGCCTCTTCCAGCCTTATTCGCGCTTCGTCAAGCCTGCGTTCCGCCATAAGGCAAAAGGCCATATTAACGCGGCAAGTCGCCTTTTCCGACTCCGTATCATCCGTAAGTTCCAGCAGAAGCAGGGATTTATCAAAATACCGCGCCGCTTCGGAAGTCTTTCTCATGCGCAGAAGAGACTGAGCCATATTATTGTAAAGACTTGCGAATCTATAGTCCCCCTCGGAAAGCTGCGCATCGTAGATCGTCTCGGCTTGCTTAAAGAGAGTGAGAGCTTCATCCGCAAAACCGAAAGCCGCCTTTGCCGTGGCATAGTTTAAAAGCGTAGTCGCATAATCCGTTCCGCCTTCAAGCCCCGCGGAAGAGAGCAAAGCCAAAGCAGCTTCCGCGGCGGCAAAGCTCTTATCCCTATTGCCCGAAGCACGCCAAAATCCCTCCAGTTCATTAAAAAGAGTGACACAAGCCGCATAATCACCGCTCCTGCGGCATGATTCGGCCTCGCTTTCAAGCAGGAGTCCGGCCTCGCTCACACGCCCCTCCGCCAACATAGAGTCAAACTTTTGCAAAACATCCCGAACGTCCAAAAAGACCATTCCCTTCAAACAACATAAAAACATTTTAGATTTGCATCTATAATAGCAGAAAAAACAAACGGCGAGATATTGCCTATTGCAAAAAGCACACAGTATATTATACTGATATAATCCAGAATGAGAACATAACAGAATCGGTTACGTATGTGATCGCATATTTCAGCATTAGGGAGGATTTACAGAATGAAAAAATTATTTGCACTCTTGCTTTTGACTGCCATTTTAACCCTGCCGCCCCCAGCATTCGCTGTTCCTGCTTTGGATCGCCCTATCACGATAACACAGAACGACGGAAGCAGCGTCGAACTGACTCAGCGCGGTGACGAATTTTCCCACTGGTTTGAAGACTCAAAGGGAAATGCCGTTGTAAGAACAGAGAAAGGCGCTTACGAGTTTGCCAAACCAGACGGAAACGGCGGACTTAAAGCAAGCGGCGTTGCGTACAGCACAAAAACACCGCCGCCGGTCGGTGCCGTCAAAAATTTTAAGCCCGCGAAGAACCCGATGCAGATTTTTAATGAAAACAAAAACAAAAATCAGTCTCTCATCTCACGCGCTCTCACCGCTCTTAATGATATAGTCGAAGGCTGGCACTCACGCCCTGTATCCGGAGACAAAAAACTTATGGTTGTGCGAGTGAACTTTGTGGGCACCCCCCTGGCTGCGTCGGAAAACTTCTACAATGACGTTGTTTGGAAAGAAGGTGACGATGCTCTCTCTGTACACCAATATTACAAAGACCAGTCCCACGGAACGCTTAACATCATATCCGCCGACTATGAAGGTAGCACAGGCGGCCCCTTTGGTCTTATAACAATTTCACTGGATGCCTCCTGCTTCAACGGCGGGAAACACCCGGACAGACTCATCAGCAGCAGCATGGGCAACACAGAAGCAGACCTTATTCGCCGCCACGCCAATGAAGTGGCTATGCTCAGCTCTATAGTGAGAAAAATCTCGGAGGACAAGAAGGTTGATTTTACTAAATTTGACACAAACAACGATGGCAAAATAGATCCGTCCGAATTATGCCTGTACGTAGTGACGGCAGGTTATGAAGAGTCTTACGGCGGATACGTAAGTGCAGACTATCCCGCAGTCTGGGCGCACGCATGGAGCTCATTCTCATACGAACCTGACATACCCTCCGCCAGCCACGATCTCAAAATTTCAGGCAAAATCATCACGGACTGGGCTATGAACGGAGAATGCGGCTATAACAAAGCTTCTCCGGAAAATCCTACTATTCTTCCTTCTAGGGGCACTATGACGCACGAGCTAGGTCATCAGATGTGCAAACTGCCCGACCTCTACGACATATCGGGCGCTAACAACGGGATAGACATGTACAGTGTTATGGGATCCGGAAACTGGGGTTCCCTCTCCGGAGATATTCCTGGCTCGCATCCTGTCAATCTGGATGCGTGGAGCAGACTATACCTCGGCTGGGCAACGAACCCGAATACTATAACCCCTTCAAAGAACACACGCAAAAATGTGACATTCCAAACGGCTCTTACCAAGGAAGAGGGCGGAATAGTCAAAATAGCAAACTCATTTCCGTCATCGGAATACATTCTGGCAGAGGTGCGCGACCCTAAAAACAGCAAATGGGACCGAGGACTGCAGGGAGCATCAATCTACGATAACAGTAGATCGGGCGCTGTGCTCTTGCTCCATGTTGATGAAAATGTCGGTTCCGGAGCTTTAGAATATGGCAATAACTTTAATAGCTCCGCCCAACCTCACCAAGGTGTCATACCGATAGCTCCGGACTGTTATTTTAGAGTCTCCAACACACGCAGCTTGAATAATCTCTGGTTCAAAGGCAATCCGTATCTTGATGCGGTGAGTAAAGACATAGTAGCCTTCAGTGCCGGACGCACATACTTCTACGGCAGCTCGGGCGCTTATAATGCGGGAGTACGCAGCGGCATAGCGCTTGAAAACATATCAGACTCCGGAGAAGTGATGAACGCCGATATCACATACGCAGAAGGCACAGGAACATACCCTGCACACCCGCTTACGCCCATCCTTGACAGAGATATGGCGCCTGCTCTTGATATACTTCTCCCAAATACCATATTTACAGTGAAAAAAGTCTCCGAACTATTCAAAAATATCAGCCAAGACATCTCATCTGAGGACATCGCCTTAGATGACGCGCACCAAACAATACTCACCGATGAGGCAATACGCAGAGCTTCGGGAACAAAGGGTTCCATACATTCCCTGCCGATATTTGAACTGATAAGCCAAACCGACATGCCGCTCATCAACATGGTCGGATCATTTACCGTCGCATCCGCAGACCTTATGGCAAAAACGGCGGGAGAGGTAAAACTGCTTGTTGTCACAGGCAAAGAAACTGCAAAATACTTGACCTACACAAACGATAAGTACGATTTTGTAAGAGACGGATACTTCACAATACAGCCAAACGACAAAAGCACGTCGATGCTCTCAAAGAACGCCGCTCTTACCGACAACTACTACAGAATCACAATCTTCGCCAAAGACAACGGCTCCTGCGACATGGCCCCGAACAGAGGCTTCGCTGTTTTAGCTCCCGCAACAGTACGGGAAACAGAAACATCC
>CAZNYN010000025.1:0-26539 GCA_964577295.1 uncultured Synergistaceae bacterium | reverse complement strand
CCAAAGGGCTGCCTCATTGTGATTTTTTTGTGTTGATTTGGTGTTATGCTTTCTTTGCTTTTACGTATTCGTCGATTGCTACTGCTGCGGCTTTGCCTGCTCCCATTGCCAGGATGACTGTGGCTGCGCCTGTTACTATGTCTCCGCCTGCGAATACTCCGGGGACGGATGTTGCGCCTGTCTTCGGGTCGGCTTCGATGTAGCCCCATTTGTTGATTTTCATTTCGGGGAAGGTGGAGAGGAGAACTTTGTTTGAGCCCTGGCCGATTGCTTCGATTGCGCAGTCGGCTTCGATGAGGAATTCGCTTCCTTCAACGGGGACTGGGCGTCTGCGGCCTGATGCGTCGGGTTCGCCGAGTTCCATTTTTATGCATTTTACTCCGCATAGCTGGCCGTTGCCGTCGTTGACGTATTCAACGGGGTTTGTGAGCCAGTTGAAGATTATTTCTTCTTCTACTGCGTGGTGGTATTCTTCGATACGTGCGGGAAGTTCGGCGAGTGAGCGGCGGTATACTACCTGGACTTCTTCTGCTCCGAGGCGTTTTGCCGAGCGGGCTGCGTCCATTGCGACGTTTCCGCCTCCGATGACTACGACTTTCTTCGCCTTTTTGGCTGGTGTGTCGTTCTCGGGGAATTCGTAGCCGTGCATAAGGTTGATTCTTGTGAGGTATTCGCTGGCTGAGTATACGCCGTTGAGTGTTGTTCCCGGTACGCCCTGGAAGTGGGGTGCGCCCGCTCCGACTGCGATGTAGCATGCGTCGAATTCTTCCATGATTTCCTGCATTGTGATTGTCTTTCCGACTACCACGTTGCATTCAACGTCTACGCCGAGCTTTTTCATCGCGTCTATTTCCATTGCGACTATTTTCTTGGGGAGACGGAATTCGGGGATACCATAGATGAGCACTCCGCCTGCTGCGTGGAGAGCTTCGTATATTTTGACTTCATAGCCGAGTTTTGCGAGGTCGCCTGCGACTGTGAGGCTTGAAGGGCCGGAGCCTACAACTGCGATGCGGCCTTTCTTTTCGCCTGAGGGGACTTCGGTTTTGAGGTCTGTCTGTGCGTATTTCCAGTCGGCTACGAGTCTTTCGAGTTTGCCTATTGATACGGGCTCGAAGTCTTTCATCTTACCGACTGTGCAGAGGCCTTCGCACTGTGATTCCTGGGGGCATACGCGGCCGCAGACTGCGGGAAGGTTTGTGTATTTGTCGAGGATTTCGGCAGCTCCCGCCATGTTTCCTGCTTTGACGCACTGGATGAATCCGGGTATGTCGATTGCTACGGGGCATCCTGCGATGCAGGGCTTTGTTTTGCAGTTGAGGCAGCGCTCGGCTTCTTTCATGCCTTCTTCAAGCGAGTAGCCGAGGCAGACTTCTTTGAAGTTGCCTTTGCGTACCTGGGGATCCTGCTCTTTTATGGGTGTCTTCCACTTTGAGAATGTTATAGCCATGTCGGTTCACCTACTTCTGCTTCGTATTTTTCCATGGATATTTTTTCTTCGTCTTTGTACTGACGGAGGCGGCTCATGAATTCGTCCCAGTTGACTTTGTGTCCGTCAAATTCGGGGCCGTCAACGCATGCGAAGAAGATTTTGCCGTCTACTGTTACGCGGCAGCATCCGCACATTCCTGTGCCGTCAACCATGAGGGGGTTGAGGGAGACAAAGATGGGGAGTCCAAGCTCTGCTGCTGCTTTGGTTCCGAACTTCATCATGATGGAGGGGCCTATGCACCAGCAGCGGTCGATTTTCTCGCCGCGCTCGACTACCATCTTCATTGCCTGTGTGACTACGCCCTTCATGCCTTCGGAACCGTCGTCTGTTGTGACGATGAGTTCATCGGAGTATTTGGAGCACTCTTCTTTCATTACCACGAGGTTTGATGTGCGTCCGCCGAGGATTGTTATTACTTTGTTGCCTGCGAGCTTAAGAGCTTTGATGATGGGGTAGAGAGCTGCGATGCCGACTCCGCCTCCGACCATGAGCACTGTGCCGAATTTCTCGACTTCGCTCGGTGTGCCGAGAGGGCCGGAGATGTCCTGAATTGCTTCTCCGACGTTGAGTCCCGACATGAGGGCGGTTGTTTTGCCTACTACCTGGAAGATAAGGCGGATAAGGCCTTTTTCTTCGTCAAAGTCGGCGATTGTGAGAGGAATTCTCTCTCCCTTGTCCGCAACGCGGAGCACGACGAACTGTCCCGCTTTTGCGTGTTTCGCAATGCGCGGCGCTTCGACCCAAATGTCAAATTCTTTGGGTGCCAGCTTCTGTTTTGATACGATCTTAAACATGGTGAACCTCCTCTAAGAATCTAAATGCTTATAACACTCTTCTCTGATTAATCAAGCATACTGTACTAATGTATCGCATATCACGGATTATTGCAACCTTAATGTCTGATTTTTGTTCAATCAACCATATATTCAAATGTAAAACAATGGTCTGAAGCAAAAAAGTATAGAATCGTTATAGGTAAAATTCGCTTGCGGCTGTATAATGGTTTTGAAATGTGAGGGAGTACCTCTGTTGTTTTTTCAATTCAAAGGAGTGATTTCTGTGGAGGTTATAGTGTATTCAACAACATCCTGCCCTTGGTGCACAAAGGCAAAGGATTTTCTGACTTCTCTAAATGTCCCTTATGAAGTTAAGGATCTGAACGGAGATAAGGCTGCGGCTATGTTTGTCGTCAAAAAGACACGCCAGATGGGTGTTCCTGTGGTTCAGATAGGCGAGACTTTTATTGTCGGGTTTAACCCGGAGAAGATAACGGAAACGCTGAAGGCAGCAAATATTATAGAGTGATGTAACGGCTTTATCTTTTAGATACGGAGGTGTCATGATGGGCGGGTTGTCTGTTAAGTTTTCTTTCGGTGCGGCTGTGTGCAGAGGTCAGAAGTCTCTTCGTGATTTGGAGGGACAGTATCAGAGCAAATGTCTGGGTGCGGCTCATTGGATGATATTTACTCCCGTAACGGCATCGGGGCACGGCTGGCTTGACCTTCCTTCTATTGATACTTCCGAAATTAAAGAAGCCGGTGAGTGGCTTAAAGGCTATGATTTTATCGTACATGCCGGCATAGGCGGCTCTGCCTTGGGCACTCAGATGCTGAACCAGGCTCTTTTGGATTTTTACCCTTCTCGGGCTCCGCGTTTTTTTGTCGCGGATAACCCCGACCCTTCAAAGACGGCGGCAATATGGAATCAGGTCAAGGGCGGCAGAGTGGCTCTCATCGGAGTGAGCAAGTCCGGCTCTACGGCAGAGACTATGTCGCAGTTTTTGTGGTTTCGCGAGCGTATTATCGAAAGAGGCGGTTCTGATTCCGATATTATGGTGATAACGGATCCCGAAAATGGGGTTTTCCGCTCTTTTGCTAAGGCTTCCTCGTGCCGCTCTCTGCCTTTGCCTCCTGCCGTGGGGGGGCGGTATTCCGTGCTGAGCGCCGCTTCTCTTGCAGGTGCTTATGCATTGGGCATAGATATTGATGCTTTGTTGGCTGGAGCTTCGGAGATGAAGTCTTTTATTTCTTCAAAGAAGGATATTTGGAAGAATCCCGCATGGATGCTCTCGGCGCTTTCATGTTTCCATTGGAAAGAGGGGCGCTCTATGTCTGTTATTATGCCTTATTCCAGCCGTCTGGCTTATTTTGCGGAGTGGTACGCTCAGCTTTGGGGCGAGAGTCTCGGTAAGGACGGCAAGGGCACGACACCCGTGAGAGCAGTAGGAGCGATAGACCAGCACTCTCAGGTGCAGCTTTATACCGACGGCCCGGACGATAAGTTTTTTACTGTTATTAATGTCCGAGATCACGGCGAGTGCGTGACTGTTCCCTATGTCTATGAGTCGTCTCTCCTGCCTCTCTCATATATGGGAGGAGCGGAGATAGGGAATATGCTGAGCTTGGAGGCAATGAGCACTGCCGCTGCTCTTGCAAAATCGGAGCACCCTGTCGCTTGGATGGAGATAGAGCGTATAGACGCAAGAACTATGGGCGCGCTGATATTCTTTTATGAGTATGTTACGGCAATGACGGGGCGCATTATGGGCATTAATCCCTTTGACCAGCCCGGAGTAGAGCAGGGCAAAAAGTATACTTACGGTCTTATGGGCAGAGATGGCTATGAAAAAGATGCGGACGAAGCAAGAGAGTGGTTCTCTAAAATAGAGAGCTGCACGGAATTGATTTAAATAAGGGTGAGGCACTTTTCGGGCACGGTTAATTTGTTATGGAGAGTTTTATAAACTGGCCTTGAAGGTTCCAGCTTTTCTCCACAATGTTGTCGGTCTCTCCCGGCTGTTTCCACGGTATCATGTTGGCTTCTCCAAAAGAATCGACAACGGTGATGAACCGTGCTCCGCTGTCATCTATGTAAAGGTAAACGCCTTCGGGCTGCTGCTTTGCCATGTCTGTAACCTCCGGGTCCGGTAAAAGTCATTGTGTATATGTTACTACATCTGCTGCTTGCGTGCCATAGAATAATTCGGACGGTGGAATTCCTATGTATATGATTATTTTTTGCTGGCTTATTTTTTTGTTTCTTCTCATCGCTCCCTCTATCATAACTCTTTTTGTCTCAAAACGTAAGCCTAAGCGCGGGGGCAGATGCTGATGTCACCTCTTATTTATTATCTTGCGGCTTTCGGAGCTTATACTATTTCCATAATTTTGATGACGGGACAGTCTTTTACATGGAAGGAGACTCGCTCTTCTTTCTATGTGGGAAGGAGAAAGGCGGGGCTTATTCCTTCTGTTTCGACTTTCTGCGCTACTTGGATGAGCCCTCTCTCCCTGGTCGGATATGGTATGTGGCTTTACAGAGACGGGTATGTGGCTTTTTTCGCCTCCGTGAACGGATGGCTTATAGGGCTGTTGTTTTTTCCCTTTATTGTAAAGAGGCTCAGGGTCAGGAGGGTTCTCTCTCTTCCCGAATGGCTCGAAAAGACTTACGGAGACGCAAGGGTGAGAAAGCTTGTCGCTCTCACTATGATTTTTTTGTACACGCTCTATCTTGTAATTCAATTCAGAGCCTTTGGTGTAATTGTCTCCTATATGCTGGAAATCACTCCCGGTTTTGCCGCCACGTCGCTTGTCTATCTTTTTGTTCTATATACGACGTTCGGAGGTTATCCCTCCGTTGTTCGAAGCGATGTTTTGAATTTGGCTTTTATAATTTTCGGTGTGACTATAGCTGCCTACTGTATTCTGCCGTCGGGTTCGGATTTCGGTTATGTAAAGGAAGTTCTGTTTACGGATGACGGCAGCGGCGGCGGATATCCCGTCTCTTATGCCGAGGCTTTTTCTCTTTTTGCTATGATGCTTGCCTGGGGATTCGGCGTCGCCGGCAACCCGCAGTATGCAGTAAGAATTATAGCCTGCCGTACAAAGAAGGACGCATACGGAATGCTTTCCGTCTCACCTGTCATAATAGGATGGATATACGCCTGTGCTACTCTTTTTATTCTTGTATGCCGAACAAACTATGTAGCTATAGGCAATTTTGAGGAAACTTTGGCTTTTGCGAAATTAGGGCAGTTTCTTCCAAATTTCGCGGGAGCCGCTCTTCTTGTGGGAGTAATAGCGGCTGCTGTAAGCACTGCGAACTCTCAGCTCCTGCTTGCCGCCTCATCCCTCTGTTATGACTTTTTCCCGCTCGGAAGCGGAAAGAGCAAGGCAGGCACTCCGATGGAGGAGGACAGGTTTTTATTTATGAACAGAGTGGCAATCACAGCCATTGCGTCTGCGGCTCTCTTTCTCTCTCATGCAAAACTGCCCGGATATCTGCTGCTCGGCAGGATTAGCTGGACTCTTGTGGCTATATGTTTTTTCTTTCCCCTCTTTGTTCCCAAGTGGATTGTTAAGAGCATGCTTTTCTATGTTCTCACAGTGGCTATATCATTGCAGTTTATGTTTGTCTTTATAGTAGGCATAAGCCCTGAGTATTCTATGCTTGTCGTGCTTATAGCCGAGGCTGTTATATTTAAATTCCATAACTTTTTTAACGCGGAAAGTGATACTTACTATCTTTATAATAAGGAGAACAAGTAGAGATGCTTAAAAAGTGCAGCCTTGAAAGCCTTATGAAGTGGATATTTATGGCTTTGGCTCTCTCTATGGTCTCTCTGACTATAGGGGCCAGGCTTCATCAGAGCTATGTCTCGAAGAAAAATTTTGTCGAGGGGCATGGTGCTCAGGTTAAGTATTCGGTCGAGAATAAGCGTGTTTTTACCGGCGAAAGTTCTATCATAAGCGAACTCGGAATGTTTTGGAGAAAAACGGAAGAGGGCGAGAGAGCGGATCTTACAATCAGCACTGCAAATAATATGTATACATACAAAGTAAGCCGCAAGGATATTATTATGTATCTTGTCGAAGAGGAGCGTTTTATGCTTCTTGTAGGTATGCTGGGGCTTCTTGTGGCTGTCGAACTGGCTGTCTTTCTATCGTATATTCTGACAAGGCCTCTTCGGAGATTGGCGTGGGGCTGTAAGGAGATAGCAAAGGGCTCTCACGTTGTGATTACTCATAACGCCCTTGCCCCTTATGAGTTCAGAGAGCTTACGGACAGTTTTAACTATATGGCTTCCGAGCTTGAGAAGTGGAAGGATGTTCAGAGGCAGTTAAGCCGTATGGACAGGCTTGCGGCTCTCGGGGAGATGCTTTCGGGGCTGTCGCATGAGATAAGAAATCCGCTTGCAAGTATGAGAATACAGACAGATTTGCTCCGTTCGGAGATGGGAAGTATTGCCGATGCTTCCTCTCAGGCCGAGAGAGTGGAGTCTTTGGCCGATGCCGCAGAGTATATAAATGTTCTGGGCAGTGAACTGGACAGGCTTAACGGCATTGTCACTCAGCTTTTGTCTTTTGTGCGCCCGAGAGAGCCTATGAAGGAGGCTGTCTCTCTTTCGGAACTTTTGGTTTGGGCAAATGCGATGTTCCGTCCACAGAGCGATAAATTTTCCATAGACCTTGTGACAACAGAGTCCGAGAGCGGAGTCTATGTTACGGCAGACGGCGAGATGGTGCGTCAGGTTGTGATGAATCTGGCTCTTAATGCTATTCAGGCTATGGCCTCGTCGGGAAAAGAGGGGCGCAGGACGCTTGTTATCTCTGTCGGACGCACGGGCAAAGATGACGGCACTGCGCAAAAGGGTGTTATTATAGTAAAGGATAACGGAAACGGAATACCGGAGAATATACAGCACAGGATATTTGACCCTTTCTTTACCACTAGAAAGGACGGAACGGGGCTTGGACTCAGTATTGTTCAGAGAATTATAGAGGGGCACGGTGCGGATTTTTCAATGGAAAGTTCTCCTGCAGGCACTACTTTTAAGATTTTTTTGCCTCTTGATATGGCTTTGACCGAAGGGAAGAGATCTGTTTGAGCATTTGGATTGTCGATGACGAGATTAATTTGGCTAACGGCTTAAAGAAGGCTTTTGAAAAGCAGGGGTTCGAGACAAGAACAGCGCTGAATCTTGCGGAGCTTCAGAAGCTTCTTGCAAACGAGATTCCTACTCTTATATTTTTGGATCAATGTCTGCCTGACGGAAACGGGCTGGATATGCTGCCTGTGATATTAAAGCAGGCTCCGCGTTGCCGTGTCATTATGATGACAGCGTTTGGGGATTCGGGGCTTGTTGTCAAAGCTATACAGGAGGGTGCTTATAATTATCTGGATAAGCCTTTTCCCTTGGATGCCGCGAAAAATATGGTGCAGAGAGCTCTTGAGTCTATACGTTTTCAGAATCAGGCTGAGCGTCTTTTGTCGGGCGAGCCTGCCAGCCTCTACGGTTCTTCTCCGGCAATGGAGAAGGTGCGCGACAGTATTATAAAGGTTGCTCCGCACCAGGAGATTACGGTGCTTCTGTCGGGCGAGAGCGGGACTGGAAAAGAGGTTGCGGCGCGGATGCTGCACTATTCGTCCAACTGCGGCGGTGATTTTGTAGCGATAAACTGTTCCGCTATACCGGAATCTCTTCTGGAAGCGGAGCTTTTCGGTTACGCAAAGGGAGCTTATACGGGAGCTGCCACAGATAAGCAGGGGCTTATCGAGATAGCGGACAAGGGAACTCTCTTTCTCGATGAGATAGGAGATATGCCCTTGGCTCTGCAGAGCAAGCTGCTGCGCTTTCTGGATCAGCGCAACTTCCGCCCCTTGGGCAGTACAAAGGAAAAGAAGGTGAGCATTAAGCTCATTTGCGCCACGTCTTTGGACTTGGAGAAGAAGGTCAGTGACGGGACTTTCAGGAAGGATCTCTATTTCAGGATATCTGTGATACCGATAAAGCTTCCTCCCTTGAGAGAGAGGGGCAGAGATGTGCTTGAGCTTGCGTCTCTCTTCCTTGCGGAATTTTCAAAGAGGATGGGGAAGTGTGTGGAGGGACTTACCGATGATGTGAAGGAGGTCTTTTTGGCTCATCCGTGGTCGGGAAATGTCAGAGAGCTGCGTAATATCATAGAACGTATTATGATTTTAAAGGATTCATCCGACCACACTATTAGGCTGGCGGATCTTCCCTATGAGTTTTTGGATATTAAAATACCCCAGATGTACAGTGAGCAGAATATGAATCTGTCCGCAGGCAGCGAGTCTCTTGAGAGCGCAATGGACAAGACGGAGAAGGATTTTATAGCGGCGGCGCTTCAGAGGTGCGGCGGAAACAGGACACAGGCGGCCGCGGAGCTGGGGATATCGCGATTCTCCCTGCTGCGCAGGATGCAGCGCCATGGCCTCGATTGAGCTTAATCTAGAACAAAAGCTTAAGGCTTCGCTCCGCCTCTCTCCGAAAATTCTCTACGGGCAGAATTTGCTCTTTACTCCTCTTTCCGAGCTGAGCGCCGAATGCGAAAGGATGCTCGGGGAGAATACTTTTTTTTCATTTGCGCCGCCGAAGCATTTTCTGTACGACAGCGATATCGATTCTCCGTCTTATGAGAATATTCCCGCTCTTCCGTCTGTAGAAGATGCCTTAACACCTCAGATTGTCACGTGTCCCGGATATGATTCTGTCAGGAAGAGTGCGGATGCCTCTTTTTGGATATCTCTGATAGGCTCGGATGGGTATATGAACACGAGCTCGGAAGAAGCGGCAAAACTTTGTGCCGTGCCTTTCGATATTTTTACCTCTTTTTTGAATGAGCTTAAATATTATATCGAACCAGCGGGACTTTTTGCTTCCGATCTTACAGAGTCGCTTCTTATACAGCTTAGGAGATCTTCCGCGGATTACTGTGACGCTGAGGCTCTTTTGACGGAGGGAAGGGATTTTCTGCTTGCGGGTAGGACTGATGAATTTCGAACGGAAAAGGGGTGGAGTACGGAAAGGCTCAAAAAAGCCCTCTCTTTGCTTAGGTCTCTTGACCCGTCACCCGGGAAAAATTTTATGATGACTGAACCTGTATTTCCGGAAATTGAATTTATTTCTTCCGATGACGGCGTGAAGGTCAGAGTTATCTCGGATAATCTGCCGCGGATTGTGAGCGATATAGAGGAGATGCCTTTGTCTGCCTCTCAAATTCTCGCATCCGACTGGATTGCACCCTCATGGATAAGGACAAGGACAGTCATAACACGCCTCGGCATGAGGTACAGAACCGTAGTGCGCATAGCAATGGCTGCCGCTCATGCCCAACAGTCGTACCTTACCGGGAGGCGGGCGGTTCCGTCTCCCTTCACATACAAAGAGGCCGCTTCCGCCGTTAATCTGTCGACTTCGACTGTCTTTCGCACTGTTAAGAATACGTGGATTTTAGTTGACGGATCGGTAAGGCCTTTTTCATCCCTCTTTTGCCGTGGTTTGACGGCAGAGAGTTCGCTCAGTGTTTCGGAGCTTAAGATGCTGATTTCGGAAATGTGTAAATGCGGTCTAAAAGACAGGGAGATATCCGAACGCCTCTCTGTACCCAGAAGAACTATCGCTTATCATAGGAAGAATATGAATATAAAGCGAGATTCAAAAAAAGTTTGAGAATTTTTTAGCAATTGTGCGAATAGCGCACATCAAAAAACGCACAGTTCAATTTTTGCAATGCCGTTAAACGGATAATTTGATTATACCGTTTTGCAAACCCGCTGATAGTGAGGATTCACGAGTTATAAAAATTTTTTTTACTCCTAAAAATTTTGGCAAGTTTTTTGCATATATACAAGTGAGTTAGTATTACTATTGGAGGTGGAACATAATGTTGAAGGAGAAAGAAAATACGCAGTCAGCGGCAAGTGTTCTTATAGGAGCGGCATTCTTGATGGCTACATCGGCCATCGGCCCGGGGTTCCTTACTCAGACGGCAGTCTTTACGGAAAAGCTTCAGGCGGCATTCGCATTCGCTATCGTAATTTCCATACTTATCGACATAGTGGTCCAGATGAATATCTGGCGCATACTGGGTGTTTCCGGAAAGCGCGCTCAGGACGTGGCAAACGAAGTTTTCCCGGGATTGGGCTATTGCCTGGCCATACTTGTCGCTATGGGCGGACTTGTCTTTAATATAGGCAACGTCGGAGGAGCGGCAATGGGACTTAACGTAATGCTGGGAGTTCCTCTAGTTCCCGCAGCAATATTCAGCGCACTTTGCTCAATAGCCCTCTTCCTTAACAAGGAAATGGGCAAAGCAATGGACATGTTCACAAAGGTTCTCGGAATGATAATGATAGCCATGGTTCTTTTCATGGTTATCAAGACACAGCCCCCTGTTCCTCTTGCACTCAAAGAGACAGTGCTCCCATCAAAGATTGACTGGCTTACGATTCTTACCTTGGTCGGCGGAACGGTCGGCGGCTACATCACATTCGCAGGCGCACACCGTATCATCGACGCAGGCATCACGGGCAAAGACAATCTCGATAAGATTTCAAGAGGTTCTGTAACGGCAATAGGTATCACAGGAGTTATGAGATATCTTCTCTTCCTCGCTATTTTGGGCGTTGTGGTAACGGGAGTTCCCCTTGATCCCAAGAACCCGCCGGCATCAGCGTTCCTTATCGGAGCAGGTCAGATAGGCTATCGCATTTTCGGAGTAATTCTTTGGTGCGCTGCGGTAACATCTGTCGTAGGTGCTTCCTACACATCAATATCCTTCCTTAGAACACTCTTTGCAAAGGTCGAGGCTGCGTCGCGCTACTGGATTATAGGGTTTATCTGCATATCGACCGCTATTTTCTCAACCATGGGAAACCCCGTAAAGCTCCTTATCGTTGCAGGTTCGCTTAACGGACTTATCCTTCCGATATCTTTGGGCGTAATGCTTCTCGCGGCCTACAGAAAAGATATAATCGGAAGCGATTACAAGCACCCGATAGTTCTTACCGTTCTCGGATGGATTATGGTTGTATTTACGGCATGGATGGGCTTTAAATCACTTACGGGAATAATGAAGCTGTTCGGATAAGTGGGTGTATAGACGGAGGGAGCTTTTGAAGCTCTCTCCGCTTTTTAACAGAAAGGAGTGGTTTGGATGTCTGTGTACTTAAAAGAGCCTAAGTTGCTGCAGGCGGGAGAATCGTGCCTCGTTATCGAATTTGCCGACGAGATAAGCCGCGAGGCAAACGACGCAGTTATGAATTTAAGGCATTGGCTAAAAAATCAAAAAAGAGTTCCCATTGTGGAATGTCTTCCGACATATCGTTCATTGGCAGTTTATTTCAATCCTCTTACTGTGTCAAAAAAGCAGATTATAGACGAAGTATTAAACGCGGTAAAAAGTTCTTCCGAAGCACAGTCTTCATCCCATAAGGTGATATCAATACCGGTATGCTACGGCGGCGAGTACGGCCCCGATATTAATAATGTGGCCGAACATTCGGGCATATCTGTCGAAGAAGTTATAAAAAGGCATACGGCTGTAGTCTGCCACTGTTATATGATAGGTTTTGTCCCGGGATTTGCATATCTGGGCGGCATGGATGAATCTATAGCGACACCGAGGCTTCAAAATCCCAGAACGGTTATCAAAGGCGGCAGCGTCGGCATAGCGGGAAAGCAGACTGGGATATATCCCATCGACAGCCCCGGCGGCTGGCAGCTCATCGGAAGGACGCCTCTTCGTCTCTTTACTCCCGAGGCTTCCTGTCCGACTTTGATTGATTCCGGCTACGGAGTGCGTTTTGTACCCGTATCTGAAGATGAGTACAAAATAATTGAGGCAAGGGTGGCTGAAGGCACTTATATTCCTCAGATAACGGAGGTGGCTTAGGATGGAGCTTTCTATAGTTAGGCCGGGAATGCTGACTTCCGTTCAGGATCTTGGACGATGGGGATATCAGGCCAGCGGAGTTCCCGTGGCGGGAGCTATGGATCTTCCCGCTCTTCGCATGGGCAATGTTATGGTCGGAAACGAAGAGGGAGCGGCTGCTCTTGAGGTCACTCTTATGGGGCCCGAAATTTCTCTTCACGGCGAAGGCTGTGCCGTATTCGCGGGAGCTGAGCTGGGCTTTTCCGTCAACGGAAGAGAAATAGGCTCTTGGATTGTTACTGCTCTCAAAGACGGCGACGTTATATCTTTTAAAGGCCCTAAAGGAAAGGGCTGCAGAGGCTATATATGCTTTGGCGGCGGCGTGGATGTGCCCGTGGTTATGGGAAGCCGCGCGACTTATACGAGAGCTAAGATTGGCGGCTATGAGGGACGCGCCCTTAAAGCGGGAGATGCCCTCAAAACAGGAGAGCCTTCACCTCTGTGGAGAAGAATGGACGGATTCACGATTCCCGCCGATATGAAGCCTGACTACAATCCCGATAAGCCGCTTGGAATTTTAGTGGGACTTCAGGCCGACTTCTTCACGGAAGAAGGGCTGAAAACTCTTTTTGAATCGGAATATACTCTCTCAAGCGAGTCTGACAGAATGGGATGCCGCTTTGAAGGGCCGAAGGTTCAGCACAAAGAGGCGGGCGCTGATATCGTATCAGACGGAATACCGCTCGGCACGGTTCAGATACCGGGACACGGCCTTCCCATAGCGATGCTTGCGGACAGGCAGACAACGGGAGGCTACACAAAGGTCGGAGTGCTTACTCCCGCCGCCATACAGGCTCTTGTCCAAAGAATGCCCGGAATGAAAGCACGCTTTGCCGAGGCTTCGGAGGAGTCAGCTATAAGTGAACTTCGCGCAGTGAAGGACATTGTTGAAAAAATATATCAGTACAGAATGTCATACGTAAGCCGTGCAAATATTTGTGAGCAAAAGGCTCTTTCGTCTGACCTTAAAATAACGTTAAATGGTAAGGTATACGAAGTAAGGTGCGAAGAGATAAAATAGCAATACTATATTCCGAGGGAGGGTGTTTATTATGTATATGATAGACCTTAACAGTGACATAGGCGAGAGTTTCGGAGCTTATAAGATGGGCGACGACGCCTCCGTAATGGATGCGATAACATCAGCCAACGTAGCCTGCGGATTCCACGCTGGTGATCCCCTTGTAATGAAGAAGACCGTATCACTTTGCCGCGATAAGGGTATAGCCGTAGGAGCACACCCGGGATATCCCGACCTTGTCGGTTTCGGACGCAGAAATATGGCCTGCACTCCCGATGAAGTTTACTCAGACTGTATATACCAGATAGGCGCTCTTAAGCTTTTCTGCAAGACAAAAGGCATGGCAATTCAGCATGTTAAGCCGCACGGAGCAATGTACAACCAGGCGGCGAAGGATCCGAAGCTTGCAATGGCTATAGCATCGGCGGTAAAGGATGCCGGTGCCGGATTTATTATTTTGATGGGACTTGCAAATTCCGAATTTGAAAAAGCGGCCAAGGAGCTGAAAGTTCCCTTTGCTGCGGAAGCTTTTGCCGACAGAGCCTATATGCCGGACGGAGCTCTTGTCCCGCGTTCACAGCCCGGAGCAGTTATCCATGATGTCGAAGCGGCTGCGAAGCGCGTCGTGCGCATGGCGACCGAAGGTACTGTCGAAGCTATTGACGGAACGGTAATCAATTTCCGTCCTCACTCTGTATGTATGCACGGAGACACACCGGAAGCAGTAGCAATGGCCAAAGCAGTAAGAGCGGCTCTTGTTGAAGCAGGTGTGGCTATAAAGAATCTTAAGGAGGTTGTACTGGGATGACACTGCCGTTTGATATCGAACCTTACCGCCACATAAGCCCGAAGGATATGCGCGCTCTTATCAGAGATGCCGAGTGGGCACACCCCACATCAGGTCTATGCCTCTCACATGTGCAGGCCAATATGATAGTTCTGCCGAAAGAGTGGGCATACGACTTCCTCGTATTCGCTCAGAGAAATCCCAAGCCCTGCCCGATTCTTGACATAACAGAACCCGGTGAGTTTGAAGCGCGTCTTATAGCTCCCGGCTCTGATGTCCGCACGGACATTCCCAAGTACAGAGTGTGGAATGACGGTGTGCTTATAGATGAACCGACCGATGTCAAGAAGTATTGGAGAGACGACCTTGTTGCGTTTCTACTTGGATGCTCCTTCAGCTTTGAGGGCGCGCTTCTAGAGGCCTCCATTCCTATCAGACACATCGACATCAACCGCAATGTTCCCATGTATGTGACAAACATACAGTGCGAACCAGCGGGACGTCTGAGCGGCCCCATGGTTGTGAGTATGAGGCCGGTAAAGCACGCCCAGGTTCCTAAGGCTGTCCTTGCCACGGGAAGATTCCCAGCCGTACACGGAGCTCCCGTTCACATCGGAGACCCTGCGGCGATAGGAATTAAGGATGTATTTAAGCCCGACTTCGGCGATGCGCCGGAGATTCGCGAAGGCGAGACACCGGTCTTCTGGGCATGCGGCGTAACGCCTCAGGCTGTGCTTATGAAGAGCAAACCGCCTTTTGCCATCACTCACGCTCCCGGCTACATGTTTATAGGAGACCCGCGCGACACGGACTACGCCACATTCTAATAATGAATAAAGAAGCTGCCTCCGAGGATATATTCGGAGGCAGCTTTAAATATCTTGTTTAAATTTTGCACTGTATTATATATTAGCGACTTCTTTTCTGAACTCTTCCAGTCCGTTCTCGACTTCGTCCTTGTCTTCATAGAGCTCTTTCAGCTCCTCGTCGGGGGGAGTTAAGGGGGTGTCATCTTTGTCTTTCGGAATGATAACATTAAGAGCCACTGCTATGATTGTTGAGATTATAACGGATGAGGTGCCGAATATCTGGTGAAGCCATAGGGGCATTCCCGGGCCTGCAAGCACGTCGGCAACCTGTGAAATTCCCACTCCCAGTGCTACAGATATTCCTACTACCGCGCTGTTTCTGGCAGTAAGCTTGGCCGAGACTATGAGTTTCATTCCCGTCATTGTTATGGCTGCGAAGACCGTAAGTGTTGCTCCGCCTAAGACTGCCTGAGGGACTGTGGTGAGAAGAGCGGAGAATTTGGGTATTACTCCAGCTATGAATATGACTATCGCTGCAAGAGCCACTACGTATCTGTTGACAACTTTTGTGATGGCAAATATACCTACGTTCTGGCTGTATGTGGCAAGGGGCATTCCGCCTATTAGGGCTCCGACAGCGCTTGCAAGGCCGCTTCCGATGATTCCGCCCGAGAGTTCGCAGTCAGTCGGTTCTCTGTCCATAGCTCCTACGGTTGTTGCGGATATATCGCCTATTGCCTGTACGGAGTTGACTATGAACATTATGACCATTGACATTACGGCTGTGGCGTGAAATTCGATGGGGAAGTAGAAGGGCTTTGGCATCTGTACCCAGCCTGTCTCCATAACTTTCGTGAAAGATACCATTCCGAATACGCACGCCAAGGCATAGCCGGCAAGGAGCCCCAAGAGTACGGAGGCGAGTTTCATAAATCCTTTTGTGTAGTGGGTGAAGAATGTTGTGGCTGCAAGAGTGAAGATAGCCACACCCCAGTTAAGGGCCGAACCGAAATTGGGATTTCCCGCTCCGCCTCCGCCGCCCATGTAGCGTATTGCGACGGGATAGAGGGAGAGTCCTATGGTGAATACGACTGTGCCCGATACTATCGGGGGGAAAAAGGGGCGAAGCTGTTTTATAAAGAGCCCGACGACTACCGCTGTCAGGCCGCCCGCTATCTGTGCTCCGAATATTGCGGGCAGTCCGAAGTTACCTCCGATGGACATAAGCACCGGAACGTAGGCGAAGCTCGCTCCCATTATTATGGGCAGTTTTGCTCCGATTTTTCCGAAAATGGGATAAACTTGAATCATAGAGGCGATAGCGGCAAGAACGAGAGAGGCCTGTATCAGTATTACTGTGTCATCCGAGGTCTGTCTTGTTACCGCGCTTATAAGTATCGCAGGCGTAATGCATCCTACGACCATTGCTACAACGTGCTGCATTGCAAGAGGGAAAGCTTCTTTAAAACTTGGCATTGAACCGTTCATTTGGAAAAGAGTACTGTCACTTTTTATCTCTGCCACTTTCGTCACGTCCCTTCAAAATGCCCCTGCACTGCGAGCACAGGGGCACAGTAATCCGACCTTACAAGGCTTTGCGCAGGGCAGCTCTGTTTTCCAGAAGGGCGAGAGTCTGCTGCGGGTCTTTAATCTTGCTGAGGAATATCATTGCAGCAATGATGTATGGCTTGAAGCTGGCTTCTTTGTAGAGGGGAACTCTGTAGCGGTCAAATACGGAGGCCGCGACTTCGCCCTCTTTGCAGCTTACGTCCGTGATGTCTGCGGGCAGGCAGTGGAGGTAGAGAGCTTTGCCTTCGTTTGTAAGGGACATCATCTCTTCCGTGCATTCCCAATCTTTGTGTGACGCGTTCTGAGCGAGAAGTTCCTTTTCAAGCTGTTTGATTCCGTCAAAGTCGCCCGCTCCGTAGAGGTCGGTGCGTTTTTCCATTGCTTTGAAGGGAGCCCAGCTCTTGGGGTATACGACATCTGCGCCTTTGAAGGCTTCCGCCATCGAATTTGTCTTTGTGAATGAGCCGCCGTTTTCGAGGGCGTTCTTTCTTGCCACATCTTCGACATCGGACATGATTTCATATCCTTCGGGGTGGGCGAGTGTGACGTCCATTCCAAAACGTGTCATAAGTCCGACTACACCCTGGGGAACGGAGAGGGGCTTGCCGTATGAGGGTGAGTATGCCCATGTCATCGCTACTTTTTTGCCTTTGAGGTTCTCGACTCCGCCGAACTCGTGGATGATGTGGAGCATGTCAGCCATTGCCTGAGTCGGGTGGTCTATGTCGCACTGGAGGTTTACGAGTGTCGGCCGCTGTTCGAGGATTCCGTCCTTGTTGCCTTCTCTTACCGCGTCTACGACGTTGTGCATGTAGGTGTTGCCCTTGCCTATGTACATGTCGTCGCGTATGCCTATTACATCTGCCATGAAGGAGATCATGTTGGCTGTTTCGCGAACTGTCTCTCCGTGAGCGACCTGTGATTTGCCTTCGTCGAGGTCCTGAACTTCAAGTCCGAGAAGGTTGCAGGCCGATGCAAAGCTGAAGCGCGTTCTTGTGGAGTTGTCGCGGAAGAGGGATATCCCGAGGCCGCTGTCAAATATTTTGGGCGATATGTTGTTCTCGCGCATGCAGCGAAGAGCATCAGCCACTGTAAATACGGCGTCGAGTTCATCGCGCGTCTTCTCCCATGTGAGGAAGAAGTCGTTGTTGTACATCTCGGAGAAGGAAAGTTCGTTTAGTTTGCTTATAAATTTATCCATATGAGCCATGATTATGTCCTCCGTCTATTTTAGATTTGTATTAGTCGCAGTAGAGAGTGGGGAGAGCCGCATAGACTGCCGCGCACTTTACGAGGTCGGCTTTCCATGTGATTTCGTTCGGGGCATGAGCCTGAGCTTCTTTGCCGGGGCCGAAGCCTATGCAGGGGATGTTGTAGCGTCCCATGATGGAGACTCCGTTTGTGGAGAATGTCCACTTGTCTACAAGGGGCTCTCCGTACATGCCGCGGTATGACTCAACCATGGCTTTTGTTGCCGGGTGCTCCGCAGGGATTACCCATGTCGGGAAGTAGCACTCTGTCGGATAGACGCACTTTGTCCAGCTCGGGCTGTCGTATTTGTACATGCTGACGACAGCTTCGTACTTTTTGACCGAGGGAAGAGCGCGTATCTCTTCGAGAGCCATTTCCCATGTCTCGCCGTCCGTAAGTCTGCGGTCTATGGATATTGCCGCCATGTCCGCAACTGCGCAGCGTGAGGGGGAGTTGTAGAAGCTCTGAGATACTGCGAGTGTGCCTTTTCCGAGGAAGGGATCATAGTGCAGTCTGTCGTTCAGTGCCTGAACTTCCTTCACTATGTCCGCCATCTTGTAGATTGCGTTGTCTCCGCGTTCGGGTGCGGAACCGTGGCAGGATACACCTTTGACTTCGACTCTTATCTCCATGCGTCCTCTCTGCCCGCGGTAGATGTTGCCGTCCGTGGGTTCGGTGATTACTACGAACTCGGGGCGGACTTTGTCCTCATTGATGATGTACTGCCAGCAGAGACCGTCGCAGTCTTCTTCCTGTACTGTGCCTGTGACGAGAACCGTGTACTTGTCGCTGAGGAGTCCCAGATCCTTCATTATTTTTGCGCCGTATGTGGCAGAAACTATTCCGCCAAGCTGGTCTGATGTTCCGCGTCCGCCTATTTCTGTCTCGTTTTCGTAGCCTTCGTAAGGGTCGAATTTCCAGTTTGAAAGCTCGCCCAAACCTACAGTGTCTATATGAGCGTCATAGGCGATGAGTGTCTTGCCTGTTCCCATGTAGCCTAAGACGTTGCCCATTCCGTCGATTTCGACTTTGTCAAAACCGAGCTCTTTCATCTCTTTTTCA
Organism: uncultured Synergistaceae bacterium; assembly: GCA_964577295.1. Classification (GTDB taxonomy): domain Bacteria; phylum Synergistota; class Synergistia; order Synergistales; family Synergistaceae; genus CAZNYN01. The sequence continues at coordinate 7,812 of CAZNYN010000025.1, read as the reverse complement.
ATGCGCTTGATAACGCCTTCTTCGCCGCAGCTCTCGCCGGGAATAGCTACGAGGTCGCGGAGAAACTTTGTCATATTTTTTTCATAACCTTCTGCTGCTTTTTTTACTGCGTTGAAATCCATAATCTATTCCTCCTCAATATTTTTTATGTGCTTTTATGCCGGTACACATCCGCCGTCCCAAAGGATGTGGCGGTAGTTCTCTCTGTCTGTGTTGCCTTCCGTGGAGAAGAGCAGCACTCTTGAATCTTTGTCAAGCTTCATGGCTTCGCGCATGGGCTTCATCTCTTCGTCCATCATCGCATATGCCAAAAGTCCTGTCGTGACAGCTCCCGATTCGCCCGAGATGATAACGCTGTCGCCTCTTACCGGCATGCCGAGTATTCTCATTCCTCTGGCAGCTACCCAGTCCGGGCATGATACGAAGACGCTTACTTTGTCTTTAAGTATCTGCCATGAGGATGTGTTTGGCTCACCGCAGGCCAGCCCCGCCATAATTGTCTGCATATCACCGTCAACTATTTTTATGCTGCCGTCTCCTGTAATAGCCGAGCGGTAGAGGCAGTCTGCCTGGTCTGATTCCGCAACTATGAATATGGGAGGGTTGTCGGGATATTTATTTGCGAAGTATCCTACGACAGCTCCTGCGAGAGATCCTACTCCTGCTTGAACAATGACGTGAGTAGGAGGATTGGTATTCAGATCTTCCATCTGATTGTCGGCTTCCATAGCCATTGTTCCGTACCCCTGCATTATCCATGCGGGAATCTCTTCATATCCGGGCCAAGCCGTGTCCTGTACCATGACGCCGCCCGGCGTATCTTCCGCGAGCTTTGCCGCCATTCTGACACATTCGTCGTAATTTTCTTCTTCTATAGTTGCTTTCGCGCCTTCTCTGAGAATGTTGTCCAGACGCATCTTCGCCGAGCCTTTCGGCATGAGTATTACAGATTTCTGACCGAGTTTGTTTGCCGACCATGCTACGCCGCGTCCGTGGTTGCCGTCTGTGGCGCTGAAGAAGGTCAGCTCACCTGTCTCTTCCTTGAGCTCGGGGGATGTTAATTTTTCGTATGTAAGCTCGGATATGTCTCTGCCTGTGATTTTTGCTATATGTCTTGCCATTGCGAATGAACCGCCGAGTACCTTAAAAGCGTGAAGTCCGAAACGCCACGCCTCGTCTTTGACAAAAATTTCTTTTATGCCGCAGAGTTCGGCGAGTTCCTTCAAGCGAACAAGCGGAGTAACGCTGTACTGAGGAAAGCTTTTATGAAAATTCATTGCTGACTGCACATTTTTTAAATCCATAATGGCCAGTTCTTTGTCTTCTGTCTTAGGCATGGTGTTGCTTACCCATTTAATTTTATTCATAGTTAACCTCCGTTCTTATTCTTCTTCTGTGTCGATGTAGTTATAGAGCGTAAATTTCGATATTTTAAAGAGTTTGCACACTTTGTCGCCGGATTTTAGAATCTGAAAGGCGCCTGTATCTTTTAAGTAGCGTATAGCTTTTACTTTATCGGCCTTTTTCATCATGGCGACGGGTTTTCCTACGTGTTTTACCGCACCTTCGATAAGTTCGTCCAGAAGCTCATTCACATTTTGAGGTATCTTCTCAGGTTCTTTTGAATGAGGCTCTGTCTGAAGAATGGCTTGTATTGTCTTTTCCGCCATGCTCAGCTTCGTGATGTCGTAATTAATGCAGAATACCCCTGTAACATCTCCTTTTTCATCCCGAATAAATATTGAACTTGATTTTATGAGGCGCCCGTCAGATGTTTTGGTTAGGTAGTCAAGCTGGTCTTCCAATTTATCTTTTGGTTTTGCCAGCGCTTCCAAAACTATGTGGGACGGACCTCCCCCTAACTCTCTTTTTGTTACGTGTCCGTTTTCTATTGCGATAATGGTGTGCTCATTACCGGTAATATCGTGTATCACAATCTCGCAGTCGCTTCCGAATTGAGACGAAATTCCCTTCGCCAGTCTTTTCAGAAAATCCAGTGTCAATGTTGCCTTCATGTTACCACCTTGTTTCAAAAAAAATAAAATCAGAAAAATTTTTAGAATTGCTCTCTGTGCTGAATATAACACAAATTTTGCAAGAGTCAACAGTTTTTCTAAAAAAAATTTATAATATAAAAAAAATTTTTTGAAAAATCTGTTGCTTTTCATTTTTCTTGTGATAGAATTACCCTAAAGAACCTTTGAGTTTGTTAAAAATCGCATATTTAGGAGGGCTGCAAATGAGTGATCGTATGACCCCAATTCCGTTTTCGGAGATTATGCAGTGGATATTGCTTGAAAAGAAAAATTCAGGCAGTATCTTTGGTGTGAGGTTTCCTTACGCTCATAAGGGGGGCACTCTGGCCTTCCTTGGCGAAAAACTTGAAACTCCCTTCGGTCCGGCTGCCGGGCCCCACACCCAATTGGCGCAGAATATTATTGCGGCGTATGTATCGGGTGCAAGATTCTTTGAATTAAAGACTGTCCAGACGCTGGACGGAGAAGATCTTCCAGTATCAAAACCATGTATAGACGCAAGGGACGAATGCTACAACGTAGAATGGTCGACGGAGCTTCGCGTTCCCGAAGCAATGGAAGAGTACATTAAAGCCTGGTTTGCTCTGAAGCTGATTTCAAAAGAGTTCTCAATGGGCGCTCCCGACGGTTTTATGTTCAATATGAGCGTCGGCTATGATCTCGAAGGCATCATGTCGCCAAAGATTGACTCGTTCATCGAAGGTTTAAAAGACGCATCTCAGACTTCGATATGGAGTGAGTGCGCAAATTGGGTTCTTTCAAATCTCCCGCTGTTTTCCAATATTAATGAGGAGTACATCCGCACTATATCTCCCAAAGTCTGCGGATCAATAACTCTCTCCACCCTGCACGGCTGCCCGCCTCAGGAGATAGAGAGAATATCAATGTATCTTATCGAAAAGAAGAATCTCAATACATTTATAAAATGTAACCCCACAATACTCGGCTACGATTTTGCGCGCAAGACAATGGATAGTCTGGGCTTCTCCTATATGTCTTTTGACGACCACCATTTTAAGGAAGACCTGCAGTTCTCGGACGCGGTTCCTATGATGAAAAGGCTTGAAAGCGCCGCGGCAGAGAACAATGTCTCTTTCGGAGTGAAGCTTACAAACACATTCCCTGTCGATAACCCCAAGGACTTTATGGCTGGGGACGAGATGTACATGTCCGGACGGGCCCTCTTCCCTCTGACTGCGGAAACGGCAAAGAGGATATCCGAAGCATTCGGAGGCAGGCTCAGAATATCCTGGTCGGGCGGAGTGGATTTCAATAATATAACTTCTCTCTACAAGGCAGGTATATGGCCTGTGACGCTTGCCACAACTCTGCTGAAGCCAGGCGGTTATCAGAGATTCAGTCAATTGGCGGAACTGATATCAAACTGCCCAAAGGCTGAATTTGCCGGAGTAGACATGAGTGCTCTCCGCGCCATTGCGGAAGGTTCGCTCGAAAGCCGTGTCTATAAAAAGCCCATAAAGCCTCTGCCCTCCAGAAAGATTGACAGGCAAGTGCCGCTTATGGACTGCAATATCGCGCCGTGCGCGGAAGGATGTCCCATTAATCAGGATGTGCCCGAATACATTTCTCTCGTGGGAGAGGGGAAGTACAAGGAAGCTCTTGAAGTGATTCTCAAAAAGAACCCTTTACCTTTTATCACGGGAACAATTTGCAGCCACAGGTGCATGACAAAGTGTACCAGAAATTTCTATGAAGAGTCCGTGCTGATACGCTCGGCGAAGCTTATCGCGGCGGAAAAGGGCATTGAAGCTCTTATCGGAGATATAAAGGCTCCGGCGCCGAAAAGTGATGCTTCCGTCGCTGTCATAGGCGGAGGGCCTGCGGGGCTTGCGGCATCGTTCTTCCTGGGGCGCAGCGGCATCAAGTCAACTGTTTTCGAAGGTTCTGATGTACTTGGCGGTGTAGTGCGCCGAATCATTCCGGACTTCAGAATAGCGGCCGAAGCCATAGATATGGATATAGAGATTATAAAGGCCATGGGCGCGGAGTTTGTACTCAATTCTCCTCAGAGGTCAGCCGAGGAACTGAAAAAACAGGGATACAAATATGTGATTTTTGCAAACGGAGCATGGAAACACGGAGTGCTGAAGCTTGAGGGAAAAGCGGCGACAGATGTATTTGATTTCTTAGCCTCGTATAAAAATAACCCCGAGACAACTGAACTTGGCGAAGACGTTATCATTATCGGCGGCGGAAACAGTGCCATGGATGCGGCACGTGCTGCCAAGCGCGTAAAGGGCGTAAAAAATGTATCAGTAGTCTACCGCAGAAACAAGTCTCTTATGCCTGCCGACGAGGAGGAGCTGGAACTGGCTCTAGCCGAAGGAGTGGAGTTTAAGGAGCTGCTTGCGCCCGCTGCTTTTGACGGCAAAATACTGAAGTGCGCGAAAGTCGTCCTCGGAGCTCCCGATGAATCGGGCCGCAGAAGCCCCGTTGTCACGGATGAATACACCGAACTGCCCGCCGATACTGTTATCTCTGCAGTGGGAGAGAGCGTCGACTGCGAACTGTTTACGGAAAACGGTGTAGCGCTTGACAAGAAGGGCAAAGCAGTCGTTTCACAGTCATCTCTTATGTCCGATGTGGAAAATGTATATGTGGCGGGAGATGCCAGAAGAGGCCCGGCTACAGTAGTGGAGGCCATTGCGGACGCAAGGAAGATAGCGGACAGTATTGCGGCTGCGGAGGGCATAGAGCTCCCCGAAGAGCCTGCCGCAAACCACGACATGCGTGAAAAAGCGGCGGCCAAAAAGGGTGTTCTCTGCTATGCGAAGGATGCCTGCTCGGAAGCTTCGCGCTGCCTTGAGTGCTCGAGTATATGCGAAAATTGTGTGGACGTATGTCCTAACAGAGCAAATATATCTGTCGATGTTCCCGGCTGCGGACACCAAATTATCCATGTTGATATTATGTGCAACGAGTGCGGCAACTGCGAGACATTTTGCCCGTGGTCATCGGCACCCTACAAGGATAAATTCACCCTCTTCTCGACAGAAAAGGAATTTGACGAAAGCAAGAACAGCGGCTTCCTCCTCCTGTCCGGCAGCAAGTATAAATTAAGATATGATGGGGCAGTTTTTGTTGCGGATTTAAGCGAAACATCGCAGAAAATACCGGCAGAACTTGCAGCGTTGATTCTAAGCGCCTCAAAGTGCGTGCCATTATAAGGCGGTGAATCTGATGTATGAACTTATCGTAAACGGCGATAGAGTAATCTCGACGGAAAATCGCAAGCTGATAGATTTTTTAAGAGATGATTTGCGTCTTACATCAGTAAAGAACGGTTGTGCCGAGGGGGCATGCGGCACATGCATGGTTCTGATAGACGGGCGCCCAGTAAAAGCCTGCGTGCAGCAGCTTAAAAACCTTTCGGGCAAGAGTATTGTCACAGTGGAAGGACTATCCGACAGAGAGAAGGAAGTTTACTCATACGCTTTTGCCAACGCCGGAGCGGTGCAGTGCGGTTTTTGCATTCCGGGAATGGTGATATCCGCGAAGGGACTTATAGATGTTGTTCCAGACCCTACAAAAGAACAGGTAAAAGACGCCATAAAAAATAATATATGCCGCTGTACGGGATACAAAAAAATAGAAGAGGCAATATTGCTCGCGGCAAAAATGTTCAGGGAAAATACTCCCGTCTCTCATGAAAAATATACCGGAGCAATAGGAGAGAACATTCCGAGAAACGACGCATACGACAAAGTTTTGGGCATTGCCGAATATTGTGCGGATCTCTACTTCGACGGAATGATATATGGTTCAGCTCTGCGTACGGCATATCCGCGTGCGGTGGTTAAATCCATAGACACGTCGAAGGCTCTTGCACTTGACGGAGTAGTAGGAGTTTATACTGCCGATGACTTGCCGGGAAAGCAGAAAATAGGGCACCTGGTCAAAGATTGGGATGTTCTGATACCGGTCGGCAAGACAACACACTACATCGGAGACTCTGTAGCCCTTGTAGCTGCTGTTACTCGTGAGATTGCCGAAGAAGCAAAAAAGCTTATACAGGTAGAATATGAAGTTCTGACGCCGCTCACCTCGCCTTCGGAATCTCTTGCCGAAGGAGCTCCTCTTGTACACGAGAAAGGCAATATCGTATCAAAGGAGCATCTTGTGCGAGGCAATGCGGATGAAGCTATAGCTTCGGCTGAACATGTCGTAACCAGACATTACTCCCTGCCTTTTACCGAACACGCTTTTCTCGAGCCGGAAACGGCAGTGGCTCTCATGGAAGGCGACGTTGTCAGAATCTATTCCGGCGACCAAGGTGTCTATCAGACATTAAAGGAGTGCGCGGAAGCTCTGGGCCTGCCTCACGATAAGGTACACGTAACTGCCAAAATCGTAGGAGGAGGCTTTGGCGGAAAAGAGGACATGAGCGTTCAGCACCATGCCGCGATACTAGCTTTCCTTACAAAGAAGCCCGTAAAAGTCTCTCTCTCTCGTGCAGAGAGCATAAAGGTTCACCCAAAGCGCCACGCCATGGAGATAGACATGACGACGGCATGTGACTCAAACGGCATCTTAAAGGCAATGAAGGCGGTAATTGTCTCCGACACGGGAGCATACGCCTCACTCGGAGGGCCGGTTCTGCAAAGAGCCTGCACTCACGCCGCCGGGCCTTACAACTATCAGATAATAGATATTAAAGGCACTGCAGTCTACACAAACAACCCTCCGGCGGGAGCTTTCAGAGGATTCGGAGTAACTCAGAGCTGCTTTGCCGCCGAGTGCAATTTGAACCTTCTCGCGGAGAAAGTCGGTATCACTCCATGGGAAATTCGTTTCAGAAATGCGATAAGACCGGGACAGACACTGCCCAACGGTCAGATTGCCGACAATACCACGGCACTTGAGGAGACTCTGCTTGCGGTAAAACAGTTCTGCGATGACAACCCGAAAGCAGGAATAGCCTGTGCTATGAAAAATGCAGGACTGGGAGTCGGAGTGCCCGATTTCGGAAGGTGCAGACTGCGTGTAAAAGAGGGCAAAATACACATAGCCACAAGCGCCGCATGTATAGGGCAGGGAATAGGAACAGTTGTAAGACAGCTGGTGTGCGACACATTGGGAGCGGCACCCGATATTGTAATTCATGATGCGGCAGACACCTTCTTTACCCCGGACTCTGGCAACACTACAGCGTCGCGCCAAACAGTAATTACCGGCGAAGCTGCAAAAGAAGCGGCATTAAAGCTCAAAGAATTCCTTAACGGCAGAGATATCTCAGCCGCAGAAGGCGAAGAGTTCTATGCCGAGTTTGAGAGCGTCACGGATAAAATGGGCTCTGACAAGCCGCACCCGGTCAGCCACATATCCTACGGTTACGCCACTCAGGCAGTCTCTCTTTCGGATGACGGCAAGGTAGAAAAAATAGTAGCGGTTCACGATATCGGAAAAGCCATAAACCCAAAGAGCGCCGAAGGACAGATTGAGGGCGGAGTAGTCATGTGCATGGGATACGCTCTGACAGAAGACTATCCTCTTACAAATTCTGTTCCCACCGCAAAATTCGGAACTCTGGGGCTTTTAAAGTCAAACATGGTTCCTGAGATAGAGAGCATATTGGTTGAAAAAGCGGAGGGAGGATATGCCGGAGGAGCCAAGGGAATAGGCGAAATAGCAGCAATACCATGCGCACCGGCAATCCAGCTCGCATATTACAACCGAGACGGAATCTTCAGAACAAAACTGCCTCTGGAAAAGACAGCATATTCCAAAAAACAGTAATAAAAAAGCCGGGACTTCC
>CAZNYN010000024.1:0-27190 GCA_964577295.1 uncultured Synergistaceae bacterium | reverse complement strand
CCCGTTAATTTCAAGTGGTATTTATGGCTATCCCAAAGACGAGGCACTTAAAGTTGCTTCCTCGGCAATTCAAGATTTCCTCACAGATTACGACCTCGATGTGACACTTGTGGTGTTTGACAAGTCAGCATTCACCGTCAGCCGCGAACTGCTCGGAGCGGTCGAAAGCTACATTGATGAGCATTATATTGAAACACACCAAATAAAGCGGATACAACTGCTCGATGTGGAGCGGGAAGCCTTACAAGCAGCGGATGAAGAAGACAGGAAATATAATAAGCCCATTTTTAAAGATATCTTTGCTCCGTCTGCTACTGCGCCCGCTCTGCTTGATGATTTAATCGGCAGCTTGGACGAGCCGTTTTCGGCTACGCTCATGCGTTTGATTAACGCCAAGAAAAAGACTGACGTGGAAGTATACAAACGCGCCAACCTCGATCGCAAATTATTCTCAAAAATCAGAACAGGTAAAGGCTATATGCCAAGCAAGCGCACCGCCCTTGCCCTCGCCGTTGCCTTAAAGCTCTCACTTGATGAAACGGACGACCTTCTGGAACGGGCCGGCTATGCACTGTCACACAGCCGGAAATTTGACGTGATTGTCGAGTACTTCATCGTTAGCGGCAACTACGACATTTTCGAGATTAACGAAGTGTTGTTCAAATACGACCAGCCGTTGTTGGGAGGGTAGCCGGTGGACTACATACATGAAATAGACGCTTTATATTAAATGCACTATAAATATGAACCCAGGTATGAGGGGCGTGCCTCTCAAAGGTAATTTGTCGCTTATAAAGCGACCATGTGTCCTGTCAAAATTGTTATCCTTAAGCCATCATAAAACTTAAGGGGGACACACCAATGAAAAAAGGATTAACGGAATTAGTATTTATACTCGACAAGAGCGGCTCCATGGGTGGATTAGAAAGCGATACTATAGGCGGCTACAATACTATGCTTAAAAAGCAGCAGACAGTCGAGGGCGAATGCCATATCACAACGGTGCTTTTTGATAACAACTGCGAGCTACTCCACGACCGTATAGATATCAAAGCTGTCAGCCCTATCACCGAAAAGGAGTACCAAGTCGGCGGATCAACTGCTCTCCTTGACGCAATAGGCAAGGCGATAAGCAAAATCGCCAACGCTCAGAGGCACACCGCCGATGATTATCGCGCCGAAAAGGTAATGTTCATTATCATCACCGACGGCGAGGAAAACAGCAGCCGCGAGTACGGCTCGGACAAAATCAAAGCGCAGATAGAGCATCAGAAGGCAAAATACGGTTGGGAATTCATCTTCCTTGGCGCGAATATAGACGCTGTGCAGACAGCCTCGCGATTCGGCATCGCGCCAGATCGAGCTCAGAATTATCACGCTGATAGTGAAGGCGTAGCACTCAACTTCCGAGTAATGAGCAAAGCTGTCACAACATACCGGGAATGCGCTGCCATGCCTGATGGCTGTAATGACGAGATACAAAAGGACTATAAACGCAGAGGGGGCAGAAAATAATGCTGGGTGCCATAATCGGCGACATCGTAGGCTCTGTCTACGAGTGGAATAATATCAAAACAAAAGACTTTCCTCTGTTCAGAGAAGACTGCTTTTTCACGGATGATACAGTAATGACCGCAGCCACTGCAGATGCTCTGATGAACGGCGGCAAAAAGGACGATTTCATCGATGCCTATAAACAATGGGGACGGCTCTATCCCAATGCCGGTTACGGCAGCAGATTCAGCAGTTGGCTGAACTCGGATGAGCGTGAACCGTATAACAGCTGGGGCAACGGATCAGCGATGCGCGTGTCACCTTGTGCATGGGTCATGGACTGCAGACTATACGCCAAAACCGGCAGATGGCCATCAAACGGCTGGAATATTGTAACATGCTCTGCCGAGGCAACACATAATCATCCAGAAGGAGTTAAAGGCGCACAAGCCGCTGCAGCAGCAATATTCCTCTCTCGGTTCTATTCTGAAGGCCACGCTTTCGACTGCAGTGAGCCGTGGTCGATGGACGAATTAAAAATTAGAATAAAAAAACTGATAGAAAGTAATTTCAGCTACGACCTCTCCAGAACGCTCGACGAAATACGTCCGACCTACAGCTTCAACGAAAGCTGCCGTGATACCGTTCCGCAGGCTGTCACCGCGTTCCTTGAAAGCACCGATTTTGAGGACGCAATCCGAAACGCCGTCTCCCTGGGCGGAGACAGCGACACTCTTACCGCCATAACGGGAAGCATCGCTGAAGCAGCTTATGGCATCCCTCAGTGGATAAAGGACAAGGCGTGGACATACCTCGATGAGCCGCTCCGCAATGTTTGCATCCGCTGGCACAAGTTTACCCACGTAAACCTAACGTTAGGGTATGATTCTGCATATAGTGAGCTAATGCAAAAGGTACAATAATCTTCATGGAAGGTGTCAACTTCAGAGGGCGCACTGCGAAAATTTTATAGGAAAACTAAATGATTGATGGTAAAACTAAGTTCGGCTACGAAATACACAGGATAGATGGTCAGTGCTGAAATGTATTTGCCTTGGTATCACTGTTTACTCTCATATGTGATGAAGAAATACGGGGACTGCAGTATGTTGCCCCCGTATTATCTGCTCACTGTCTTTTTCTGCGTCTGAATACTGCAAGCGCGGGTATTGCCAGCAGCGCCGCGAATCCGGCATTACAGCCGCCGGGTCGAGGGTTACGCCCTCTGTCTTGTCGAGGTCAAAGGCACCGTTGTCCTTGACAAAGAGCGTTACACGATAGTAATTCTCAGTGAGAGCTGTTCTCTTGGGGACAACGCTTCCGCTGTCGTCGTTCGGTTGGATTGTGAAATATCCGTCGCGCACGAAGTCGTCTGAGTTGTCTGTGTAGGTGAAGTATTTCGACGAGGACTTGCCTGTCACCTTCAGCAGCTTCACATTCTCCTGCCTCTCAGCCATGAGGTCAGCGCTTGCGACAACAAATGAGCAGGCGATTCTCTGCTTATAACTGCTGCTGCTGCTCTGCATGACAGCGAAGAGCGGCAGGGGGTAGACGGCTGTGATTTTTTTTGCTCCTGCCGCCGTCATTACCGCAGCTTCAGTGAGCGTCACCTGATGCGCGTCATCCAGCCTCATGTCACCGGAATTGAGATCTGTGCCGGCAGAGCTTAAAATTTTAACGGCATCGTTTACATTGAAGATTCTCAGCGGACAGCTGCGGGTAATCGCGGCGGCCGTGTCGAAGTCAAGCTCTGTTTTCGCCGGCGAGGCTGGCTTGCCGCGGGTACCGGCGTTGTACAGAAGCACAGCCGTCATTGTATCGCCGGGCACTGAGATCTCTTTAAGAGCAATTCCGCTGCGGATTGAGGCGTTGTACGCCTGCGGGTCGCCGTAGAAGTAGGTGCGCCCGGCTGAGAATGACGCAACATCACCACTTAGCTTTTCAAGATAAGGGTTGCCCTTGTACCATGAGTTTGTGGCAGAACGCACCCTGCCTGTTCTGTAGTTGCAGTCAACGGCGATCGGCATGACGCCCTGATGCGGTTTTTCAGACGTATTGATGTCGTTGCCTTTTTCCAGCGCTCCTGAACCAACGTTTTCATCAACATGCACAAGCAGCAGCGCGCCACTGTTAAGAGCTGCCAGATCGTATTTGCCCCCGCGTTGTATGCCCATATCCCATTTGTCATTTGCCGGGTCGCGCACCTCCGCGAGGATATATTCCGTTGACGAGTCTGCCGCAGGGCTTTCTATTATGATTATGCCATCTGTGGTGAGAGCTTTGCTGAAAGAGAGATTTATTCCGGATTCAGATGCGGTGACCGTCTGCTTCGGACTCTCCCAGCCGAGGTATATCCTGCTCCACGCATCGAGGTTCACAGGGCGGGAGCCGGCCGTTTCTTCTGTGCCCTTAGCGCCCCAGCTCCCTGCAGCCATGTTGGAGTAGACGTCCATGCCGTTGTCTATGCCACTTACGTCATAAAGGTCAGGCAGACGGCACAACTGATGCCCAAGCTCATGCGTAATTGTGCCGACACAGGGCAAGAATGAGTATTTGTTTTTAGACTCATAGCACAGCTCGCCGTTCATCGCCCAATCCGTGACGGTTTTGCCGGCAATTGTTACCCGGTGGTCGGCAGAGCTTATGTCAGGTACTTCTTTTTTAAGTTCTTCAACATCTTCCGACGTCCAGCTGCCCCAGGCGTGCGCCCAGATCATAGGGTAGTTTGCGTTGATATAAGCGCTGTAGGCTTCCTCATAGCCCCCCATGATCATATAAATGCATAGCTCCGACGGTTCAATTTTGTCGTTGTTGTTGGTGTCAAACTTGGCAAAATCCACGATCGCAGCAGCCGCTGCCTTTTCGATGATGTCGGTTATCAGCGCAACCTCGTTTGCATGCACATAGACTCGTTCTTGAATAGTGCTGACATCAAGGCCAATCAGCCGATCCGGGTGTTTGCCGCCGTTAAAGCAGGAGGCATCAAGCGATACTGTAATCATACCGAACGGGCCGCCCGTGCTCTCTTTATAATCCGCAGAAACGACACTGATCTTGCCGTGTGATTGTTCTTTATAATACTGGCGTACAGACAGTGTATCATCGCCTTCTTTCCATACCTTCTGTGTATGGAAATCTTCAGAGGTTACAAGTGGAGTATCGGCGAAGTTGACACGGATGACCATAAGATTCTTATTGCCTTAGGCAGGCCTTGAATTCCAGCCGGTGAAGGTTGCCTTTAGCGCCGACCACGCGCGAGAGATTAACGGCTGCTCGTTCAATTTTTTCTCCGTCATGAGCCGCATCCTGCTTGCCGCAGGCTTAAAGTTTTTAACAGCACCGTCCGGGGCAGCGGCATTTGTACCGCACAGCTTGCCGCTTGCTTTCAGCCCCCCGGCGCCATCCGGCAATGCGAACTCAAAACGTCCCTCTTTTGTTTTGACAACGGCGTGACCAGCCGTATCTTCAAGCCAATGAGTGAACTCGTCTCCGCGCTGCTTCAGTGTGACAACGCTTCCGTCAGGCTGCGTCCGCGTGACAGTGTGTTCGAGCGCAGGCACGGCAAGAGCCGGCTGCGGCATTGCAAGCAGGGCCGCGAGGAGCAATAGTGCGAACATTTTTTTCATCAGTAAAAGCCCCTCCTATGATTCATAAAAACTTACTGTTATCATAACGTCTTTGTTTATAAAAATAAATTTAGCGGTACGAACTATACCTTTTATGGTACGAACGGTCAAAATGGCGCAGTGTCATCTTTTCCCGGCAGCCGCTCCCTTACACCTGCACCATCATTACCTATTACTTAAACAGGTATTCTATGTTGTGCAGGAAGCTTGGCTCATCATCACAGATTGCAATTTTCACACTAAGGTTTCCTTATGAGCCGCCTTGTGTAATTTCATGTATAATACAGTGAAATATTGGCTGTTCACGGATTGGGGATGGAAAACTAATGCTGAAGGATAAAACAATAGCAGGGCTCAACCTTTCCGCGTTTCTTATGATGATTGGTGTCGGGATGATTGTCTCGCTCTTTCCTCAGCGCATTATCGAGCTTGAGGGCAGCGGAGAGACGGTCGGCTATGTGGCGTCCGCTTTTGCCGTGGCGTATATCGCCTTTCAGGTTCCCGTCGGTTCTTTGGCAGACAGATTCGGCTTCAAGCGGTTCATTGCCCTGGGATATCTGCTCTGCTGTGCAGCGGGTCTCTGTTTTCGATTCTCCGCAAGTTCCTCTATGATTTTTATAGGGCGCTTCATTCAGGGAGCCGGAGAAGTCCCAGTATGGGCTCTCGCCCCGGCTCTGCTCTCGATTAAATACGCATCCTCCAAAGGCTCTTCAATAGGGCTTTTCAATGCCGTCTGCTACATCGGACTCACGGTCGGGCCGATTCTCGGTGTCTGCCTGTCAAAGGTCTGCGGCGAGGAGGAAATATTTCTTGTCTATTTCGCGCTGTGCCTTTGCGGGGCTCTCCTGACGCTCTGGCTCGTCGAGGATATCCGCCCAAACGGCCTCTCCGATAAGGTTGATTTTTCTCAGGTAACGGCCATGACAAAGGACGGTCGAGCTTTGCTGACACTGCTCGCCATCACACTTTACGGCGCGGGCTACAGCGTGCTCGTAACTACGCTGCCCGTCTATCTGATGCAGCAAAAGGGTTTTGACCACGTTTACAGCGGAGTGTTCTTCTCGCTCTTCTACATCGCAATCAGCGTCTCTCAGCTTGTGACAGGGCGGCTTTCTGACAAATCAGGGCCAAACCTCTATATGGTGCTGGGGCTTTTGGCCTCGTCCTTCGGCTTTGCCGCCGCACCGTACCTCTCCTCGCGTCCCGGGCTGCTTGGCGTGCTGACAGTGACAAGCGCCGGGCTCGGCGTTTTCTATCTTGCTTCGATGATTTTTTTGAACGAAACTGTGGACGAACGTTTCAAAGGAACTGTGTCAGGCGCGTACTACCTGTTCTTCGGACTTGGACTGTGCTTCGGCGCTCCGATTTTCTCCGCCGCCGCAAAATTCGCGGGAAACGTTACCGCGCTCCTCTGTTTCGCGGCTTCGTTCATAGCCCTTGCCGTGATAATGGCGGCCCGCTTCTTTAGCAGGTCATGATCATTAAACCCCGATAACGCCGCCGGATTCTCGACATGAGCATTCTGGAATGACGGGCCCTGACATCTCCTCAGGCTCCCGTAATTACCACGCTTGTTGAAAATACGCCCTCTTTTTCCTCAAAGAACCATGTCCCGCCGTGCTTTTCCACGACGTACCTGATGTTGCGCGTGCCTGTGCCTCCGCCCACTTTTGACGAGATCGGCATCCCCATCTCATTGAACTTTACAGTGTCGGGGGCACAGCTGTTTCTCACCTGTAAGATCAGGCGCCCGTCATTGTACGCCGTATAGCTTTTCAAGATAGTGCGCCGCGCCAACCTCAAAGGCCTCCACAGCGTGTTCTCGTGAGGTGGTGAGAAATATTATCTGACAATAGAACCATTCGGGCAGTCCGTCGCAAGTAGGGGATGACATTCAAGGCATAATCCGGATGACGGCAAATATCGCAGACGATACACCGGCTGCCGAAATAAACTCTTAGTATCTATACCACAGAATCACCTCTTATATGGTGTCAGCCTTATTTTAGACATCTTGCCTAAGTGATATAATTTGAAAACATAGGTTCATTTCTTTTGATAGGGCGGCGAAGGTAACGGCAAATACAGCAGATGCTTTTCATTCCGCTAAAAGAAAATTGGAAAGCAGCTCGTTGGTATGGTTGATCAGGTAAGAAAACGCTCTATCAACATGAATCAACAATAGTACTACATTATCATATCTTCTGCTATCAAGATAAAGGAGGAGTCAAAATAAAATATAATATTGCTTACTGTGGGCTTAATTGTGAAAAATGCGATGCATATATTGCTACTCTCAACAATGATGACGATTTGCGCCAAAAGACTGCCAAGCTTTGGAGCGAAATGAACAACGCTCCAATCACGGCAGAAATGATAAATTGTATGGGCTGCCGTGAAAGTGGAGTAAAAACTCCATACTGCGAGAGTATGTGCGAAATCAGGCAATGCGCTCTTCAAAAGAAAGTCGATACCTGCGCAGAGTGCTCAATGCTCGCAAAGTGCGAAACACTCGGAACACTGCTTATAAACTGCCCCGAAGCCATGGAGAATCTCAAAAACCGTAAACAGAGCAAGATTCTTGATAGTTCATCTATTCATCACAAGAGTAGTGGTAAAATATAATCGGATTAACAGGGGGAGGTGCATAGCAATACCATTGCAATAAGATTCATGATATATAAATAGGTTATTCGGCATTACACGCCGAACTCGACATCGAGAGCGAGGCATAGCTAAAGAGGAGAGCGCTTACCAACTTTGCATGGAGTAGTTCTTCTTTAAAGCAACAAAGTATGTATTTTATACATATGCTTATAACAACAGTTTTGCTCCAAACTGACACCCAACAAGAGAGGACTTAAGAAAAATGAAAAAAATAATTATGCTTGTAATCGCACTCATAGCCGCAACAGCCTGCGCCGCATCCGCAGCCATGCTTGAACTTAACGACGACACCTTATACCGTCTTTACTGTGGTGCTGGGAACGGCCCTGCAGCTGTCTCCGAAAAAGATATGGCAAAATTTGCGGACGAAGTGATTACGCCGTTATTCGAGCGTGGATTTAACATCGAGTACGGTGTCAAGGGACAGTGGAAGATTCCTTCAGGCAAAGTTATCAAAGAAGATAATTATATAGTAAACATTGTGGTAAAAAATTCGCCTGAGACTCAAAACTCCGTTAAAAAGATAGGCGAGGAATATGTCAAACGCTTCGCTAAATCCGGCGCAAGCCTCTTTATGACGGAAATGCCTCTTACCGACAGCTTCCAGTTCTATACAAAATAACCCGTAACAGTACAGGCAGCGCAAACAATATCACAAAACGGACAGCCAACATTACATAACTTCAATGTGCTGTCCGTTTTGCGATGTGATATACAAAAGTATTAGTAGGAAATCTGCGGCAGCAATTCCCCGTTGACCGTATGCCAAGAACAAAGTTTTATGGATTAGGGCGAGGAGAAAAAGTAAATCATGCGCAAATACTTTCCCATTCTAATGCTTTGAGCTAAAATCATTGTCAACAAAAGTGCCATATAGGTGGGAAAATGATGAATACATCAACTTTTACAGCAGCGCATATACACGATAACGACACATTATTTTTAGGCAGTGCCAAAGGTAAACGAGATTCCTTTGCCGCTGCTGCCGAAATGTGGCGTGATGAATTTCCCAAAACAGCGCTTGTCGTATTTGACCACGGCGGAAGTCTTTATGAAAAGAATGCGGGGGATGCTCTGCTTGCCGATTTTGCAAGTGAAGGCTCTGTCATTCCAGACATGCTCGAACCTTTTTTATTTAACGACAGTATAGGCAGCAGCAACGAAAATATTGCCTACACGCTGAGACAGGCTGTATATCAGGAGATTCGCTCCCGTGACGCAAACGACAAATTCTTTGACGATCTGGGTAAGGTGCTAACAGACAGAATGTTTGTCTATATGCTCGAAACGGCAAAAAACGTTTTGCGTAATCTGCTGACCGCAGCGAATGAAAGTGATATCACAAAGATTACGCAGCGCCTTAACCTTTTCAAAATTTTCTGCCGTCAGCACCGCTACATAGAGACTTTAATGACGAAAACAATCGGAGGAGAGAGTAATTTACTTCCCGTTAAATATCGTTTGCTTGAAGCAATGAAGAAAAATGGCTTTCTTACGCGGGAATACGCGCTTGCAAAATACATTTTCGATCACGAATTACGCTTCCAGAAAAACGGGGACAGAGAAGCACCTGTGCCATTTGCCGACCTGCTCTATACAAAATCTGACAACACAAATACACAGCGCTGCATCAAAATGCAGGCAGACGCAAGTACGCTTGATTTTAAGGCGCTTGTGACGATGCTGCGCCGCAATGAGCCTATTTACCGCGGACTTCCGCCGCTGAAAATGCATCAGTGGATTACAAGCGAAAAAATTACACCTCTTTATGTCTGCTCATCCGGCAATGTACAAGCAGATCGCGGGATTGCGCCTCTGCTCCTCTCATCAATCGGCGCAGCCCTGCAGAGCGCAAAACGCGAAGCCCTCATCCTAATTCCGGAGCTGGATAAATGGGGACTGCTCAACCACCTGGATAAACTGCGTCAACAGTGGCCGCAGCTGCATTTTGCCTTTGCCTATGACAACTTTACACGTCTTGCACTTGAATCTCGCGCAGGGGAAGAGCATCTTCTGGAAACACTCTTTTCCGCAAGTACGCAGCGGTTGTGGCACGCAACTGAGGAAGAACGCCTTAGCAAAGCCTTTGCCTCATACGTCTCCGATGCCGATGTCGTTTACCGTCCGCAGGATTTGAACGCCGAGCTGCGGATGATCGAAAAAGACGGAGCTGTCCGCTATACTGAGCTGACAATAAAAGAAGAAAGCATCGCGCATAAAAAACGAAACCGGCTTCGCCGTCTTGGCATCAAGAGCAAATTGTGGCTGACAGAAGGCCTTGCTCTGCCGGAAAAATTAACATTGGAATCACTGCTTGAGGAGGGGGAGAGCTTATGAGCACATCACGCAGCCTGCCGCCGCTTTGTGCCAAATACGGGCGCATACTTGACGGCAAAACGAAAGGCATGAAACAAATCCTTGAAGACTTGCGTGCGCTCGACCGAATTGCCATCGCTCTTGCCTCGGAGGAGCAGAACAATGTCGCTCTCACAGGCCCAGCCGGCTGCGGTAAAACAACGACAGTGCGCAAATTAGCCGAAATGATCGGCGAAGGACGTTATCCGCGCCTTGCAGGGCGAAAAGTCTGTGAGCTGAATATTGATATCATCAATCAGGACAGAGGAAAACGTGATTTACTCTTTAAGCACATTCTCGATGAAGCCGAGTATTACGGCATCATCATTTATATTGACGAAGCACATCGCCTGAGCGAAAATTTAGGCCCGACAAACCTCCTCAACACGCTCAAACCATATATCACAAGCGGCGGCATCAGCATGTTGATTTCAACTACATCAGAAGAATTCAAACGCTATATTGCACAGGACAGAGCTATGGAGCGCCGTTTTCAAGCTGTTGAGCTGCATGAGCCGCCGCAGGATCGCATAGCTGCTATCCTCGAAAAAGTAGCCGCGGTACGCTATCCGCATACACAAATACCGGCGGCTGCGATTAATGAAATTGTCCGTCAGGCGGCTCTCTGCTCGCCTCTGCGTTCAGAACCTGCCCGTTCGCTCGAACTGCTTCACTACACAGTCTCTGCCGTACAGCTCAATTTGCCTCCGCAGGAGTACGCAGAAAAAATAACGGCGGCTGATGCAAGACGTGCGGCATCACTCAAAGCGGATAAATTGCCTGAGGGAGACGAGAACAATGCTTAAAGCAACAGTGCGTATTTATGACCGCTACAATCCGGATGACAGAGAAACAACAGCCGCAAACGCAAAAAAAACACTTGAACAGCTGCACTGTGAATATCTTGAGGCTCTTTTCACCTCTGCATGCCGTCAGCGGCTTGACATATGGGATTTTACACAGAAATTTATGGAAAGCGACTTTTCACTTTGCCTAGATAAAGCACATCTGATGTTATCCATTGTCAAAGACGAATTGTTCGGCAAATTTATGATCTTCTGCACTCAAAACAAAATCACGTTTGAAAAAGTGACGAGCGAGAAAAACAACATGCAGCAATTCCGCACACTTTCACCGGATGGCAAATGGCTGGCGGCACTCTACAGCCGCTGGCATGCGACAACAGGCGAAGCCGGCTGTGAAATAGCAGAACGTGCTCCTGTATCGCTCTTAAAAAAAATCTGCAAAAAAGCACAAACACACAAAATAGATGAAATAGTGACACTTTTACTGGAAAACTCTGCAATAGCGGCGCGGATCGAAAGCGCTGATTACAGGGAGCTTGAAAAACAGGCAAAATAACTGCGGAATCGACTCCTTGCCCGGCACAATAGGCTGAAGCAATACCGCATTTTTACTATACTTTGAGTTCAAATAATCCATGTTTACAGCAATAGGCATAGATATACCCGCAGCCTCTTATAAAAAAGTACCCTGATGCCTCTTGCTCCGGATACAGCCTTATTATCTCCGATCTGTCAGCTGTAATATAGGCCAGAAAACGTATTGAGTGGTTCTTCGTCATCGGATGCTTTAGAGTGACGTAAAATTCATCCTCTATATGTTCAGCAATAATAGTATGCTCATCGTCCTGAGTCTCGGCTGTCTCGGGCATAAGACGTATTCCACAGCAGGAAACCACACTTTCTCCCGCACTCCAGATAATATTGCCGCACACGGGACAAATATACAATTTACTGCGGAGCATATTTGCAGAACGGTTTACGTTGGAAATATGCTCTCCTGCAAGGAGCTCGGTTAATGACACTCCAAGCGAAGCAGCCAAAGGCTCCAAAAGCGAGATATCGGGCAGGCCTCGTCCCGTTTCCCACTTTGATATGGTTTTATCACTGACACATAATATGTCGGCAAGATCTTTTTGTGTGATACCCTTCTTTTCTCGCAATTGCCTGACAGTAATGCCTGTTACATAGTTATTCATGCTCTCACTCTCCATACTTTATTTAGTACGATAAAAGCATAGACTTTATTGGGATGTTTTACTACCTGCGCTGCGTAGAGTGTTATAAAACATCCAAAATTGCGAAACAGATACTGGCTATTATGTCTACAGCGGTTTACTATAAGTAAAATTAACTTGTGCCATGATAAACTTTAAAGTACACTTTTTCAATTAACTGAGTCCTATGTTGTATCGGAGTGATAGCAATGAAGTTGGAAGGATTTGGAATCATGGTGGATGATATGGCTGTGATGGTTCGCTTTTACAGAAACGTTTTGGGATTTGAAATCAAAGAGGATGAGAACACCTCAAATGTGTACTTGGAAAAAGACGGAACCTTATTTTTGCTTTACAGAAAATCGGATTTTGAAAAAATGACCGACAGAAAATTCTCTTACGTGTCAGGGGTAAACGGTCATTATGAGATTGCATTGAGCGTCGCAAACTATGCGGAAGTAGATAAGGCATACCGAGAAATTACGGCAGGCGGCGGGAAACCGATTATGGTTCCGACTACTGAGCCATGGGGGCAAAGAACGTGCTATATCGCAGATCCGGAGGGAAACTTGATAGAAATTGGCTCCTTCGTGCAGTAACAGCATTACGTAAGGCAGATGATTATATTATGGAGCTTATCAGAATTACACGGGAAAATCTTGAGCAGGAACATATATGCTGTGCTATTTCTAATAACAAAGACATTCAGGTACTTTCAAAAAAATCATGGCTGAAAGATAGGCTGGACGAAGGTCTTGTCTTTTTGAAGGGCAATGTTCGCGGAAAGTGTTTTATCGAATATATTCCGGCAGAATATGCTTGGGCTCCTATTGAAGCGGATGGGTATATGTATATTGATTGTCTGTGGGTTGCAGGACAATTCAAAGGGCAGGGATATTCTTCGGTATTGCTGGAGGAATGTATCAGAGACAGCAAAAGCAGGGGTAAAAAAGGACTTGTCGTATTATCCTCATCAAAAAAGAAGCTGCCGTTTCTCCAAGATTCTAATTACCTGAAATACAAGGGGTTTGCAACAGCGGACTGGGCTTCTCCGTATTTTGAGTTAATGTATCTGCCTTTTGACAAGAATGTAGCAAAACCACATTTTAAATCTTCAACCATAGAGATAAATAAGAGCAATATACAGGACGGCTTCACACTCTATTACACAGACCAATGCCCTTTCACTGCAAAGTACGTTCCGCTGCTTAAAGATATTGCCAAAAAGAAAGATGTAAAACTTCAAACAACCCATATTCTGACAAGAGAGCAGGCGCAAAATTGCCCCTCTCCGTTTACAACCTTTGCTTTGTTTTATAACGGTGAATTTGTAACTCATGAAATCTTGTCTGAAAATAAATTTGAGAAGATACTTGCGGATAAATGGTTGTAAATCTTAAGATAAAAACAGCAGAGGTTATCAAAAATGCATGATATAAGCATCTCCACTCAAAGACTGAATTTTAGAAAGATAACAGAAGACGATTATGATTTGCTTTGTACAATATTGCAGGATGCTGAGGTTATGTATGCATGGGAGCATTCATTCAGCGATGAGGAGATCAAAGAGTGGATAGGCAAAAATCTATCCCGCTACAGGGACGACGGATTCAGCTATTTAGCCGTATTTGATAAAAATAACGGTAATTTTATCGGTCTTATCGGACTTTTGACAGAAAATATAGACGGCAGAAAATATATCGGAATTGCATATATTTTGTCGAAGAAACACTGGGGCTGCGGCTATGCGTCCGAAGGAGCGTCAGGATGTCTGGATTATGCTTTTGACCGTTTGAACTCCGACAAAGTAATAGCAGAGATACGACCGATGAATAGAGCATCTATAAAAGTCGCGGAAAGAATCGGTATGAAAATAGAAGGCAGTTTTGATAAGGTATACAAAGGCAAAAAAATGACCCATTTAATCTACAGCATAACAAAATCTGAATACTTATCCTTGTATAAAGAGAGGGAACTCAATGTCAGAGAATAAAAGCGACATGGTTTGCTACTGCGATGAAGTTACGGAGGGCGACATAGCCGCCGCCATAGAACAAGGCGCAAAAAGCGTTCCTGAAGTCATAGATATGACAGGTGCAATGAAGCACTGTGACTGTGCAAACAAGAATCCACAAAAAACCTGATGTTACTGCGACATTGTTAACGTGTTTAACAATTATCATAAGCCATAAGCCCTGAACGGCGAATTATTTATCGTACTGTGATATAATTTTTAGTGCTATCTTTAGCCTGACAAGGGGAGTGTGCATGATGGATAATCAAAACACAACGGTTAATACTGAGGACAATATTCCGCCGAAAAAAAGCAATACTATGTTCCTAATAGTTGTACTGCTGGTAGTGGCGGGTGGGGCATACTGGTTCTGGAACTCGGAACAGCAAAAAAAGGCCGCAGCCTCGAAAACTGCGGAAATGCCGCCTATGTCCGTCTCCATTATGGAGGTCAAAAAAGCCGATGTACCTATAACATTTGAATATACAGGCAGAACAACCGGCTACAAAGAGGCTGAAGTAAGAGCACAGGTGAGCGGTGTTTTGATGTCAAAATCATACAAGGAAGGTCAGCCCGTAAGAGCGGGACAGGTTCTTTTCAGGATTGACCCATCCCCGTATAGAGCCACACTCAACAGAAACAGTGCCAACCTCAGGCAGAGCGAAGTTCAGATGAAGCTCGCAAAGACTGAGTACGACAGAATATCCTCTCTTTATAAGAAAAATGCAGTGAGCAAAGCCGAATTTGACAGTGCGGAAGCTCAGTATAATGCGGCATCCGCAAACACGGACGCGGCAAAAGCAGCAGTGAGACAG
This sequence comes from uncultured Synergistaceae bacterium, assembly GCA_964577295.1. Lineage (GTDB taxonomy): Bacteria > Synergistota > Synergistia > Synergistales > Synergistaceae > CAZNYN01. The sequence continues at coordinate 12,199 of CAZNYN010000024.1, read as the reverse complement.
TCGCAGATTGACCTTAACTGGACCACGGTAAAAGCTCCGATTTCCGGCCTGAGCAGCAAAGAGGAACTATCCGTGGGAAACCTTATCTCAGTGGGCGATATTATGACAAAAATAATTCAGCCCAACCCCCTCTATGTGGATTTTGCCATTCCTGCGGACGAGCACAGAATTGTGGAGAATCTAAAGAACAGCGGAACAATAGTAACCGACAAGACAGGCGTCGCTGTTAAAATCGCTCTTGCAGACGGCACATTCCACAATGTTGCAGGAAAGATCAATTTCCAAGATCAGTTTGTAGACCCTTCTACAGCGACAATAAAAACACGCGCCGTCTTTGACAACAAAAATAATTCCTTATATCCGGGGCAGTTTGTAAGGCTTTATTTAACAGGTTATTCCGTTAAAAATGTTGTCGAAATACCTCTCAGAGCGACACTCCAGACATCTGACGCCACAGTGGTATACGTCCTTGACGACAAAAACGTCCCGACATCGCGCGCAATAACAATAGTCAGGCAGGTTGATAATAACTGCCTGGTCGGCAAAGGGCTTGAAGACGGTGACGTTATCGTGACGGACGGAGTTGCAAAGGTAATGCCGGGCAAAGCGGTAAAAGTGATAAATCCATCCGCGCCCGAGAGTGAGTCGGAAGATAAGAGCGAAGCGGCACCTAAAAGCGATGATGCAGAGAAGAACTGAGGCGCGCTATGTTTTCGTCAATATTTATTAAAAGACCGATACTTGCCACAGTATGCTCTATCGTTATAATGCTGGCAGGTATAGTGTCTATAGCCACATTGCCGATAGCGCAGTTTCCTGAACTCGTTCCGCCTCAGGTAACTGTGTCCGCGCAGTACCCCGGCGCCACTCCCGAGGTTATTGCACAGGTTGTTGCCGCCCCTCTTGAAAGCCAGATAAACGGCGTCGACAACATGATTTATATGAATTCCGTCAGCAACGGGCAGGGCAACATGACTCTCACCGTTACTTTCGAACTTGGCACAGACCCTGACCAGGCCACTATTAACGTAAACAACAGAGTCCAGATGGCTACTGCATCAATCCCCGAAGAAGTTCGTAAGTACGGTATTATAGTGCAGAAGTCGTCACCTAATTTGCTTCTCATAGCAACACTTTTGGCACCGGATAAACGTTATGACACGACATACATGAGCAACTATGCTTTGCTTAATATAGTTGATGACCTTAAAAGAATCCCTGGCGTAAGCGAAGCAACAATTTATACTGCCCAAGATTACGCAATGCGTATATGGCTGAAGCCCGACAAGCTGACTAAACTGGACTTGGCTCCGTCGGACGTTATAGCGGCGGTAAAAGATCAAAACAGCCAATACGCGCTCGGCCGTTTCGGTGACTTCCCGACCAAGTCGGATCTTGAAAAAACTTATATCATGACCACAAAAGGACGCCTTACCACTCCGGAAGAATTTGAAGAAATCATCATCAAAGCCAATTCGGACGGCAGTAATGTATACCTGAGAGATGTGGCAAGGGTAGAGCTTGGAGCAAAGAGCTACAGCTTTATGGGACACCAGGGCACAGACCCCGCTGTACCTATAGGCATAACTCTCGCCCCCGGCGCCAACGCTATTAAGGTATGCGACGAAGTAAGAGCTCAGTTTAAAGAAGCCAGCAACACATTCCCGGATGGCATGACATACGACATACCATACGACACAACCACATTTGTCCGTGTCTCCATAGAAGAAGTCGTAAAGACGCTTTTTGAAGCTGTGCTTCTGGTCTTCCTTGTTGTCTTCCTCTTCCTGCAGAACTGGAGAGCGACACTCATCCCATGTCTTGCAGTTCCTGTCTCCATAATAGGTACATTCGCAGGGCTTAAACTTTTCAATTTCTCCATCAACACACTGACACTCTTCGGCCTTGTGCTTGCAATCGGCATCGTTGTTGACGACGCTATAGTTGTCTTGGAAAATGTAGACAGGCACATGGAAAAAGGACTATCCCCGAAGGAAGCGTCTTTCAAAGCTATGGAGGAAGTAACAGGCCCTGTTATTGCCATTGTTTTGGTACTTTCCTCTGTTTTTATTCCAATTGCATTTTTGGGAGGACTCACGGGAGAACTTTACAAACAATTCGCCATTACAATAGCGACATCGGTTGTAATTTCGGGCTTCGTGGCTCTTACACTTACCCCTGCAATGTGCTCGCTCATTCTGAAACCACACAGCGAAAAAAGTAAATTTTTCCTGTTCAGATGGTTTAACTCATTCTTCGACTCTATGACAAACGCATATTCGGCGGGAGTACGCTTCTTCCTCAAACGTGCGTTTATTGTATGTATAATATTCCTGCTCTTCCTCGGAGCGACGGTCAAGATGGCTCTTATGATACCGAGCTCGCTCGTCCCGGATGAAGACCAGGGCGTTATCTTGGCATCAATGTCTCTTCCCGACGGTGCTTCATTAAATATGACGGAGAAGCTCACAAAAAAAGTATCCAATATAACCAAAGCCATGGATCAGATAAAGACATCGCTTGTCTTTACCGGATATAACATAATGGGTTCGGCAAACCAGTCTAACTATGGAGCCGCATTCATAACTCTTACCGACTGGGAAAAGAGAAACATACCCGGCAAAGACTCATTCTCTACAGCCAAAGAGCTTATGGGGCGCACTTGGGATATCCCCGACGGACAGGTTATAGTATTTAATCCGCCTGCAATCATAGGCATGAGTACAACCGGAGGAGTTGAAGCTTACCTTCAGAACAGGGGAAGCGACACGCCCGAAGAGATGGACAAGCGCATACAGAAATATATACAGGAGGCAGACAAACGCCCTGAAATAGCCAGTATAAGCACAACATATTCTACAAAAGTTCCGCAGTTATACGCTCATCTCGACAGAGAACGTGCTAAGGCTTTGAATGTCGATTTAAATGACGTATTCTCAACTATGGGCAGTATTTTCAGAAACTATTACGTCAATGACTTTGACAAAATGGGACGCACATTCCAAGTCCTCATTGCCGCGGATTCAGAGTACAGAGACAGACCGGAGGATTTGCGCTACACATTCGTCCGTTCAAAGAGCGGAAGCATGATTCCTCTACAGTCTCTTATTGAGCTGCGCGAAATAACCGGGCCCGAAACAATGGAGCGATTCAACGCTTTCCCAGCAGCCAAAATTACGGGAACTCCTGCTTCAGGATACACTACGGGACAGGCAATAAAAGCTATGGAAGATGCGGCAAAAGCATCTCTTACGGAAGACTACACTTTGGCGTGGACAGGTTCCGCATATCAGGAAAAGCAGACAGGCTCCGCAACGGCAATAGCATTCGCCCTTGGAATTCTCATGGTCTTCCTTATATTGGCAGCTCAGTATGAGAAGTGGAGTCTTCCCTTTGCGGTAGTCCTAGCTGTTCCATTCGCACTCTTCGGAGCATTTCTGGCAATTATGATGAGAGGACTTTCAAATGACCTTTATTTCCAGGTTGCCCTTGTCACTCTTATCGGACTTGCGGCAAAGAATGCAATCCTAATAGTTGAATTCGCAATTATGCAGCATGACAGCGGAATGACGTTAAAAGAAGCGGCGGCTTCGGCGGCTCACTTAAGGTTCAGACCCATATTGATGACATCCTTGGCGTTTATCCTAGGATGTATGCCTCTGGCACTAAGCGTCGGAGCGGGAGCGGCGAGCCGTCACTCCATCGGTACGGGAATTGTTGGAGGAATGCTTGCTGCAACTGCAATAGCGATATTCTTTGTCCCCAGCTTCTTCTCCATGATAATGGGGCTTACATCAAAAAACAAAGAGGAGTCACAGAATCCTCCTCTTTCAGAAAACGGCACAAAAGCGGAGGTGAGGTAGATGACTACAAGCGCACTCCTTGCGGCCTTGCTGGTTGGGTCATTTTTTCATGTTAATTTGGGACCGGAGATAAAACCTCCCGTATCTTATGATTTACCGCCTGCTTATATCATGGAGGCATCAAAAGATACTCTGTCATCAGCCGTTATCTCCAAAGATCAATACATATTAAGTTCAACGCCGTGGTGGAAGGAATTCAACGAACCGGTTCTTGACAAGTGCATAGAAGAAGCTTTCAGGAGCAACAGAGATTTAGAGATGGCTCTTGCAAGAGTTCAGCAGGCACGTTCCGCTTTCAAGGAAACAAAAGCAAATCAGCGTCCGGAACTCGGCGCACAGCTTGACGTCACAAGGTCTAAAATCCTCGGAAATGCGGATGGAAACATCAATGAGACAAACGTCTTAACAGGACTTGGAGTTGTCAATTATGAAGCAGACCTCTGGGGAAAGCTGCAAAAGGGTACAAGAGCGGCAAAAGAAAACCTACTTGCTACCGAAGCGGCAAAAAACAGCGTAAGACTATCTTTGGCATCACAGGTAGCAAAGACATATTTCTCACTGAGAGGCGCAGACAAACAGCTTCTTATAGCAAAAACAACATTGCAGTCTCAGCTGGCCACATTGGAGCTAATGCGCCTTCGCTATCAGCATGGCAAAGTCAGTGAGCTTGACTTGAGAAGAAGCGAAGCTCTTGCCGCATCATCCGCAGTTCAGACAAGAGAGCTTGAAATGGCCGTAAGCCGTTACGAAAATGCCCTTCTGGTGCTTCTCGGAAGAGAACCAAAGGAATTTATAAACAAAGACATACCTCGCGGAGTTGATTTGGGAGAGCTGCCAAAAAATCCTGAAATTCCTAACGCAGTCCCGGCTGTAACCATCACCCAGAGACCTGACATAAAGCAGGCAGAGCAGAACTACAAAGTCGCATTGGCCAACATAGGCTCCGCAAGAGCGGGGCAGTACCCGTCAATCAGCTTCAGCGGCATGATAGGTACACCGTCTGACGACCCGTCGAATTTGTTTACCGGACCCACAGGCTGGTCGATAGGCTCACAGCTCTTTGCACCGATATTTAACTCCGGCAAACTGTCTTCACGGGTAAAGAAGGCGGAAGCAGTCGCTCAAGAAGCGTGGGCTCAGTATTATAAAACAGTCCAGATATCATTCCAGGAGACAGTCAACGCCTTTACAAGCAAAGAAAAAACTTCCGATGTCGTAGCATTGCTTGCAAAACAGGAAGAAGCTCAGGCAAGAGCCTACAAACTTGCTTATGACCAGTATCAAGAGGGAATGACAAGCCAGATAGAGCTTCTTGATGCCGAAAGACAGCTTCTCTCTGTCAGACTACAGCTTGAAGGTTCACGCGCGGACAACTTAAATTCCACGGTAGACCTTTGCACGGCACTCGGCGGCGGCTGGTCATGGCGCGCTCCGGATGATTCCGAAAAAAGGGAACTGCCGAAACCATGGGCAGACAAAAAGAAATTTTCCGAGTAATTTTGGTATAGCGCATATTTACAACTTATGGTAATATTCTCATGTTTGAAAGCGGACATAGCTCAGTTGGTAGAGCATCAGCTTCCCAAGCTGAGGGTCGCGGGTCCGAATCCCGTTGTCCGCTCCAGAGATATCAAGGGTTCAGCTCATTTGAGCTGAACCCTTTTCAATTTTACAAAGAAGAAAGTAATCAGCTCAGTTGCTGATTTTCTTGAAAGTAGCACAGAATGATACATGAGCGTGCTTTACAAGGACAGAGATATCAATTTGCTTGATAGTGTGATGCAGGGCATCGGCAGCAATGGCATGTTTCTGTTTGTCGGAATGGCAGCACCGAAACTTATAGGGTATGCAGCCGGAACACCGCTTCTTACCGGAGCAAAAATACAGACACTAGAGAAATTATCACGATACGCAGGCGCAAGCATCCAACATCATAAAAGAAATTCCCAACGCAAAGCCCAAAAGCAAAGTCCGCTACGGCGAATCTTTCTCTTGGAATACAGCGGGAATCTTTACAAATATTCTAGGTAACGTTGTACAACCTGTCAATGAGAAACTTCTCAGCACACACCGTATGAGACAAGATTTACATGCTTCTGTTATGTTTGACGATCGCAAATCTAAAGAAAAAACTCCCCTGGCAAGTCCGACACATGGCATAAATGCCAATACCCAACTTAATGAGCAAATACGGACTCCGGGAAGCAAGATAAGTATACGTGATTTGTTAAAAAATGCAAATGACGGCAATGGAGACCTTATTTCCGGCAAGAGGATTCCTCGGAACAGCAGAACTCAGACCTTCTGTCAGATGCTTGGATGCCATATCGAGCGTAAAATTAGCTAGCTTTGCGTTGGGGCTTTTGCCCATATTCCATGAAACTATGTTACCGTCATGCAGACGACTATCGCAGACAAAAATATTCTCACAGAGGTAATAAAAGGCAATGTAAAACACCTGTACACTCCAGTGCTTTTGCAATGAGGTTACCAACTCCTGTCATAGCATTACTGAATGCAGAAATACAAAACCTTAAAGATTTGTTTTCTGCCTCTGTATTGATTGAAACAGCACCCCATAGAAAAAACATATCTGACCTTTAATACAACATTTCAGAAAATAAGAAAGGTACAGAAGAAAAATTATATAAGATATTTTCACAGGCTGTATGTTCCTATTACGACAGACGGGAAAAATTATCGGGTTATACGATTGGTCGCAGAAGAAAAGAATGGAGAAATAAAAGTAAACCCCAAAAAGTTGATTTGTATGACGTTATATTATGAAGAAAAGAGTGCCGCTACTGTTCAGTCACCTTCCCAAATAGGGCGCAACCATGCCCGTAGCGGCACTCTTACAATGAGTGTAGGTGAAATGTTGACCAATGTCAATGACGATGCCAGTATTCCGTATAACCAGCAGCATCTCGGCAAGATAACTCTTCCCACTCGCGAGGGGGATTATGCCCGTATTACTCTCGGGAAGAACGCGAATAAGTCTACTTTCGTGCATGAGCTTGCGCATTTTTATCTTTATATTCTGCGTGATACATCCCAGTCATTTTATCAGCATCTAATATGCTACAATACTGCTATCAAGGGAGGTGGCGCAATGGGAATAGTCAAGGAATACAACGACCTCTTTGAATCGGTAAAACCTGACGTACCAATTGAGGACACAACGTCCGCCTCAGAGATAATCTCAATAGGCTGGGCTTTCCTTTACCTCTTTTTGTTCCCGATATCTGCTTATATTGCTTGGTGGTTCTTTTCTTCTCCGTTGCTTTTGGGAGGAATCCTGGATTTCATGCTTCCCCCGCTGTGGTTAATTATGACTTTCGGCGTAATATGCGGCATAGTATTTGCGCTTCGTGTTTTATACGTAAGAGAAGCGCAGAAAGAAGCATACTATACCGGACTCCAGATAGAGGACCGCCACTTAACACGAAGAGAAGCGGTAAAATATAAGACAGGTAACGAATAATATACCAAAAACAAAAAACAGCTACACAGCTGAATTATTTGGGTTATTTTGGAGAATTTTTGGTACTTTAAAAGAGACCCGCTATAATAATTCTATACACTTAGGTAACGTGCAGACAAAAGAGCCCTTCCTTTTTCGGAGGAGCTCTTTTTATTTATCCAAGAGTTCTGAGTGCGTGCCTGTACGGGAGAGAGTAAGGACTAAGATATCGTTTTCTATTCTGTAGATTAAGAGCCAGTCAGGCTGAATGTGGCATTCTCTGTAGCCGTCCCAGCTACCAGTGAGGGAGTGGTCTTTATACCGGGGTGCAAGCTCACCTCTGCTTTGCAGAACAGAGACAATTCTGTCCAGTTTGTCCATTGGCTTTTTCTGCTTTCTGACCGTTTTTAAATCTTTTTTAAATTGTGTCGTTATGCGAATTTTTAATGGCTCGTGCATGCTAAGCATTCTTCTTTCGCCGTGGTTTTCTCTTCTTCTATTTCTTTGTCGATTTCGTCAAGAATCTCGGTGAAGTTTGCATAGCTTTTTGCGTTCGGGTCTCTTGATATTAGCCTGGCTTCTTCCATTGCGGCCAAGGTCTCGGCATTGTACTTAGGAGCCGTGACTTCAAACGGAAAGCCTGATGCCGTTATAGCCTTGCGCAGGAAGATGTTCACAGCATCAGCCGTTGTGATGCCTATAGCCTTGAAAATATAGTCGGCATCTTTTTTTACTTCCGGCTCTATTCTTATGTGGAGTGTTTCTGTCTTTGCCATGTGGATTCCTCCAATCAAAGTTAATTTGTATAGTAATTGTATCACGTTTATTATGCATTTTTAATTTATTATGAAAGGAATTAAGTTGATAGCCGAATCTTTGTATATCAGGCAGGATAAATTTGCGTGTTGTATGTCGGAGAGTGTAACGGAACTAAGGGACCACTATCTATTTGTCATAAATGGGTTTGGGCGACAGGGTGGATTAACAATAGACGCAAACGCAGTAACTTCTTCTTTTGATAAAAAATGCAATATCCAAGTTGGTGAAGAATGCGATTGACAAGGAGAATAAAGGCGAAGTCGGAATGTTTTATGTGAATAATAAAAGAAGTTCCGCTTTAACCCAAGATCTAGCAGGGGTCCAATTCCCACAGATAGTCTTGCAAGCCGGAACAATTCACACTCTAACAGAAAAAAGTTCTCCTGTCAAATTACAAAATAATGACATAAAAAATGCACAACAGTTTAAGCGTACTTTTAAAGAAACACAAATTGTTGATAATAACTGGAATCCGCTTGTGGTCTATTCTTTGGTGACGGAAACAGCAGAAAATATAAAATACAGTCCATGAATGTAAAAGTTTCTGACTTATATTAGAATGTTATACCGGCCCCCAGATAGAAGACCACTCCTTAACACGAAGAGAAGCGGTAAAATAAAATATAGAACAGGAGATGAAGAATATGCCAAAAACAAGAAACCGCTACACAGCTGAATTCAAAAAAAGAGTAGTCCTTGCCGCACTGAAAGAAGATAAGACGCTGGCTCAGCTTGCATCTGAGTTCGGAGTTGGCGGCGACTTGATAAGCGTCTGGAAGAAACAGGCGTTGGAGGGAATGGAGGTTATCTTCGAGCTAGGCAAAGAGGCTTCGAAGACCAAAGAGCTCGAACACGATAAAGAGCGGCTTTTTCAACAGGTCGGCAAGCTCAGTTACGAGCTTGACTGGCTCAAAAAAAAATGTGGACATGGATTTTAACGAGCGATGTCGCTGCATAGAGTCTGATAATAAAAAACTTAGCGTCAGGAGACAATGCAGTACAGTCGTAAGATAATGCCGTATGAGCTGTCAAATTCGCTGAACAACAGCTTCTGCGTGACAGCTGTAAGCAACGCGCTGATGCACATACATCCTGAAATTATGAACACCGATCAGGGGTGCCAATACACCGGCATGGAGTTCGCAGGGCTATTGAAGAGCAGCAGCGTCCGCATCAGCATGGACAGTAGGGGACGTGCGCCGGACAAATATTCATAGAGCGCTTCCGGAGAACACTCAAGTATGAATTCCTCTATTGCAATGAGTTCACAAGCGCCGGAGATCTGTCGAAGCGCCTGTCTGAGTATATCCGTTACTACAATAACGAGAGATACCACAACTCCGTAGGATGTACACCGGCCGGCGTCTATGCGCGCGCTAAGGCAAAAAGAGTTGCCGCGTAATTTGGGTTATTTAGGAGAATTATTGATATTTGACAAGGGGTCCACTATAGAATACTGTTAATATGAGAAGATTTCCCAGTACGAGCGATGAAAACCGAATCCGGCAATCCCCAGCTCTCTACGCCCGAAACGATACTGGTACTACTGCTACCATAATAGCAAGATCTCCACTAAATAACAATAATGTTTTCCAACAAATTATACATTTCTGGAAAATATTTAGGTTCGTGACAAGGACGGAAATCAAAAAACGGACCAGTAAATAACCCTGTTCTGGAAAATGTATTTTTTCGAAACGTGGAGCCAATGAAAGCACTTTTATACGTTGTAATAATGCTAAATTGTATTTGTTTCCATATCTGAGAGAATTGATCGACACTGGAACTGTATATACCGAAAATGGACAATATAAATTTGCAGCTTGCAGCAGCAAGAAAAAAAGTGGAGAAGAAGATATTATCGAATATAACTATATAGATAATACTATCAATATACAGCTTTCCGGAGAGAAAGAAGCCAGCAAATAAAAATGTAAGAATGGTAATAGAAAAGCACGCAGATGGAAATTGGCAGTATAATATTGGAAAACTTACAAACCCGGAGGATAATAGTAAATCTCCTTCCGGTACCTACGGCCTTCTCGATAACGATACTAACCGCGCTTCAGGAGGAGATCTTGACCAAAGCTTAGCTCAGTCAAGCGAAAAAAGCAATATACAAATGTCAGTAACGCAAAGGACTTTGTTTCAAAATGGAATAATTTAGGTCTTGAGGTTCGTAAAAATATGCACTTATTGTGACACTATCACAAAGAACAGAAAATATCAATTCGCAATCTGCTATAAATCAAAGTTTAACAATCAATGTTCCCGTTACCTTTCAAGACGGTAAAAGTCTTGTCAGTATGATGAAGACTGCAAATTGCAGCAGCTTCCTGCACGAAAGCGGAGATATTTTCTTAAAGGGTATGGCGAACCATATCAACTCCGGTAAGGTATCTGAGCAAGATATTGCGGACTGCCCGCATAAGTATAAGCAGAGAGCCCCCAAACGGTGTATTTTCGTTTTGTACGAATCACTTAGGTTTTTCATCAATGCCTTAGTGCGGGGTAACGCGGCTTTGGTTCTAAATATTCAAAACCAACGACACTAACCCCTGAACTGAAAATTTACGTAGAGACGATTTAAAAGGAGGGTGTAAGATAAACTGTGTAAGGGCTCCGCAGAGCGCCTAGAATCGAACGCATACATGCTTAAACCAAAGGACGCCAAAAACGGGAGGTCTTGCACAGATATGAAAAGTAAAAAAGTAAACACAGAGGAACAAGGCAACAATATCAGCGATGAACTTTTGGATCAGCTGCTTCAAGGCTACGAAAAGCCAAGCGACCTGTTGGGAGAAAACGGCATTCTTAAGCAGCTTACCAAGCGCGCCATTGAAAGAATCATGAATGCCGAGATGGACTATCACCTTGACGATGAATATAACACTGAAAGCGGCCGCGATTCAGGCAACTCCCGCAATGGAAAAGGACATAAGACAATAAAAGGTGACTTCGATGAAATGGAAATAGAGACACCACGCGATCGCAAAAGCACATTTCAGCCGCAGATAGTTCCCAAGCGTCAGCACAGAGTCGGCCCAATGGACAAGGCTGTAATGGCTCTATATGCCAAAGGAATGACCACAAGAGATATACAGGCAACAATCAAAGAACTATACAATGTCGATATATCGGCAACGCTTGTGGCTGAAATAGCAGGAGCAATGGAAGACGACGCCCGCAAGTGGCAGAACAGAATCCTTGACCCAATGTATCCGATAGTATGGCTTGACGCAGTTGTAATCAAGATACACAGTGACAGAAAAGTCATAAACAAATCCGTTCAAATAGCACTGGGACTTAACAGCGAAGGCAAAAAAGAACTGCTTGGGGCGTGGGTAACAGAAAACGAAGGAGCCGCCTTCTGGGGACAGGTATTGACCGAACTAAAGAACCGTGGTCTGGAACGCATAATAGTCGCCTGCATGGACGGACTCAAAGGATTCCCAGATGCCGTAAGGACAGTCTATCCCGAGACAGAGATACAGCTCTGCATGGTACACATGATGCGCTCATCGCTCAAATACGTACCGCACAAAGACAAAAAAGCGGTATCCCAGGACTTGAAAGCCATATATAACGCACCGACGGAAGATGCGGCAAGAGACGCACTCAAAGAGTTCAAAGAAAAATGGGGCTCCGTATATCCGCTCATACCAAAACAATGGGAAGGCAAATGGGAAGACCTCAACACCATATTCAGGTATCCGCCCGACATCCGCAACATCATCTACACGACCAACACAATAGAGTCACTCAACATGTCCTTACGCAAACTGACCCGTAACAGGAGAATCTTCCCGAGTGACGAGTCAGCGTTAAAAATAGTTACATTGGGTATACTAGAGGCATCCAAGAAATGGACAATACCCATCAAAAACTGGGGCAAAGCCCTGGGGTATTTCATACTAAAACACCCCGAAATTGCGGAGCTGATTAAATCGTAATCATTACTATTAAGGAGCCATACACAGTTTAGTTGACAGACTCTTTAAAGCTAAACCCTGATTTTTTTACATTTTTATATATAAATGTAGCACAAGCAATT
>CAZNYN010000023.1:1971-27663 GCA_964577295.1 uncultured Synergistaceae bacterium | reverse complement strand
CACCGCCTATATTGCCTGTGCCTATTGCGCCTGCTATGGCTATACTTGCCGCCTGATAAGGCGAGATAATCCCGGGAGCCTTTGCCATGGCTTTGTCCTCGCCGATGTTAAGACAGCGCTTTAATACCGTCCCGAACTTTCTCAGGGGCCAAAATTTTGTGATAAGAGTGAACCATATTCCCGTTCCGATTAAACTTATTAAAAGCGTGGGGCCCCACAAAATATCCACCAAAGTACCGAGCGCGTTCTCAACAAAAGCTAACATAAAGCCATTCCCCCCATAATTGATATACTGCAGTGCACGGCAACTAATATAAGTTATTGTAAAAAATAGTTGAATAATTTTCTTTCGCAGTTACGGAGCTGAAACTTACTATGTTTCTGTCAAAATGCAGTATTTATCTAAGATAATTAGGCGAGAAGATTCAGACTTGTATATGGTCTGAAATCACTGCAGCAGTGCGGCACCCCTATTTAATGTATTTTTGTGAATCGCATGTACTTTTTTTATTATTTTGGTATTATAACCGACAATAATTTGGCAAAATTTTCTTTTTTTATGTCCAATTTGCGCCATGACAATGTTTGCTGCCTCCAATGCCCGGAAAGCATAAAAATACGCCGGTCGGATTCCCTGCGAAATCCAATCGGCGCATTTAGTGTCAAAACGCGGAAATTTTTACTTTACCGGTATGTAGCTGCAGACGTACTGCACGGGCACATAGCAGCGGAAGCCGAACTTGCTGTTGCCGGGCAGATTGAAGCTCTCTCCTGCCTTTATCTCGACATATTCGGATGTTTCGGGCAGACGGACTTGGCACACACCGTCTATTATGTCCATTATCTCCGCATCTCCCGTGCCGAATTCATAGTCCCCCGGCATGAAAAGACCTAATGTCTTACGGTCGCCGTCCGCTGTGTAAATTGTGTGGCTGACGACTTTGCCGTCAAAATAAACATTCGCCTTCGCAACCGCAGTCACGTTTTCGAGCTTTTCAATCATTGAAAATACGACCTCCCGGAAATTAAATTTTGTAACAATATGATAGAGGTATTTTTGCTATAAGTCTACCCGCAAGCTATTTAATAATCCCTTTTTCTTTGTAGTACTTGGCGGCGCCCTGGTGCAGAGGTATTCTTATGTCTTTAACATTTGAAGGATTCATCGCGGCCATTCTCGCGCTGATAGTAACAAGGTAGCCCTTATTTTCAAAGAGCGTTTTGGTCATTAGATACGCTGTTTTTTCGTCAACATTCTTGTTGACCGCAAGAATATTGGGGCTGCTGAATGTGTGAATAGGTTTTGTCTGCCCTTTGTAGCTCCCGGCAGGAATTGTCATCTTTGCAAAGTAAGGAGTCTGCTTAATCATCTTTGCGACAAGATCATCGGGAACATCAATAAGATTGACGATGCCAAGCGTCATCGGCTCAACAACACTCGCTATTCCTATCGCTCCTACCGTAATGGCGGCATCTATCTGCTTGTCCATAAGAGCGGAAACAGACTCGCTGTGCCCAAGGTATTCGCGCTTGACATCCTTTTCGGGATCAAGTCCCGCAAATTTAAAAAGAGCCTCCGCAGTCAGTGTCACACTGCCGCCCACCGCGCCGACAGAAACTCTCTTGCCCTTCAAATCCCGGATTGTCTTTATTCCGCTCTCCTTCAGCACAACAATATGTACAGCCTCGGGATAGAGCGGCACAAGTGCGCGCATAAACTTTTTCGGTTCACCCTTGTAGCTAGCCAATCCGTTGTACGCATCATAATAAAGTCCGTCCGCAAAAATGACTTCGGCATTGCCTTTTTCCATCAGTTGAATATTGTTGCGCGTACCGCCGCTCGCCTGAGCTGTCGACTTTATGCCGGGCATGTGGTCTGTCCATATTTTGGCTATTCCGGAACCGACGGGATAATACGTTCCGCCGGTAGGGCCGGTACTAATATTTATAAATGTATCGGCAAATGCCGCCGCCGAGAAGACCAAAAGCACAAGCACCGCTGTTACGATTGACGTTTTAAAACTTTTCATGTGAATAAGTACACTCCTTTTATAATTTCATAGCACATCTGTGATTCCGCATTTGCAGAACCTCCTATACGAAATTACTAACAGGACGACATAGGCTGAGGGAGAGTCGGATATCTAGGAGATACGGGCAGATAACAACAAAAAGGAGAGTAAACTTCCGTAAGCCGCAGAATTTCCCGCCAAGACAACGACATTCCCGGCATAATGCAGTCCCTGCATCATGCAAACTCGTCAAGTGAATGTCATATGTTTGAACAAAAGTGCGCTCACAGTATTTCCTCCCCAAAACAACTTTCGTTGGATTTTTGACAATTGTCGTATTATACAGCAAAATCAATTATTGTAAAATATATATACAAAATTAAGTATTCTTGTTAATTACACAAGAACTCAAAGTTGAAGAAATTCAAACAAGCACTTAATTCCGCAATAATATTATTATACTTGAATCCTTGCTATTAAATAACAGAATTGTTTTCCATGTAGTTGTGTATCGGGCGGTCTGTTATGCCGTCTATTTTGCCGCGCTCATATTTCCCGTTAAAGATTAATGTTTTGGATGTATCGAAAATTCTGCTGCGAGATAAGATTGCCCTTAATAAAAAGAGGGGGTCTATCCTTGGTTCAGCGCATATGTAAATGACTTTGCCGCGTTTTGAACTTCTTCAAGGAATGAAGAGAATCTGTTCTCAAAATCGGCGGCCGGCCCGGCTATACCGAACTGAGCTATCAGTTCCCCCTGTTCGGTCAGTATCGGTACGCTGATGCCCGAGGTTTGATTTTGCAGTTCTTTTGTGCTGAATGCAAATCCGTCGCTGCGTATTTTTGCTATCTCTTCGCGCAGAATTTTTTCTTCTGTTATTGTATTAGGCGCAACACGGACTTTGTCGCTTTGCAAAACTTTTTCTCTTATTTCACAGGGAGCATAGGCAAGCAAAATTTTCCCGGTGGCCCCGGCATAAATTGGAAAGCGCATTCCTGTATAAGCGGCATACTGCAATATTGTCGAAGGTGTTTTTGCAAGAATGCAGAGCCCTTCCCCTTTATCTAAGATCGAAATTAGAGCAGTCTGCCCTGTAGCAGTTACCAAACCGTCTATTATGGGTCTTGCAGTGTCAGAGAAACGGCGATAGAAGGAGTCTGTATTATACAAAAATAGAAAACGCAAGCCTATATTGTAGCGTTCCGTGTTTTTATTCTGAGCCGCCCAGCCGCGCTGCTGCAAATTCTGCAATATCCTGTGTATAGTGGATTTTGATATGTTTGACTCGCGCTCAAGCTCTCTTATACTCATTTCTTCTTTTGCCGAGGCAAGCAGCTCTATAATAGCTACGGCTTTGTCTATTGCTGACATTTCCATATTTTACAGCCTCCTAAATGTTTAACCTGCCCTCAAATATACCACACTTATCATTAAGTCGGCACGAAATCTTGACTTGCTCGGATGTAAGTGCTAGTATCATATTTAAAAATAAATAGGACACTGTGTCCCGTTCAATAGAACAAAATAGCGCTTACAAAGTGGAGGAATTTACATGGAGCAAACTTTCAAAGGCAAAAAGGTTTTGGTTACGGCAGGTTCGGAAGGTATAGGCAAAGCTATTGCAAAGACTTTTTACCAAGCGGGAGCATCGGTACATATTTGCAGCAGAACGCGTGAGAAGCTGGAAAAGTGCGCCGCGGAGATGCCGGGGGTTAGCTTCACTGCGGCCGATGTTTCTGTTTATGCAGATGTACAGCGGGTTTTTAATGATGTGGAGCAAAGTATGGGCGGGTTGGATTTTATTGTCAATAATGCGGGAATAGCAGGTCCCACAGGCCGGGTGGATTCTATTACACCGGAAGCGTGGGAGCATACTATGGCTACTAACATTAACAGTCAGTTTTTCTGCACAAAACTTGCCGTTCCGTTTTTGATTCAGGCAGGAGGCGGAGCAATAATCAATATTGGCTCTACCGCCGGTCTTTTTGGGTATCCTTTGAGGACTCCCTATTCTGCTTCGAAGTGGGCCACTGTAGGCTTCACAAAGTCTTTAGCTCTTGAGCTGGGAGAATTCAAGATCAGAGTTAACACTGTCTGCCCCGGATGTGTTGAGGGGGCACGCATAAACGGAGTTATCGAGCGGGAAGCCGCGGCTCTTGGGCTTACTCCGCAGGAAGTAAGAGACGGCTATCTTAACCAGACGGCGCTTCACACATTTATTGATGCCCAGGATATCGCCGACATGTGCTTTTTCCTATGCTCACATTCGGGAGAAAAAATCAGCGGACAAGTGCTGACAATAGACGGCTTTACAGAAAATTGCCATAGCTGAGAACGGATGTGAAATAAAGTGAAGCTTACTGAGTACGAAAACTCTCTTCTGCACGGTTCTCACGGCAGGGGCGCGGCTCTTGCCATGGAGATACTTGTAGGAGTAGGCGAAGCGATGGGAGCAGAGATCTTTGTCCCCATCTCACGGGCTCATGTCTCTTTAAGCAATCAAGAAGCAGATCTGTGGTTTGCTCAAAAGATAGCGGCAGGCGAAAGTAAGGCGTGTATCTGCGCTACTGTCAACCCGGGTTTTGATATTGACTATTTTTCAAAAAACAAATTTGTATCGGCTTCTGATGTAAAACTCATGGAGCAGTGCCGTGATGCTTATAAGAAGATGGGTTTTATAATGAATTTTACATGCACACCCTACTTTGACGGCAATTTGCCGCTCTTACATGAGAATGTGGCTTTTTCGGAATCAAGTGCAACCGCTTTTGTAAATTCTGTGGTTGGGGCGAGGTCAAATGCGGAATCCGCTCAAAGCGCACTCTGCGCCGCTATTGTGGGGCGTACCCCTCTCTACGGTCTGCTGCTTGAAGAGAATAGAAAAGCGACCGTGATTGTAAATGTTGAACCTGAGATAAATGATGAGTTTGATTTTTCCATGCTTGGCTGGGCCGCCGCAAAAAAAATAGGACATGATGTTCCTCTCTTCAAGGGAAACTTTAAAGCAACTTCCGAAGGGCTGGTAAATCTTGGCGCGGAACTTAACACGGCAGGAAGGGTTCCTCTTTTTCACATAGACGGAGTCACACCGGAGGCAGATTTAGCCTGCGTGTGGAAGATAGAAAAAGAAGTATCGATAACAAAAGATGATCTTTTGGCTTCTTGCAGAAAACATGCGGGGATGCACCGAGATGCCGATGGCATTATTCTCGGCTGTCCACACTACTCTCTCTCTCAGATTAATCTCGTACACAAATATCTTGCAGGAAGAAAAGCCAAAATTCCAATATGGATACTTTCCTCGGCATCTGCCGCGGCCCAACTTCTGCTTCTTCCCATGGGAAAAGAGCTGGAAGAATGCAATGTCAGAGTTGTTCCCAATAGCTGTCCTGATCAGCCATGCTTGGCATTTCTGCAGGGACGCCGCTTGCTTACAGACTCTCCGAAGTGCGCCTACTACACTGCAAGACGCGGTCTGAGCTTTTCGGTACTGCCAAGAGAACTCTGTCTTGAAGCCGCGCTGTGAGGAGGAAGAATCAATGCATGTCAAAGAGTACAAATGTCACAAAATAGCATCGGGCCGTACAGAGGGAGAGCTTCTGATATCTGCTGATGATATCTGTTTTTATCTATGTGAACCTTCTACGGGAAAGCTTACCGAAGAAGGACATTCCATCTTCGGGAGGGACATATCCGGGAAGATACTTGTATTTCCTGGCGGAAAGGGAAGTTCGTGTGTACAGCTCGACGGACTTTATCAGCTTATGCAGAAAGGCAAGAGCCCGAAGGGAATGATTGTTGAATATGCGGACACGATACTTGTCACAAGTGCAATTCTGATGAATATGCCTCTTGTGGATAAAATGCCTGCAGATTTTTACAAAAATATATCGGACGGAACTATATGCACATTAGATGCGGACAGAGGAATAGTAACCATTTGCAGCTAATCAGTCTAATTCGCAGGAAGCGCGGCGGTTCTCGAAATATACCTCGACAGTGCCGGCCTTTACTCCAAAAAGAGTCTCCCAATACTCGTATTTTCCGCGGGGATTCCAATGAATATCACGGGTAAAGGCTCCAAACTGCTCGGCCGTGCCTGTTTTTAATATTTTGATCTGCTGTCCGTGCTCTCCCCAGAATACTTTCTCCCATTTTAAGAGGGGGACGAGATTTCTCTGGGGAAAATCATATATACGCTCTCTCATTTTGATGAGCTGTTCAACGATACTCTTATTGGGGCACTGATTAAGAACGACCATGTGAAATTCCATATTCATATCCTGAGGAATGGGAGTACTGTTACGAAAGCATTGTTCCGCTTTTTTCATAAGCTCCTCGAGGGTTGCTATGCATTTTTCTCTGGCGTTGTAGAAAGCAAGCTGATAAGCCATTCCTTCGAGTGCCGCACCGACTTCCTGCGCCTCCATTATTTCATCTATGGAGAGCTCACGTACAACAACGCCCCTGCACGGAATTATTCTCACAAGCCCTTCGGATTCAAGCTGTATCATGCAGTCTCTGTAAGGCGTGCGGCTGATTTCCAGCTCTTCAAAGATTTCCTTCTGGTTTATGGGATCACCGGGTTTCAGCTCACCGGAATTTATTTTCATTTTTATATAATCATAGAGTTTTTTACGAAGCGACTCGTTATGAAAATATGACATCTCTATTCTCCCTTTTAGGACTTGACAAAATATTTTCTCAAGTATAACATAATTTATGTTACATGCTGCATGTAACATGTAACACTTAACCCCAAACTTTTTTCTGACTACCCAATATTTTGTTTTATGTGCACCTGATTTTTTACTTGTACTATGTGCTTATAAAAATTAATGAGGTGATGCAGAATGTTTTCAGACGCAGTAGCACTTTTCAAGATACCATCGATTGCTGTTCCCTATATTAAGCTCTTCCTTACGGAAGATGAGATAAGCCTGCTTTGCACCATGGAAGATAGAATCTATAAATTTCAGGAACTGTCTTCTCTTGTGGCTTGTATATCCAAATCAGATCCAGGCAATTTCATAAAGGAATCTTACTCGCGCGGAGTTCTGAATAAAGCTCCGGGCGATGAGCTCCTATACAGACCTGCGTCTTTCTACACGAGGCTTGCCTTTTTTGCGCAGTATGAACCTGAGCTGTGGCAGTCAATCCCGGAGGAAGCACGCAAAAGTATCGATGAGTGGTATGTGAACGAATACATAGAAAGCGCACGCCCGCGCCTTGAAAAAGCTCTTGCATCTAAAGAAGGGCTCATCGAAAACGCATATTTTTACACTCTTGAAGAGACTGTGGAGTTGATAAAATCCCTGGACTTCGCTCCCTATGTAGTTCCTTGCAACTGTAAAAGTGTAGCAATGGCATGTGACAAGCCTCGCAATGTGTGCATGCTTTTCGGCAGGGGGATAAATTCCGAGTGGGATCGGGGACACGGAAAAGAGCTGACAAAACAGGAAGCGATAGACCTTACCGTTCTGGCGGACAAAAGCGGACTGATGCACACATCCGAAGACGCAAGTGCGGTGTGCAGCTGCTGCGGCGACTGCTGCTACCCGATAAGAGCTTCAAAAACTCTGGGGACACAGGGAATATGGCCGAAGCAGAGATATAAAATTCTGTGGGATAAGGAGTCCTGCATTAACTGCGGCAAGTGCGCAAGGATATGTAATTTCAATGCTTTCAAGCGTGAGGAGGGGATGATTGTATTTGACGAAAAGGCTTGCTGGGGATGCACTATATGTAAAAACCATTGCCCGGTAAAGGCCATTTCTATACAAAAACTGTAATGTGAGGGGTGTTTTGGTAATGTTAACAGGTATTGATAATATTGTAATTTTCTTCACAGTAATCGCAGTGCTTGCAATCGGATATTATTTCTCAAAATCAATAACCGACATGGAGAGCTACTATTTGGCGAACCGCAGTCTGCCTTGGTCTCTTGTGGTAGGAACCTTGGTTGCATCATGGTACGGCGGAGTCGGAGTCGTAGGAACAATAGGCTATGCGTCTGTCTTCGGTATGGCGACATGGTTTATATGGTCGATAGGAGCCCATGCAGTAAGATTCCCCCTCGCTCTATGGGTCGGGCCGCGCATTCATGTACGTTCTGACGTGACCATTCCCGACGTTATACACCACGCCTACGGCAAAACTGCGGCTATTATCGCATCGATATTTCTCTTCATGTACTGCTCTCAGATAGGTGAAATCACTGCAACAGGCTTTATCGGAGAGGCCGCATGGGGAGCCAACAAGATATACCTCGGTATATTTATCTTTGTCCTAACTATTCTGCTGACATGTTTGGGCGGTCTTATGGGAGTCGCGGTTACGGACATGATTTTCTTCTTCTTCATGCTTACAAGTGTCTGTATGGTTTTCCCTCAGATATATGACAGTGTCGGAGGCATGGCAGGCATAAGAGCAGCTACAGCGGACAGCCCCTCATTCACACACCCTGTCGCAGGAATGACCTTCACAAAAGCTTTAATGCTAATTCTGCTCTGCATAAATGTCTATGCCGACCCGAGCTTCTATCAGCGCTTTTCGGCCAGCAACACGGCAAAGACGGGGCGCAGGGCTATGCTCACATGCTTCTCTCTCTGGCTGCTTTTTGACGCTGTGACAAATATGGCGGGCATGGCCGTACATGTTAAATATCCTGGGGCACAGCCCGAGCTTTCATATGTGCAGATGGTGCTTTCAAATCTGCCTGTTGGAGTAAGAGCCTTTTTTATAATAGGACTCTTCGGAGCTATAATTTCAACTCTTGACAGTTACTACCTCATCGGCGGCACAACTCTCGCAAAGGATATTTACGCAAGAATGTTCGATAAGGAAGAGATAAGCGATAAGAAGCTGGTAAACCTAAGCCGCATCGGAGCAGGTATTCTCGGACTTATCGGACTCTGCCTGGCATTTAGATTTACTCTTGTCTACGACGCTTTTGTATTCCTAATCAGCCTTTGGATGTCAACAGGCTTTGTCCCAGTGCTGATGGCTCTTATGTATGACGGCAAGAAGACAAAGGCGGCGGGGCTGCTCTCCATGGGCGCAGGGTGTATCTCTTTCGCATGGCTCTCTCTTTACCCAATCACGATATCTGAAAGCTTCGGAGCTCTTGAACCTATACTTGTATCCCTGCCGCTCTCGTTTATCTTCTGGGTAATAGGCAGCAAGATAGGCGAAGACACAGGTTACGACAATAAATCTGTAAGATGCTAGGAGGCATGTCAAATGGAAAATCAGAATATAAACTCAACAGAGGATAAAAGCGATCTTAAAATATCTTGGATTGGGATTGACGGACTGCTATGCATCTGCTTTGTGGTTGAATCCGTTGTCATAGGTTACAGTATGATTAACGATGTAGATATAGTGCTCGGCAGATTGATACCATACGGAGCGATGCTCGTCACCACTTTGATATTCCTTAAATATATAGTACAGGTTATATCTTTTTCGATTAAAGCCGGAAAGAAGTAGCGGCGCATATTTTAAAAATCAAGAGGGAGTGTGAAATTATATGCTCATAAACTGCTTTTCCGTGAAAAAAAGCGTTGAAGAAGCCGAAAAAGAAGCGCGCAGAAAGAGTTTTCTCGCAAGAATATTCCTGCGCAAACGGCGGGATGAAATTGTGATGAAGACCATTTTCATAGAAAACAGGCTTATGACATTCGATATCATAAGAAAACCCTCTGTCGTCGACAAGATTTTCAGAAAAGGTTCGTCCGAGCGCGGCAGCAAAATTCAAATGATAGGCAACGGCTCAACATGCGGAGTTGCATATTATGACAGCAGAGGCGTCGAGGCCGTGGAGCTTGACGTTCCGGAAGAATCTGTCCAGTATTCCGATTTTTCCGATAAAGATTTCACACTGCGCGGAAACGTGCTTGCGCGGAAAATTTTACGAAGGCGTGTGGGCGGCTCTGTATCGCTT
Organism: uncultured Synergistaceae bacterium; assembly: GCA_964577295.1. Classification (GTDB taxonomy): domain Bacteria; phylum Synergistota; class Synergistia; order Synergistales; family Synergistaceae; genus CAZNYN01. Next base: position 17,705 of record CAZNYN010000023.1, on the reverse strand, counting down.
GAAATCTCGGATATAAAGAGCATATACCGTCCGTACCACATAGCCTTTTTTGGACAGCCCGAAGAAGGAGCAAAAGTCTTCTACATACCCATTGCCGCAGATGACTGCATGGTTAAAAGAACTTTTTAAACTTTATAGAAAAAACCGGGGAGGAAAATTATGAACAGCCACGAGGCAAAAGATATCAAAGAGGTAATCTTAGGCGGTGCAGTAAGCCTTGAAGACCTCATAGCAGCCGCAAGATACGGAGCGAAGGTCTCCTTCAGCGATGAATACAGAAACCGCATAAACAAGTGCAGAGCTTTAGTAGACAAGTTTGTCAGCGAAAAGAGACGCATGTACGGAATCACGACGGGACTTGGTGAAAATGTAAAGAGAGCCATCCCAGAGGAAGCGGCCATAAAGTATCAGAAAAACACCATGCTTACACATTGCACAACAGTAGGTGAGCCGATGGAAAAAGAAGTTGTCCGCGCGATGTTATTTATGATGCTGGCAAATGTGGGTTCCGGTGTATCCGGTGCAAAAATGGAGTCTCTTGAGGTTATAGCCGAGCTTTTAAATAAAGATGTAACACCTTGGGTGCCGATTCACGGCTCGGTCGGCTATCTGGACGCGGAAGCCCATGCGGCACTCGTATTCACAGGTTCCGGCAAAGCTTACTACAAAGATGAGCTGCTTGACGGAGGCGAAGCTCTTTCACGCGCAGGCATAAAGCCATTTATTCCTTCCTACAAAGAGGGGCTGTGCTTTGTAAACGGCTGTACATCAATAACGGCAATGGGAGCCATTGCAGCTTACGACGCAAGAAACCTTGTGGCAACAGCGGATGCGGTTGCTTCCTGCACTCTTGAGGCTTTAACGGCGAACTTAGCAGCCTTTGACGAACGTGTCATGCAGGTAAAACCGCACAAAGAGCAGGCTCTCAGCGCAAAACATGTAAGAGAAATACTTTCCGACAGCGATTTTCTAAAAGAGACAGGCGGCAAGCATCTTCAGGACGCCCTCTCCCTGCGCTGTGTTCCCCAGGCCCACGGAGCCTCACGGAAAACCGTCAATGACGCGGTAGCTGCAATAGAGGTCGAGATGAACTCCTGCGATGATAACCCGATAATTCATCCAAGCGGCGATGTAATCAGCGCCTGCAACAGTGACTCCGGCTTTGTGGGAATAGAGAGCGACTCAATCTGTATCGCAATGGCGTACCTCTGCAAAATTTCCGAACGCAGAACAGACAGAATGGTCAACGAGCATGTAAGCGGACTTCCTCCGTTCCTCGTTGCCGCTCCGGGAGAAAACAGCGGCTATATGATAGTCCAGTACTCTTCCGCAGGCATCATGGGGGAAATAAGAGTCCTATCTCACCCTGCCTCCATAGACTCGATTCCCACCTGCGCCTTCCAGGAAGATTATGTCAGCATGGGATACAACGCTGCAATGAAGGCTTATAAAGTTGTAAAGCTTGCGGAATATGTCATAGGCAATGAACTGCTTACAGCAATTCAAGCAGCGGATCTGAGAAGCAGGAAAGATCTGCCTTTATCAAAAGTAACGGCTTCAATAGGCGAAGCGGTGCGCGAAAAAGCTCCCTTCATGGAGAACGACCACTACATTTCACCCGACATGGAATGGGCCCGGGATCTTGTACACTCCGGCAGAGTCCGTCAGATAGCCGAAGGTTGTATCGGAAAGATGTATTAGCTTCTGCCGGCTTTGCCATCAAAACAAGCTTAGGAAGCAGAGCTTACCATAACAAACAAGCACCGATTTGACGTTTTTCGTCTCTTCGGTGCTTTTTTTATCGGTTGGGATTTTTTTTGCTCTGTATCTTACTGTTTTATTCCTGCCATCAGAAGCCCGATTTTTTCTATGTCGCTGTTTGTCGGGCGGTCTATTATTCCGTCTATTTCTCCGCTGTACATTACCGCTATTCTGTCGGAGATTGCTGTAAGTTCCTGCAGGTCTTTGGATATTAGGAGGACTGCCGCTCCGGCTTCTCTTGCCTCAATGAGCCTCTTGTGAACAAATTCCGCAGCTCCCACGTCGAGTCCCCATGTGGGCTGCATCGCTATTATGACTTTTGTGCGTTCGGATATTTCGCGTGACAGCATGAGTTTTTGCAGGTTTCCTCCGGATAGGACGCGCACAGGCGCGAAGAGAGAGGGGATTTTTACGTCGTATTCGTCGACGCGCTTCTGAGCGAAGTCTGTGATGTAGCTCCAGTCGAGGAGGAGTGAGTTTGCCGCCATGGGCTTGCGTGAGTAGTCTTTGAGAGCCATGTTTTCGACTACGCTCATGTTTGCCACAAGGCCTACGCCTTTGCGGTCTGCCGGGATGTAGCCTATGCCGCTTTCGATGAAGGCACTTGTGCGGCTTTCGGTGATGTCGCGCCCCTCTATTTTGACGCTTCCGCTTTCGGCGCGGCGCAGTCCCGCGAGGACTTCGCAGAGTTCGTCCTGTCCGTTGCCGTCTACTCCCGCTATGCCCAGGATTTCGCCGCTGCGGATGGAGAGGGAGACGTTTGTCAGAGCCTGTGTGCCGCGTTCGTCTTTGAGGCAGATGTTTTCGCACTCGAACAGGGCGTCTCCGGGTTCTTTGCGTTCGCTTCCGAGAGTGATATTTTCCAGATCGTGGCCCACCATCATGTTGGCAATTTCTTCTTTTGAGATTCCGCCCGCGGGGCGTGTCGCTATGCGCTCTCCTTTGCGCAGAACGGTTAGCCTGTCCGATATTTCCATGATTTCTTCTATTTTATGGGAGATCAGGACTATGCCGTGTCCCGCCGCCGTCATGTTTCTGATTGTCTTGAAAAATTCCCGTATCTCCTGCGGCGTGAGGACGGATGTGGGCTCGTCCAGGATGAGCACTTTTGTGCCGCGGTATAGCATTTTGAGGATTTCCACACGCTGCTGCTCTCCTATTGAGAGCTGCCATATTTTGGCCTCGGGATCTACCGCAAGACCGTATTTGGCGGATATTTCGCGGATGCGGGCTATGACTTCCTCTTTGCGTATAACCACTGCAAGGTCTTTAAGTCCGAGTATGATGTTTTCCCAGACGGTAAAGACGGGAACCAGCATGAAGTGCTGGTGTACCATTCCTATGCCATGACCGAAAGCCACTTTCGGGTTGGAAAGAATTACAGGTTCTCCTTCTATATATATGGAGCCTCCGTCCGGCGTGTAAAGTCCTGCGAGGCAGTTCATAAGGGTTGTCTTGCCCGCTCCGTTTTCGCCCAGAATGCTGTGTACCTCTCCGGCGAAGAGGTCAAAATCCACTTTGTGATTCGCATATTGACCGTAGAAAACTTTATCGATTCCGCGCATTGAAACAAGCGCATTTTTTGTTTCCGTCATCGTCAAGCCCCCATTCCCATCTGTGTAAATATAACAGCTTTTTGCGCCTGCGCCAACATCCGAGCGGAATTTTCAAAAAAAATGTGGATTTTTTCTTTATGAGAGTAGAAGAATTGACGTTATTATGATATCCTTCGTAAATGTGAAGTATTTATACCGCAGTACAAAATCAGAGGAGGAAGTACTTATGAAAAAAGGTATTTTGCTTGCCTTAGCGTTGGTTATGGCTTTTGCAGCTTCGGCATTCGCGCTCGCACCGATCCCGGTAAAGGATCAGAAGCCCGCGTTCATCTATGTCGGCCCGGCCGCGGACGGCGGCTACAACCACATGCACGACATCGGACGCAAGATGATGGAGAAGAACAACCCCGGCATCAAAAGCGTAGTAGTTGAATCAGTTCCCGAAGGCCCCGATGCGGAACGCGTAATGGAGACAGCTATCCGCAACGGAGCAAAGGTTATCTATGCAAACTCCTTCGGATATATGGATCACGTCATCAATATGGCGAAGAAGTACCCCGATGTTTACTTCAACCACTGCTCTGGATATAAGGATGCACCGAACGTCAGCACATACTTCGGCCGTATGTACCAGCCCCGCTACCTCTCCGGCCTCGTAGCAGGCGCAGCCACAAAGTCAAATATCATCGGCTATGTAGCAGCTTACCCGATTCCCGAAGTTATCCGCGGAATCAACGCTTTCACTCTCGGAGTGAGAAAAGTGAACCCCAAAGCGAAGGTAAAGGTTGTCTGGATTTACACATGGCATGACCCGGCAAAGGAAAAGGAAGCTACAAAGGCTCTCTTTGACGCGAAAGCCGACACAATCGCAATGCACGCAGATACAGGCGGAGCACCCCAGGCTGCCGAAGAGCTCGGCATGTGGGTTATCGGCTACAACACACCCATGGACAAATACGCTCCCACACGTCACCTCGTAACACCCGTATGGAACTGGGGCAAGTACTATGACTATTCCACAAAGGCCATCGCAAAGGGCACATGGAAGTCACAGCAGATTTGGTGGAGCATGAAGGACGGAATGGTTGACCTCTCGCCGTTCGGCAAAGCAGTCAGCGCAAAGACAAAAGACCTCGTAGCCAAAGAGAAGCAGAATATCCTCAGCGGCAAATGGGATGTCTTCACAGGCCCCATCAAGGGTCAGGACGGCAAAATTGCAGTTCCCAAGGGCAAATCGCTTAATGACGGCGAGATGCTTTCAATGAGCTGGTTTGTCGAAGGCGTAGACGGCACAATCCCCAAATAAACGATCACAACACGATTTACACGGGTCGGTTCTTTTAAGAACCGACCTTTTTTATTTTTGGAGACGTACAAGCGCAAAAACTTTTGCTTTCTGCACCATAAAAAATGTTATAATTTCTGAAAATGTTCCCGCCTTACGGAGGTCTTGTGATGATCCGACTGAAATTTGAACCGCGCATGTACAGCCCGCCATGGATGAACGTCTTTATCCCGGTATCGGCCGTGGTATTCGGCCTCTTCATCGGCGGTGTCCTCTTTGCCTGTCTCGGCGTAGACCCGATAAAAGCGTACTGTGAAGTGCTGAAAGGCGCGCTCGGGGGCACATACGGCCTAAGCGAAATTGTCACAAAAGCGATTCCTCTGACACTGACCGCATTGGGCGGACTTATCTGCTACAAGATGCTCATCTGGAACATCGGAGCGGAAGGGCAGCTCTGCCTCGGAGCTATCGCCACAACAGCCGTTGTGCGCTACTGCTTTGTCGACAGCTGGCCCGTCATGTTTGTGCTCATGTTCTTAGCCGCAGCAATAGCCGGCGGCCTCTGGTGCATGATTGCCGGAGTCCTCAAGGCAAAATGGAACGTCAACGAGACAATTACGACTCTTATGCTGAACTATATAGGCATCAACCTCAGCGAATACTTCATCTACGGCCCGTGGAAAGACCCTATGAGCATGGGATTTCCCTTCACTCCGAACTTCCCCGAAGCCGCGCGCCTCTGGGTGTTCGGAACTACGCGCATCCACGGCGGCATCTTTGTCGCTCTGGCAATCGCCGTAATATTTCATCTCATACTGAAACGCAGCAAATGGGGCTATGAAATAGCCGTAATAGGCGACAACCCTCGCGCCGCAAGATATGCTGGCATCAACATAGCGGCAAACATCCTCCTTGTCACATTCATAGGCGGAGCGATTGCGGGCCTTGCGGGAATGGGAGAGATAGCGGGGCTTCACGGAAGAATGAGCCGCGGCTTCTCAATGGGCTACGGATACACAGGCATCCTTGTGGCATGGCTGGCGCGCCTCTCTCCGATATATGTGCCTCTCGTCGCATTCCTGATGGGAGTGCTTCTGGTCGGAGGCGACACACTTCAAATAGTCATGGGGCTGCCCCTTGCGAGCCTCCAGATTCTGCAGGGGCTCATACTCTTCTCCATACTTGCGGCGGAAACATGGTCGCGCTTCAAAATCACAATAGTGCGAATTGACAGCGGCGGAGAAAGCTCCCCGGATAAAACTTCACCCAAGGAGGAAGGATAATGGAATTTTTAACAGTTGTGTTAGCGTCCGCAGTCAGAAGCGGAACTCCCGTACTCTACGCCTCCCTCGGCGAAGTGCTCTCCGAGCGCGCTGGAGTTATGAACCTGGGACTTGAGGGCATAATGCTCGTGGGGGCATACGCGGGATTCGCCGTGACACACGCCACGGGCAATCCCTGGATAGGGCTTGCCGCGGCATTCGGCGCAGGATGCCTTATCACCGTGATACACGCCTTTCTCTGCATCACAATGATGTGCAACCAAGTGGTCAGCGGACTTGCAATGGTGCTCACCGGCTACGGCTTAAGCGCCCTCATGGGACGCAAGGTAATAGGACAGACAATCCAGGGTGTCACAGCGTGGAACCTTCCCTTCCTCTCCTCCATACCATTTGTCGGGCCGATATTCTTCCGCCACAACGCAATGGTCTATTTCTCCTTCATACTCATAGCCTTCCTCTGCTGGTTCCTCTTCCGCACCTCGCACGGCCTCAACCTGCGCGCAGTGGGGGAGAATCCCCGCGCGGCTGATGCAATGGGACTTCCCGTCACGGCAATCAGATACTTCTACTGCATCGCAGGCGGCGGACTTGCGGGCCTTGGCGGCGGCTACCTCTCCGTAGTCTATGCCCAGATGTGGATCGAAGGCATGACATCGGGACGCGGCTGGATAGCAGTCGCGCTGGTCATATTCGGGCTTTGGAACCCCATGCGAGTCGCATGCGGAGCATACCTCTTCGGCGGAGTGGAAGCTCTCCAGCTCCGTCTCCAGGCAATGGGCTCGACACTCTCCACCTCTCTTCTTATGACACTTCCCTACTTAATGACAATAATCGTCCTCGCCGCAGTCTCCGTCAAAGCGGGAAAAGGCCGGTTGCTCGGCGCGCCCGCGGCACTCGGAATACCCTTCAGGCGAGAAGACAGAGAATAAAAAATCCTCAGGCAGAGAGCGATTTCTGCCCGTTTTCAGCTTTTGCGCTTTTGCGGAAATAGTGAGCCCGCGCCTTCGGTGCGGGCTTTTTTGCTGTTTGTTTTGCCCTGATGCAATCATAAATTCCCCGCCCCCGCGGTGCGCGGCAATGGAGCAAAATGCTGTTTCGCTTTGTCTTTATATCTTGCGATTCCTGCGGCGAAATGGCGTTTTTACAAAATTTTGCGGTTTTCGTCAAAAAAGTGTTTCTTTGTCTGATAATTTAGTGTAGACTATTGGAAACGCAGGAGGTGAATTTATGTCAAAGGTTTATAAAATGAATCCAAAATTAAAAATATTAGAACCCGTAGTTCGCGGTTTGGCAAAAATTCTGGGTAAGGATTATGAGGTCAACCTTCACGATGTCTCCATGCCTGAGCACTCCCTTGTGATGTGTGAGAACGGCTATGTCACGGGGCGCACTACGGGAGGGCCTATGACTGACTTCGGCCTGTATATGCTCCAGTCGGACGAGTACAAGGGCAAAGAGGGCATCTTCAACTATCTGGCAAAGAACAACCGCGGAGAGCTTATAAAGTGCAGTGCCATATTTATCAGAGACGAGAGCGAGAAGGTTATCGGCTTTCTCTGCATAAACTATGACATAAGCAAGGCTGTGGCAGCTCAGGAGCTTATCGAAAGCATTCTGCACCTAGATATGGAGAGCGTGGAGCAGTACCCCGACGTCATTCCCGAACCCATAACGGAAAAGCAGGAAAAATTTCCCGCACCGGTGCGCGAATGGTTTGCTCAGGATCTCGAAGAGGTGGTCACAGACTCTCTCACACTGGTAAAGAGCAGAATAGGAAAGCCGCTCGCCTATCTTTCAAAGTCGGAAAAGCAGGACGTGATAAGGGAGCTGCACGACAAGGGATTTTTCCTGCTGAAGGGCTCTGTGGACAGGCTCGCCAAGGAAATGGGCAACACAAAGTACACTATCTACTCTTACATCAGAAATGTGCAGCAGAAAGAGTCTGAAAATATTTAGTGAAAAATATAACAATTTGGTTACTTGTGATAAATTTAATAAATGTACTTGACATAACTTCAAAAAAGATTGAAAATATTCTATGTGAGAATCAAAATATTGTCGCTCAATTAATTTTTTGTTTTAACCCATCAAAATTTTGTCTATCCTAAAAACTAAATTCCGGCGGCTTCGTCCGACGGGGAGAACAGGGAGGGAGAGAGGTCATGGAACTTATTCAGAAACATCCGATATTGGAGTTCAAACATGGCAGAGAGGTTGAATTCATCTTCGACGGCAAGACTCTCAAGGGATACGAGGGAGAGCCTATCGCTATGGCGCTCCACGCAAACGGCGTGCACATTTACAGGATAACACCTGAGATGAAGCGCCCCCGCGGTTTCTTCTGCGCCATAGGCAAATGCAGCTCATGCTTTATGACGGTGGACGGAGTTCCGAACATCAGAACCTGTGTCACACCTCTTAAAGAAGGCATGAAAGTCGAGACCCAGCACGGCAAGGGACTCGTTCCGCTTAAGACGGCATAACGGGAGGTGCGTGAGATGAAGAAAGTCATAGAGACAGACCTCCTCGTAGTAGGCGGCGGAGCGGCGGGACTTTGCGCTGCGGCGGAAGCGGCGGGAGCGGGAGCAAATGTACTGGTAATAGAGAGCGACCTTCACCCCGGCGGTCAGCTTGTAAAGCAGACACATAAATTCTTCGGAAGCAAGGACGAGTACGCGGGAACACGCGGTTACAAAATTGCCGACATTCTCCTCAAGGAAATAGAAGACCTCGGAGACAAGATAAAGATTAACTGCAACACAACAGTCACAGGCTACTATCCCGAAGAGGGAATCTTCACGGCTATGGAAGGCGAAGAGAATTATTACAGAATCAAAGCGAAAAAGACTGTAGTCGCCACCGGAGCTCAGGAGAGACTTATTCCCTTCCCCGACAACGACCTTCCCGGAGTGTACGGAGCGGGCGCGGTTCAGACACTTATGAATGTATACGGAGTTGTCCCCGGCAAGAAAGTCCTCATGGTCGGAGCAGGCAATATCGGCCTTATAGTCAGTTACCAGCTTCGCCAGGCCGGAGTTGAAATAGCGGCCGTTGTCGAAGCCATGCCCAAAATAGGCGGTTACTGGGTGCACGCGGCAAAGATACGCCGCCTCGGTATTCCCATTCTTCTGAGACACACCATAGTCAAAGCCACGGGAACAGACGTTATCGACGGAGCTGTGATACAGGAGCTCGACGACAATTTCTGCCTCATAGGCGAGCCCAAGAAGATCGACTGCGACATCATCTGCATGGCAGTCGGACTCACCCCGACAACAGAACTTTTCTGGCAGGCGGGAGCAAAGATGCAGTATGTGCCCCAGCTCTGCGGATATGTGCCCTTCAGAGACAGCACAATGCGCACCTCGAACCCCGACCTCTGGGTTGCGGGAGACGCAAGCGGCATAGAAGAAGCATCGGCGGCTATGGTTGAGGGAAGAGTTGCCGGATACAGCGCGGCGAAAGCTCTCGGCTGCGCAGTCGAGGAAAAGAAGATAGACGATTACCGCACCAGACTGGAACACCTCCGTTCCGGCGAAGTGGGCGACAAGATAAGAGCGGGAATATCCCAAGTTCTTGTAAACGGATGGGAGGCATAACAAATGTCCTGCACATGTGACAAAGAGAAACTTTTCAACAGCGGAATCCTCACAGAGACCGGCATCCCCGGAGCAGTCCTCCCCCCGAAGGAAGCATGGGAGAATAAAAAGGGCGGCTATGTGGTAATCGAATGCCCGAAGCGCATTCCCTGCAATCCGTGCGCGACAAGCTGCCCGACAGGCGCAGTGCTTCCGTTTGCCGATATCAACGACACTCCTTCTATAGACTATACAAAGTGCACAGGCTGCGGCCTCTGCGTTGCGAAGTGCCCCGGACTTGCCTGCTTTGTAGTAGATCTCACATACAGCGCGGATAAGGCTGTAATAAAAATGCCCTACGAACTTCTTCCCGTACCTGCCAAGGGAGACACGGTCAAATGCCTTAACAGAATGGGCGAAGCTGTGGCGGACGGAGAGATATTCGCAGTAACGGAACCTCTGAAAGACAGCACAATGGTTATCAGTGTAATAGTTCCCAAAGAACTTGCGGGAGAAATCCGCGCAATCAAGGTGGTGTGCTAACTATGGCAAACATAATCTGCCGCTGTGAAGAGATTGAAATAGACGAAATCCGCGAATGGATAGGGCGCGGATATGACACCTTCGACGAACTCAAAAGAGAACTTCGCATAGGAATGGGCCCATGTCAGGGACGCGGCTGCCGCGACATAATACTGCGCGAGATAGCCAAAGCCACGGGACAGCCCCTTTCAGAACTCTCTCCGGGAACAATCAGACCTCCCGTGAAGCCGATTAAGCTCAGCCTGCTGGCTGAAGATGCAGATTAGGAGGTGCGGAGAATGGATTTCCCAAAGACAGCTGATATAGTCATCATAGGCGGCGGCGGTGTAGGAGTCGCAACCGCGTACTATCTTGCAAAGTCAGGAAGAAAGAATATAGTCGTTCTTGAAAAGAACACAGTCTGCTCCGGTTCGACAGGACGCTGCGGAGCGGGCATAAGAGCTCAGTGGGGACTTGAACTGAACTGCCGCATGGCTCTTTCCACACTCGATACATTCGAGCATCTCGACGAAGAGCTCGGTCTGCCCACAGGACTTAATCAGGGCGGCTACCTCCTCGTTGCATACAAAGAAAAAGAATGGGCTCAGTTCCAGAAGAACGTAGAGCTCCAGCACAGTCTCGGCATTATGACGGAAGCTTTCACGGATGTTAAAAGAGCTCAGGAGATATGCCCGGGCGTAGCGGTGGACGATGCAATAGGATTCACCTACTACAGCAGAGACGGACACGCAGACCCGTTCCTTACAACATTTGCATTCCAGGAAGCCGCAAAGCGCTACGGAGTCACTTTCTGCAAGTTCACGGAAGTTCTCGGACTTGACGTGGAAGGCGGAAGGATTACGGGAGTTAAGACAAACCACGGGACAATATCCTGCGGCTCCGTAATCAACTGCGCAGGCTCTTGGGCTCAGGATATAGCCGCAATGGCGGGAATCAAGCTGCCGAACTGGGCGGAACGTCACGAAATTCTCATCACCGAACCTGTAGATCCCGGCGTGTGCCCCCCGATGCTTATGAGCTTCAGCGGAAACTACTACATCCAGCAGCGTCCGCACGGTTCCATCATAGCGGGAGAGAGCCCCTCGCACGAGCCTCTCTTGGGCTACACGGCAACGGCGCACTCCGTGGCAAGCATAGCAAGAACAATCTTGAAGATGCTTCCGCGCGCCAAGGACATAAGAGTTGTCCGTCAGTGGGCGGGACATTACGAGATGACGCCTGACGCAGCTCCGATTCTCGGCGAGACAGATGTCAAGGATTTCTGGCATGCGACAGGCTTCTCGGGCCACGGCTTCATGCTCGCGCCCGTAGCGGGACAGATAATGGCGGCTCTCTTAAACGGATCAAAGCCGCCGTTCGACCCGACAATTATGGACTATCGCAGATTTGAACGCGGCGAAAAGATAGTAGAGCCGAACGTAGTATAAAAACCTCTTACAACCGTTATATAGAAAAACATTGATTAAATCAATCATTGCAAAACATCACCAACGTATCGTCCGCTGATTAGATGTACCAGCCGCGAAATAGGCAGTCACAGTCTGGGGCGGAGGCGTATATCAATACGTTGGAGCCACAGACTGTGGCTGCCTATGATGCGGATGGTGCATTTAATCAGTGGCTCTCTAGGAAAACACAAACGTCGGGCCCCTTCACCCGGCGTTTGTGTTTTTAGGATGCTCCGATGTACCGCGGAAGTTCGTCCTTTAAAGACTATCCCTATCGTGCTACAATCAAATTATATGGCTTATGGGGGTTCGTATATGCTGAGAGCGGACTATGATTCTGTTTGTGATTTGAAAAAGAGAAATTCGGCGTGGAAGCTGCTTGCCGCCGACTATGCCCCTCTTGTCATATCTTTCCTGAATAAAATTTTTATCGAAAATAATTATAGAGAAATTTCCGAGCCCGACCTTGCGGAGAAGCTGGAGGATGAACTTTTTTCCCTTCGCGAGATGAGTTCCGACGATGTTTTTACTCGCACCGCGCAGGATTATCTCAAAGATTGGGCATCGCCCGATAAAGGCTGGCTGAGGCGCTTCTACCCCACCGGTTCGGACGAGCCGCACTACGACATGACGCCGGATGCGGAAAAGGCCGTCATGTGGGCTGTGTCTCTCTCGTCCGGGTATTTTATCGGCACTGAGTCGCGCCTTAAAACTATCTTTGAGCTTCTGCGCCAAATGGTCTCCGGCGTGGAGAGCGACCCGGAAGTGCGCATAGAGGAGCTTAAAAAGCGCAGGGACGAGATAGACGCGCAGATTGAGAACATTAAGCGCGGAGAGCTTGCAATGCTGGATGATACGGCAGTCAGAGACAGGTTTCTCCAGTTTTCCGCCATGTCGCGCGAACTGCTTGGAGATTTTCGCGAGGTTGAGCAGAATTTCAGAGTTTTGGACAGAAGCGTAAGGGAGAAGATTGCCAAGTGGGATGAGGGCAAGGGCGAACTTTTGGAGGAAATCATAGGCGCTCACGACGCTATAAACGATTCCGACCAGGGGCGGAGCTTCCGTGCCTTCAACGAGTTTCTGACATCGCCGGAAAAACAGGAGGAAATCGAAGCTCTGGTGCGCCGTGTTGTCGATATGGAGCAGGTGCGGGAGATAAATCACGACGAAAATCTGAGGCGCATATGCGACAGGTGGCTCGACGCGAGTTATCACACCATGGACATGGTACGGCTTCTTTCCGCTCAGCTAAGCCACTTTTTGGGCAGCAAGGTGAGGCTTGAAAATAAGAGAATTGCGGAGCTTCTTCACAGCATAGAGAAGAACGCGATAGATATCCGCGAAACTCCGCCGCCATCCGACTTTATGGAGCTTGAGGGAACTTCCGTCTCGGTAAATCTGACCATGGAACGTCCTCTTTTTGTCCCCACCTCAAAGAGTGTCATAGATTCCGACGATATTGCGGAAGCGATAGATGATTTTGATGCGGCCGCCCTTTTTGAAAGTGTCTATGTGGATAAGGGGCTGCTTGCGGAGCGTGTGGAGAGGATGCTTCGCACCGATTCTCAAGTGACTTTGTCGGAGGTGCTCGCCGAGTACCCGCCGAAGCGCGGACTCGCGGAGGTGCTGGCTTATATGAGCATTGCGGCAGAGCGCGGTTCGATATTCAATGAAACGTCGTATGAAGAGATATCATGGCTCAGCGAGGACGGGTATTTTTCAAAAGTGAAGATTCCGACCGTGATTTTCCTGCGCACGGCCTGATTTGATAATAGATAAGCTTTCTGCGAAGGAGAATTTTTATGGCAAATGATTTGAAAACCGGTCAGGGAGCGCCGCTTGACGATGAGTATAAAAAGGCTCTTTCGCGCGCCCTCATTGCTCTCTACAGAGGCGTAGTCTATAAGGAGCAGTCGGACGAAATCTGGCGCTCTATTATAAATATGAAGGGGCTTATATGCGACCACTTTTCCGTGCTGGGCATAATGGTCTGCATAGACGAGGCTGAGGGCTTCGCATATCTGCGCTACCCGATAGGCGACGATGTTTCCGACGAGGACAACGAAATTCCGCGGCTCATTCCGCGCAGGAAGCTGACCTTTCACGTCAGTCTGATGACGGCTCTGCTCCGCAGGCGCATGGCGGAATCCGAAGCTCAGGGAGAGGCGCGCCTTGTCATGAGCAGCGATGAAATTGTCAGGATGATGCGCACCTTCCTGCCGGATAACACCAACGACGCAAGAATTGTCGACAAGATAGAGAGCTATATGGCGAAAGTCGAGGAGCTGGGCTTTCTGCACAGGCTCAAGGACAGCCGCAATTTCGAGGTTCAGCGGATAATCAAGGCTTATGTCAACGCCCAGTGGCTCTCGGAGTTTGATAAAAAGCTCGAAGAATACAGGGATTACATAAACGGCGAAGGCACTCTTTAATATGCCCGAAAACATGCAGAACGACCTTGACTTCATAATGGATGAGAGCGCCGCGGGCTTCAGGCTCGAACGGTTTGAGCTTTACAACTGGGGCACTTTCAACGGGCGTATATGGACATTTCCCATGATGGGGCAAAATGCCCTTCTGACGGGAGAGATCGGCTCGGGCAAGTCCACACTCGTGGACGCAATAACGACCTTGCTCGTGCCTTCAAACAGAGCCTCATACAACAAAGCCGCAGGCTCTGAGGCAAAGGAGAGAACTCTGCGCTCCTACGTCAGCGGATATTACAAAAACGAACGCAGCGAGAGCACTTCGGCGCGGCCTGTCTCGCTTCGCGGGCCCGAGAGCTACTCCGTCATACTGGGAGTTTTCAACAACGAGAGCATAGGGCTTGCCGTGACGCTCGCACAGGTCTTCTGGAATCCGACGGGAGAGAGCCAGCCGGAACGATTCTTTGTCACAGCGGAACGGGAACTTTCCATAGCGGAACACTTTACAAAATTCGGAGGCGACATGGCCTCTCTCAAAAAACGCCTGCGCGCCTCGAACGCGGAAGTTTTCGACGCGTTTGTAAAGTACAAGCCGCGCTTCATGCGCGCTCTCGGAATAAGAAGCGAGCAGGCCTTGAACCTCTTCCACCAGACTGTATCAATGAAAGCCATAGGAAATCTGACAGACTTTGTGCGCGCTCACATGCTGGAACCTTTTGACGTGGCGGAGCGCATAGACAAATTAATCTCACACTTTGAAAATTTGACAGATGCCCACGCAAACACCGTAAAGGCGCGAAAACAAATTGAAATGCTCGCCCCCATTGACGAGTTATCCAAACTCTACGAAAAAACAGAAGCGGAAACTGCGATGCTCGAAAGCTGCATAGAAGCTCTCGAACCATACTTTGCAAAATACAGAGCGTCTCTGCTCGATAAAAAGATAAAAACTCTTACGGAAGAGTCCTTGCGTCTGGGAGACAGACTTTCCGCTCTCAAAGAGCTGAAAAAAGATTTGATGCAGAAAGCTGACTCCCTCAAAGCCGCAATAAGAGAGAGCGGCGGCGGGAGAATAGAAGAACTCACCGCAATCATAGAGCGCAAAAACAGCGAAAAAGAGCGCAACAGAAGAGAGTACACAAGCTGCGCGAAAGCGGCGGAAGCTCTGTCCCTGCCATGCCCCGACACAATAGAAATATTCTCCGACAACAGAGCGCGCCTGCCCGAGCTTCAAAACACTCTCGAAAACCGCCGCACATCCGTCCAGAACAGGCGAATAGAATTTATGTCGGCAAAAAAAGAGACTGATACAAAGCTGACATCTCTGCGGGAAGAACTTTCGAGCCTGCGCGCAAGGCGCACAAACATCCCATCCCGACAAGTGGCGATAAGAGACGCAATAGCCGCGGCGATAGGCACAGAGCCGCAGAATATCCCCTTTGTCGGAGAGCTTATCAAAGTCAAAGAATCGGAGCGCAGGTGGGAGGGGGCGGCGGAGCGCATACTGCACGGCTTCGGCCTCTCTATGCTCGTATCCGACGAATATTACAAAGACGTCACCAAGTGGGCGGAAGAGCACCACATAGGCGGGCGAATAGTCTATTACAGAGTAAGAAAAGACAACACAAGGCGCGTCAGAACCTCGGAACGGGATAACACACTCTCGGCAAAGCTCGAAATAACGCCCAAAACGCCCCTTTACGACTGGCTTGAGAGCGAAATATCAAACCGCTTTAACCATGTCTGCTGTGACACATTGGAAGACTTCCGAAGAGAGCCGAAAGCCGTGACTTGCGCGGGACAAGTCAAAGACAACGAAAAAAGGCACGAAAAGGACGACAGATTCAGAATAGA
>CAZNYN010000023.1:0-1871 GCA_964577295.1 uncultured Synergistaceae bacterium | reverse complement strand
AAATTCAAAGGCCGCAAAGACAGCGCGGAAGCGGACAAAAACTGGACTTCCTACGTCACGGACGTAAGAAACTGGTACTCATTCTCCGCATCCGAAAAGTGGAAAGAGACAAACGAAGAGTACGAACACTACACCGATTCAGGCGGAAAATCGGGCGGACAGAAAGAAAAACTCGCATACACCATACTTGCGGCAAGCCTGGCGTACCAATTCGGCATAGACACGGGAACAGTGCGCGCCCGCACCTTCAGATTCGTAATGATAGACGAAGCCTTCGGCCGCGGCTCGGACGAATCCGCAAGGTTCGCCCTCGAACTCTTCAAGACGATGAACCTGCAAATACTGCTCGTAACGCCGATGCAGAAAATACACATCATAGAACCTTACATAAAACACGTCGGATTCATACACAACGAGGACGGCAAAAACTCCTGCCTCAGGACTCTCACGATAGAAGAGTACAGGGAGGAAAAGGAAGAACGCGGCTATGTGGACGAGCTCAAGTGATATAAAAAAACAGGCAGCAAAAATATGGGACAGCGGCAAAATACTCTCTGCTCTCGTCTCGGGCAGAGAAATATTCCCCGTTAAAATAACACTCAAAGGCCCCTCCTCCGCAGAAATAAGCGGCCGATTCGCAGAAGTCCGCGAATGGATGGAGAGCCTTGCTCTCTCATCAAAAGAAAAAAAAGGCCGCGGCTATACCCTAAATTACAAAACAGTAAACAACAGAATAGTGGGAACAAACACCATACCGTCCGAAATATACATCGAAAGCGCGGAAGACGCCGCCTTCCTTGCGGGGCAAACGAAAGAGCTGAAACTCTTTGCCTCCGTAATTGAGCAGACGGAGCGCGAATGTCCGCAGCTTCTCTCATACATCGAGCGCAAACCGGCGGCCGCGGCGGCGAAAAGCGAAGAGTGGGAGAGCCTCACAGCCACGGCACTATGGCTGTATGCCAACCAAAGGCCGGCCATATACATAAGAGAGATAGAACTGCCCGGCATAGACACAAAATTCATAGAAAACAACAAAGCCATACTTGCGGAAATATTCGACACACTTCTCCCCATGTCGGCAATAGAAAAAAGCGAAAACAGGACAAGCGGATTTGCAAAACGCTACGGCTTCAAAACAGCGCCCCTGACAGTAAGATTCCGAACCCCGCTGACAGAGGACAAAAACGCCCCGTCGGACATAACCCTCACATCCGATGACTTCGCCGCGGCAGAAATAGAGTGTGAAAACATAGTAGTGACGGAAAACCTCACAAACTTCCTCTCTCTGCCGCGAAGAGCAAAGACAGTCATAATATACGGCGCAGGCTACGGCTTTGAAAACCTGGCATCCGCCGGCTGGATGTCCGACAAAAAAATCTTCTACTGGGGAGACATAGACACACACGGCTTTGCCATACTGAGCCAATTCCGCGGCCTTTTCCCGCAAGCATCCTCCATAATGATGGACGAAGAGACACTCCTCGCCCACATCAGCCTCTGCGCCGAAGAACAAAAACCAAATAAAGGCACCATGCCAAACCTCACCGAAGCAGAAAACACCCTCTGCCAAGCCCTGCAGACAAACCAATACGGAAAAAACCTAAGACTGGAACAAGAAAGAATAAATTTCAAAACAGTAAAAGCAGTAATGGAAAAAATCACCGAAAAATAAAAGACAGAAAAACAGCCTGCCGCAGGTTCGGGACTGTGCCGTAAAAACATCAGAAAATGAGGTTTTTGCCCTGTAATAGCAAGGATTCGAGCCTCTTCTGATTTCATCAAACATACTGCCGCCGGGAATAGCCCAAAGCATACAACAGTTCAGACATTCTCTTCTGACATCCCTAAAACTGCTTTTTTCGTTGTGCCGG
>CAZNYN010000022.1:0-30072 GCA_964577295.1 uncultured Synergistaceae bacterium | reverse complement strand
TATTATTCTTGCTTCTGCGGAAATAGTTAGTTATGAAATATGGAGGAATAAAAAAATGAGTTGGTCCGATGTAAAAACACATATAAACAACCTGCCCCCCGCTCAAAGACACATTGCGGAATACATGCTGAATCACAAGTCGGAATCAATCTTTATGACAGCTTTGCAGCTGGGCAAAAACGCAGGATCAAGCGAAGCCTCGGCGATAAGATTGGCTTCCACTCTGGGTTACGCCAGTTTTCCCGAATTTATCAAGTCACTTCAGAACGAAGCAAAGGGGCAGCTCTCGACAATCGGAAGATTCCAGACACACAAGCTGCAGGTACAAACCGGAGGCCTGGTTGCAAATATAATCAACACGGAACTCGAACAGGCAAAAGAGACTGTCCCCTCCGTCAACGACAACGCTATAATCAAACTGGCGGCAATGATATGCGCAGCCCCCGCTGTCTACATAATCGGACTTAGGAGCGCAAGAAGCCTTGCCGTCTACATGGAATTTTACCTCTCTTGGTTCTTTCCCAAAATATTTTTACCTATGGGCGATACATTAAGCAACTACCTTGTCGCAGCACCAAAAAACAGTCTGGTTATAGGCATAAGCTACCCGCGCTACACAAAACAGACCATAGACTGCATAGAAATGGCAAAAAAACGTGATTTTAGGACTGCCGCAATAACCGACACACTATCAAGCCCTCTTGCAAAGACAGCGGACATAAGTGTAGTATCTCCCTGTGCGCACATTGCGCACATAGACTCTCTGATGATTCCTCTGGGCCTTGTAAACGCGCTTCTCGTTCAAGTAGCAGACCACTTAGGCCCCAACGCTCTTACAAGGCTGGAAGAACTGGAAAAGAACTGGGACGAAAACGACATCTACTGTTAAGCTCCCGCACAGCCTCATTGATGGAAAAACTAAGTGATTCGCACAAAACAAAGAGGCGTTGTTTTGCCTCTCTGCTTATGCAGTGAGACGATTAAAAAGCCAAACAGAGATCCAGCACTTCACAACATTTCACGCGAAGCGACTGCCGCGCAACGATGCCTGCATCTGCCCCTGGCAATCGTTCAACAATTGCTCAACAACTGCTCAACCATCGCTCAACGCCCCTGCCCTTCACTATGTTTCATGCGAAGCGACTTCCGCAAAGCGAAGCAACCGACTTTCATGCAAGGTGAAGCGGCTATTTTTTTCATGGGGTTGACAATTTCTTATTGTGTGCTTAAAATTTCATCCATTGTTTCAGAAAACGACTGAAGTCGAGAGGAGGCACCGGGATATGACACATAGTATTATTTCAAATTATTGTGGCTTAGTCACACGGTTCTCCTTTATCGGCGCGGGTCCCCTTCACGGGATCTGCGCTCGGGCTGTATGATTCGGTTCTAAGCCGACTTTGGCACGTTTGCGTAAATCGCCGTTGAAGCAGGGGCCCACTCGGGTTCCTGCTTTTTTTGTGCCGATAATTTTTGAAAATTATTTTATGAAGGGATGATTATGATGGAGAAGTATTACCAGAAGGAGATTGAGTGTGCGTCGCATGAGGAGATACGGGCGAAGCAGAGTGAGAATTTGGTGAAGACTGTGAAGAGGGCTTATGATAATTCCCCCTATTACAGGAATCTTATGGATGAGAAGGGCATTTCCCCTTCGGATATTCAGTCTCTTGATGACCTTCACAAGCTGCCGTTCATAGAGAAGAGTGACCTGCGCGACGCTTACCCGTACGGGCTTTTGGCAGCTCCCATGTCCGAATGTGTGCGTATGCACTCTACGAGCGGCACTACGGGAAAGAGGGTTATGGGCTTTTATACGCGCCACGATATGGATGTGTGGGACGATTGCTGCGCACGTGCCATTACCGCGGCGGGCGGAAGCTGTGAGGATGTTGTCCATGTCTCTTACGGCTACGGGCTTTTCACGGGAGGTCTCGGCCTCGACGGAGGAGCGCGTAAGGTTGGAGCTTTGACTCTGCCTGTGTCATCGGGCAATACGGAGCGTCAGCTTGATATTATGTGCGACCTGGGCTCGACTATTCTCTGCTGTACGCCATCCTACGCGGCCTATCTTGCCGAGAGTGTCACGGAGAAGGGGCTGACGGATAAGATTAAGCTGAAGGCGGGTATTTTCGGCGCTGAGGCATGGACGGAGGAGATGCGCCGCGATATAGAGAGGAAGCTCCATATCAAGGCTTATGACATTTACGGATTGACGGAGCTGGAAGGTCCCGGAGTATCTTATGAGTGCAGCGCTCAGAACGGTATGCATATAAACGAGGACCATTTCATAGCGGAGATTATCGACCCGAATACCGGTGAGGTGCTTCCCGACGGAGAGAAGGGCGAGCTTGTTTTCACGAGTATTACGAGAGAGGCATTCCCGATGATTCGCTACCGCACCCGCGATATTTGTGTGCTGAACCGCGAAAAGTGTTCCTGCGGACGCACTCATGTGCGCATGGCGAAGCCGATGGGGCGCAGTGACGATATGCTTATAATAAAGGGTGTAAATGTCTTCCCGTCTCAGATTGAGAGCGTTCTTTTGAAGAACGGATATCCCGCAAATTACCAGATTATAGTGACAAGAGTTAATAACAGCGATATTCTTGATATCAATGTTGAGATGACGCCCGAGACTTTCTCTGATACGATAGGGGAGATTTCCGCAAGGGAGAAGTCTTTGGTGAGCGATCTCAAAGCGATGCTGGGCATTTATGCGAAGGTTCACCTTGTCGCGCCCAAGAGTATCACGCGCAGTGAAGGCAAGGCTGTTCGTATTATCGATAAGAGGAATTTGTATTAATGAGCAAGGGGGAGATGTATATGACTGTCAAGCAGATATCTGTATTTCTTGAAAACAGGTCGGGACAGCTGGCCGATCTTACAAAGACTTTGAGCGAGAACGGGGTGGATCTGCGCACTCTGACTATTGCGGAGACGACGGAGTTCGGAATTGTGAGGATGATTGTAAATGATCCCGACAAGGCCTCGTCGGTGCTGAAGGAGGCGGGCTATGTCTGCGCTCTGACGCAGGTTCTGGCGGTGGTTGTTCCCGATGTGCCGGGCGGGCTCTATTCCGTGCTGAAAATTTTGTGCGATAATGATATCAATCTCGAATATACATACGCCTTTACTTCAAAGAAGAAGGACGGGGCTTATACTATTTTCCATGTCGGAGAGAAGAATGTCGGAGCTGCGATTGCGGCTCTCACGCAGAAGGGCATTGAGATAGTTCCTCAGAGCGAGCTCGACTCTCTATAGAAAAAAACGGCGCGTCCCTTGTGGGGCGCGCCTTAATTTTATATTCTTACTGATATTCCGTTTTCTGCCAGGTATTTTTTCAGTTCGGGAAGGGGCACTTCGTTGTAGTGAAAGAGCGAGGCGGCAAGCACCGCGTCCGCTTTGCCCTCGGAGAAGGCTGTGCGGAAGTCTTCCGCTTTGCCAGCTCCGCCCGAGGCTATTACGGGGATGTTGACGCGCGAGCTGACTGCGTAGGTGAGTTCTATGTCGTAGCCCGACTTTGTGCCGTCTCTGTCCATGCTTGTGAGGAGGATTTCTCCCGCTCCCATGCTCTCCGCTTTCATGGCCCAGCCTACTGCGTCCATGAGCTCTTCTCTGCGTCCGCCCTCCGTCACGACCTGCCAGTAGCCGTCGCCTTTGCGCTTCGCGTCTATCGCCACTGTGACGCACTGACTGCCGAAGATTTCCGCCGCTTCTTTTATGAGAGAGGGGTTTCTGACTGCGGCGCTGTTCAGCGATACTTTGTCCGCACCGGCGCGAAGCAGGTTTTTGATGTCCTCCGTGGAGCTTATGCCGCCTCCCACCGTGATGGGGATGAATACTTTTGCGGCGGCGCGCTTCACAAGTTCCGCCGCTGTGGCGCGGGCATCTGATGTGGCTGTTATGTCGAGGAAGATTATCTCATCCGCTCCCGCTTCCTGATAAGCCATAGCGCACTCCACGGGGTCGCCCGCATCGCGAAGCTGTGTGAAGTTTATTCCCTTTACTACTCTTCCGTCTTTTATATCAAGGCATGGTATTACTCTCTGTGCGTACATTTTTATTCCTCCGATTCTCTATTTGCCGTTCAGCCGTGTGAATCTCTCCAGCAGTTCTATTCCAGCTCCGCCGCTCTTTTCCGGATGAAACTGGCAGCCGAATATGTTTCCCTTTTCTATCGCCGCGTCAAATTCCGTTCCGTAGAAGGATACGGCGGATACGGCTTCTCTCTCTTTTGCTTTGACGTAGTAGGAGTGTACAAAGTACATGTACGGCTCTTTCGCGTCCGCGCCTATGAGTCTGCTTTCTTTGACCCGCTTTACGGAGTTCCAGCCCATGTGGGGGATTTTAAGCCCCTCCGCAGTGGGAAAACGCAGGACTTTTCCCGGTATTATGCCCAGTCCGCGTACTCCGGGGCTCTCTTCGCTCTCGTCAAATAGCAGCTGCATTCCGGCGCATATTCCGAGGAACGGCTTTCCGCTCATGGCCGCCTCTTTGACCGTTTCCGTAAGGCCGCGCTTTTCCATCTCCGCCATCGCGCTTCCGAAAGCTCCCACTCCCGGCAGTATGACGGCGTCCGCGGAAAGTATTTCGCGCGCTGATACCGCTATCGTGTTTTTGCATCCCAACGAGTCGAGAGCATTTCTGACGCTTTGGAGGTTTCCCGCTCCGTAGTCTATTACAGCAATCATCTCTTATTTCTCCTTGTGGCGCGAAGCAAGCTCGCGAAGCACTTCGGGCAGGGAGACTCCCGTGCTTATACATGCCGCAAGCAGGTGATAGAGCAGGTCGGCGGCCTCGTAACGGAAGTTGTCCCTGTCGCATGTGGCAGCGGCTATGGCTGTTTCCACTCCCTCTTCTCCGACCTTCTGAGCCACGCGCGCATGTCCCTGAGAGAGGAGGCGCGCCGTGTAGCTCTCGCTCGGGCTGTCGTCTTTGCGCTTGTTGAGGAAGTACCAGAGGCGGCCTAAGAATGTGGCTTCCGCCGATCGTTCGCCGAGTATGGTGCGGTGGAAGCAGCTTCTTTCGCCTGTGTGGCATGCGGGGCCCGCCGGGTCGACAATGGCCAGCACCGTGTCTCCGTCACAGTCGAGACGCAGCTCTCTCACCTTCATGGTGTTTCCGCTTGTAGCTCCCTTGCGCCATAGTTCGGAGCGGGAGCGGCTCCAGAGGACAAGTTCCCCTGTCTCCGCCGTCAGCTCCAGAGCCTCTTTTGTCGCCCATGCCGTCATGAGCACTTCCGCGCTTACACCATCCTGCACTACGACTGTGACAAGACCTTTTTCATCAAATTTTATATCTTGTGTAATATAAGTCATTCAAACATCCTTCCCGCGGCCAGGGCTTCAGCCGGAGTGACTCCACCTTCGTAGAGGCTCTTGCCCACGACAGCGCCCGATACTTTCGCCTTTGCCAGAGCTATTATGTCGTCACAGGTTGTAATGCCGCCCGCTGCCACTATTTCGCAATTCTCTTCGGCGAGGGAGGCGTAAAACTCCGCCCTGCATCCGCTCATTTTTCCGTCCCGTTCCGTATCTGTCACGAGAAAGACGGACAATCCGTCGCTTTTCAATTTTCTTATCGCCTCTTTTGCGGAGAGCTCCGTTCCTTCCAGCCAGCCCGAGTGGACAACTTTGCCGTTCCGTACATCTATCGCAGCCATTGCCGCACATCCGAACTCACTCGCCATAAGAGGCGCGCTTTCGGGATTTTTAAAGAGCAGGCTTCCTATCATAACTCTGTCCGCTCCGCACTTTACCGCTTCGCGCACAGACTCCGCGCTCCTGAGCCCTCCCCCGTACTGTATGAACATTCCGAGAGATGCTATCTCTTCAAGCACCTTTAAGTGGCACGGATGTCCGAGCTTCGCCCCTTCGAGGTCTACTATGTGTATGTGACGGCAGCCAGCGTCCAGAAAGCTCTTCGCCGCATCGAGCGGTGTCGTCTCGTAGTCGGAGCGTCTCCTGAAATCTCCCTCCGTCAGACGGACTACACGGCCTTCAAACAGGTCTATCGCGGGAAATATTGTCATAGCCACATCCCTTTCGTGCTTGGGTCAACGGAGCTCGGGGCAAGAGCCTGACGGAGCGAAAGTCCCATTCCCTTGAATATCGCCTCCGCAGCATGGTGTGAGTTGTCCGCTTCCAGAATGGCGATATGGAGCGTGATTCCGCCGGAGCGCGCCATCGCTTTGAAAAATTCGGGCACAAGCTCGAGGTCGAAGCCGCCGCACCTTTCGGATGGGAAATTTCCTTTGAAGAAACAGCCTCCCCGTCCGCTGAAATCTAGGGCTATGCGCGCCAAAGAGCCGTCCATAGGCAGCAGGGCCCAGCCGTATCTGTTTATCTTTCCGCTTTGCCGCGCCATGCTTTTCAGCGCCTCTCCCATCGCTATGCCTATATCCTCCGCGAGGTGGTGATAATCGACTTCCGTATCGCCCTTCGCTTTGAGCTTTATCCCCATGTTTGCTCTGTGACAGAGCAGATTTACCATATGGCTCAAAAAGCCGCACTCGATTTCGATAAGGCTTTCCTCCCCCGGCATTGTCAGCTCGAGTTCGATTTGGGTCTCATCCGTCATTCGCACAATTTCAGCTTTCATATCTATCACGCTCCCTTCACATATCTTTCTATCGCGCGCGCCGCTTTGAACATCGAGCTCCAATTCATGCGCATCGCTCCGACTCCCGCCACAAGGCGCAGGGAGACGGCTTCCGTCTCTTTTATCACTGTCAGGCCGTTGGCGCGCAGAGTGCTTCCCGTCTGGACGATATCAAATATGCAGTCGCTCAGTCCGAGAGCGGGGGCCAGCTCCACAGAGCCGTTCAGCTTCATCAGCTTTATCTGTACGCCCCACGAGGCAAAGGTGCGCTCCGCCACATTTGTGTACTTCGTGGCGACTTTCAGCCCCATGAGAGCGGATATGTGTCCGTCAAACTTTTCCGCCATAGCCGCAGGACCTGCCACAGCCATGACGCACCGCCCCCGTCCCGTGTCCAGAAGCTCCGTCAGCGCAATGCCCGCCTCTTCTATGACATCACTGCCCGCCAGAGCGAAATCCGCCGCTCCGCAGTGGACTATTACGGGAATGTCCGAGGGTTTGGAGAGAAGGTATCTGAACCCGCCCTCTTCTATTACGAGGCTGCGCCCCGCGTTTTTTAATCTGTCTGCGGGAAATCCCGCTCCTTCGAGAATTTCCACGCATTCGTCAAGAGAACGCCCGGTAGGCAGAGCTATCGTCAGCATGAGAGCACGTCCCTCTCAAAATCCGCAAGCGAAACAAAAATATCCGCAGGCAGAGAAAAAGCCCTCTTTGCAGAGCAGTCCGCCCACCACTTATAGCCGCGCAGACGCGCCGTTTCCATAGAAGCTTTCGCATCCCTGTCCCAACTGAGCTCGAAGGAGACTCCTTTGCGGCACAGGCCGTCCGCATAGCGCAGAGCATCCGCAGGGTCGCAGCCGCCGCACCAAAGCATCAGTTCCGGGTGCGGATAATCGCCGCGGCAGCACTCCGCAAGCTCCTTGAGGTTCAGAGCAAAGCCCACCGCCTGCCCCTCCGTTCCGGACTGAGCCAGAAGACCGTCATACCTGCCGCCGCCGCCCAGAAGCGCGCCCGATGCGGAATATGCGTTGAATATCGGGCCGCTGTAGTAGCCCAAATCCCTGATGAAGGAAAAATCCACGCGGATTCTGTCTTCAAAGCCCAATTTGCAGAGGGAAGAGCAGAGATTCCGCAGGGGAGAGAGAATCGAAATGTCTTTCATCTTTGACATAAACTCGCCGATTACGGAGACATCGCCTTTCATATAAGGAAGGAGGCACAGTGCCTCCCTCTCTTTCTCCGCTATATCGAGAGTTTCCAATATTTGAAAATAGGAGGTGTAGGAACATTCCTGAAGCGCGTTCACCAAAAGCGCGCTCTTATCCTTCGGCAGAGGCGCCATAAGGTTTGATGCCACTGCGACATCCCCCAGCACGACAACGGAATTTTCCACAGAGAGAGCGTCCAGAGTGCGAAGCAGAAGGGCAACAACTTCACAGTCCGCGCCCTCGCCCTCCCAGCCTATGAGCTCCACTCCTATCTGATTTTCCTCCAGGTTCGTCTTAGGCGGAGCGGGAACGGCAAAAACTCTGTCCGCATAGGAGAGGCGCAGAGGGCGCTCCTTTCCGTCAAAGTGCGAGGAAAGATATGAGACTGCGGAGAGTGTGACATCTCCGCGCAGCACGCATGGTTCTCCGAATGGTGACATTATATGGATGAGCCTGCGTGAGCGAACGGGCGAAAGCCTGTTCCACGCATGTTCGACAAGCTGAAGAGCCGCAGGGCTGAAAGGTTTGTAACCGTAAGAGGCAAACAGCCTCATCGCTCTTCCGCGGCAGAACTCCAGCCTCTCCGCGCGCTCTCCTCCTATATTGCAGCAGCCTCTTGGTACCCTATCCATATATTGCACCCTCATTCTTGTTTTTATAATAACTGTTTACTTAGCTAAAGCGATAGCTTGATAGTTTTATAAGCAGGTCATATAATAGCACGATGTTTTATGTTTTGCAACGAACGGAAGCTATTTTCCAAAATTTCAAAATCGGCGCCGTCCTTTTATCGCATGGCGCATAATAAAAATTTACGGAGGAATGAGACATGAGTAAAGACATGAGTAAAACGGAAACGAAAACAGAAATTACCGATGAGAGGGAGGAATTTTTTGCCTCTCTGGTTCGCCCGTGCGTGAGGGAGCTGGAGCCGTACAACCCCGGAGAGATGCCCGAAAATTGTGTGAGGCTCTGTGCCAACGAGAGCGGCCGCGGCGCGTCTCCAAAGGTAACGGAGGCAATGAGAGAAGCTCTGCTCTGCGCGCCGCGCTACCCCGAAAGCACTTGCCGCAAACTTCGCACCGCCATAGCGGAAAAGTACGGCCTCTCCCCCGACAACATAATTGTCGGCAACGGTTTGGACGGAGTGTTTACGATGTTAGGGCGCACATTTTTCTCCCCCGGAGACGAGGTTATCTCCGCAGATCTCACTTTTTCCGTCTATCTCGATACGGCTGTGATAATGGGCTGCTCGGCTGTGACGGTTCCGCTGAATTACAGAATGGAATTTGACGCGGATTCAGTGATAAATGCTGTAACGAAAAAAACAAAGATGATATTCTGGTGTAATCCGAACAACCCGACAGGGACTTTTGTCCCTCTCGGTGAAATTGTCCGCGTGATAGAGGCCATTCCGCAAAATGTGCTCTTTGTGCTTGACGAAGCGTACATAGAATTTGCGGAAAATCCCGAAAGCGGCATGGCTTTGACGAAGAAGTATCCGAACCTCATAGTGTGCAGGACTTTTTCAAAGATACACGGTCTCGCAGGAGTCAGGATAGGCTTCGCCGCGGCTCACCCGATGCTGATAAAGCAGATGTACAGGACAAGAGAGCCATACTGCGTTTCGGACATAGCTTCGGCGGGAGCTTTGGCGGCTCTTGCGGACGAGGACTATTTCAGCGAAAGCCGCACTCTTTTTATAAGAGAACGGCAGAGGCTGGAATCGTTCTTTACGGAGATTGGCGCGGATTTTATTCCGTCACAGGCGAATTTCATCCTGCTGACGGGAGACAACGCGGAAGGCATTTACAAAGCTCTCGCGGAGAAAAATATTATCACAAGGCTTGTAAACGCGCGCGGCACAAAGATGCTGCGCATAACAGTCGGCACGGAAGAGGAAAATAATTTGCTCATAAAATACCGTGCGGTTTTTTCCCGTAAGGTATAAAATACTTACAATAGCGGATTAATAATAAGCCTTAGTGAAACGCTGATTAAATCAATTATTGCAGAACATCACCAACGTATTGTCCGCTGATTAGATGTACTAGCCGCTAAATAGGCAGTCACAGCCCGGGGCGGATGGCCAGAGAGCCGAAATCTCTGATTTCGTGCGAATCGGCTAGTAGTTACATCAGGCGTATATCAATACGTTGGAGCCACAGACTGTGGCTGCCTATGACGCGTAAGTGAGATAGCAAATCTTTGATTTGCGTTATCGAACTTAGTTGTTACACCTAGGTGGTGCATCTAATCAGTGGTTCCTTAGCTCCGATGTTCAGACGTTCCGCAAAGGAGGCAGCAATATGGATAATTTTAAAATAATAGGAAAGTCCTATCCGCGCTTTGACGGCCCTTCCAAGGTTTCGGGGGAGACGAAGTTTCTGGCTGATATCGATATGCCGGGATGCTGGGTCGGCGGAGTTGTTCGTTCCTCCGTTCCGCGCGGCATACTAAAGGGGATAAGGACGGGAGCGAAGTTTGAGGAGGCCAAGGCCGTCCTTGTGACTGCCGCGGATATTCCGGGAGAGAATTTTATCGCCATTGTGCGTACAGATTACCCCGCTCTCGCAGATAGGGAGATTAACTACGTATCCCAGGCCGCGGCTCTCGTTGCCGCCCCCGATGAAGAAGCTCTGAAAGAGGCTATGGCGGACGTGACTTTGGATATAGAGCCTCTGCCTCCGATATTCACCATTGAGGACTCTCTCGCAAAAAAAGAGGTAATATGGGGCTCTGACAATGTTGTGGACGAGTACCGAACGGAGCGCGGCGATCTCGAAAAGGGCTTTGCCGATGCGGATATAATAATAGAAGGAAATTGGAAGACGGGACTTCACGAGCAGATGTACCTCGAAACTCAGGGAATGTCCGCAGAATTTACCGACGGCAGGATGGAGCTCATAGGCTCGCTCCAGTGCCCCTTCTACGTCCACGGAGCTGTTCAGAAGGTAATGGGGCTCTCCGCGGAGAATGTCATAGTTAAGCAGAGCGCCACGGGCGGAGCTTTCGGAGGCAAGGAGGACTACCCTTCCATTCTCGGCTCATACGCCGCACTTCTGGCTTATAAATCAAAAAAGCGCGTTAAGATAATTTATGACCGCTCTCAGGATATATTAGTCTCTCCCAAGCGCCACCCCTCCAAGAGCCGCTACAGAATGGGGCTGACAAAGGATGGGAAAATTACGGCTTTGGATGTTGAGATGTTCCTGGACAGCGGAGCTTACACAACCTTGTCGCGAGTGGTTCTCCAGCGCACCCACCTCCACACAACGGGCGTATATTACGTTCCCGCTGTGCGCATACACAGCAGAGCTATGGCTACAAACACCCCGCCGAACGGAGCTTTCCGCGGATTCGGCGCGCCCCAGGCGATATTCGCAATGGAGCGTCAGATGGATATGGCGGCGGAAAAGCTCGGCATGGATCCGCTCGACATAAGGCTTATAAACACGCTGAAAACCGGAGACACCTTCCCGTACGGTCAGAAATTCACAGAGTCGAACAACGCCTCCGCAGTGCTGGAAAAGGCGGCGGAGCTCTCCGACTACAGAGCCAAGAGAGAAAAGTACTCGTGCCAAAAAGAGGGGCGCATTGTCAGAGGAATAGGCATAGCGGCGGCTCTTCACGGCGGCGGCTTTACGGGAGCGGGCGAGGATAATATGGGAACAACGGCAAAGATGACATTTGACGGAGAAAAGTTCCGCATATACACAAGCTCCACGGAGATGGGACAGGGAGCTTCCACAGTCCTGCCGATGGTGGCGGCGGAGGCCCTCGGAGTCGAACCGGAAGATGTAATATATATGGTTCCCGACACGTCAAAGACCCCGAACACAGGCCCGACAGTCGCATCACGCACCACAATGTACGCGGGCAAAGCTGTGGAAAACGCTTGCTCCAACATGAAAGAAATGCTTACAACTTGGGCGTGCGAAAAGGGAGCGGCAAAATCCGCAGGGCTTACCGAAATCGCCGAAGAATACCTGAAAGAAAATAAAATTCTGGAAAGTCTCGGATATAACCTCTTTGCGGACGGCTGTTCGTGGGACGAGAAGAGCTTCACGGGAGACGCATACAGAGGCTACGCATGGATAGCCAACGTCGTCGAAGTCGAAGCGGACACATCCACTTACGAAGTGACGGCAAAAGAAGTATCTATAGCGGCGGAGCTGGGACGCACCATCAACCCGATGCAGGCTGAAGGTCAGCTCTCGGGCGGTGTCCTTCAGGGCATAGGCTGGGCTCATATCGAGGACATAAAAGTTGACGAAAAGGGCAGATACACGGCCTCCCACATGAACTCCTACCTTGTGCCCACAACTTTGGACTCTCCGAGCTGGAAAATTGCATTGCTGGAAGATCCGTGCGAGGCGGGCTGTTTCGGAGCGAAAGGCATAGGAGAGCTCCCGGCAAACGCAGGCGCACCGGCATTTATAGCGGCGGTGCAGAGCGCTCTCGGAGTATCGTCACACGAGATACCCCTGACGGGAGAAAAACTGTTTAACCTCATGGAAGAGAAGAGAGAGGGGAAATAGTAATGAGAATAGAGATAACCGTAAACGGAAAACTTCTCCGCGCGGACGTACCTCCCATGAAGCTGCTGCTTGCGGTTCTGCGCGAGGACTTTGGCTTCACAGGCTCGAAAGAGGGCTGCGGAGAGGGCGAATGCGGAGCCTGCTCCGTAATAATGGACGGACGCCTTGTCAATGCCTGCCTTGTCCCCGCTTTTCAGGCATCGGGCAGCGAGATACTCACGATAGAAGGGCTCGGAACGTCCGATAACATGGACTTGCTGCAGAAAGCCTTTGTCAGCGAAGGCGGAGTACAGTGCGGCTTCTGCACCCCGGGAATGATAATTGCGGCACGCGCACTGCTGGAAGAAAATCCCGCTCCCACTCTTGACGAGGTAAAGACCGCGCTCTCGGGCAATATATGCCGCTGTACGGGCTATGAAAAAATATATGACGCAATCGGCAGAGCCATAAGAGACGGATACTGCGCCGCTCTCGGCAAGAGGCAGAATCTATGCGAAAATACACTGCCCGAGCCGATTACGGAGAGCGAAAAGAACTTTATGACACCGGAAAATCTCAAAGAAGCCATGGAGATGCTCGATGCGAACAGAGAGTCGCACCTTCTGGCGGGAACGACCGACATCATCCCCGACATGAAAAACGGCAGATTCCATGCGGAAAAAGTCATAGACCTAAGCAGAGTAAAAGAACTCAAAGGCATAAACAAGACGGGGAACTTCATAAGAATAGGGAGCTGCGCCACAAACGGCGACATTATAAGAAGCGGCATTATAAAAAAATACCTCCCCGCACTGCACAACGCATCCTCAAGGAGCGGAGCGCCCGCGGTACAGAACAGAGCCACAATAGGCGGCAATCTGGCAACGGCATCGGGTGCGGCAGACCTCCCCTCCATACTCCTGCCGCTTGACGCTAAGGTCGTTCTGGAGAGCATAGCCGGCACAAGGACAATGACACTGGAAAAATTCATCCGCGGCTACAGAGACCCCGACCGCGCCGCCAATGAAATATTAAAAGAAATATTAGTCCCGGTCCCCAAGGAAAACTCTGTGCAGAAATTCTTCAAGCGGGGAAGCCGCAAAGCCCTCACACTGTCCAGAATATCCATGGGCTTCTATGCCGAAATAGAAGACGGAGTGATAACGGAATTCCGCGCGGGAGCGGGCAGTATGTCCCCGATACCCATACGCCTGCCGAAACTCGAAGCCTCACTTAGAGGCAAAGCCCTGACAGAAGAGACAATAGATACAGCGGCAGAGACGGCAAGGCAGGAAGTAAACCCAAGAAAAAGCCCCGCATGGCGCAGAGCCATGACAGCAAACGCAGTAAGAGACTTCCTAAACGAAATAAAATAAACCCCAACCCCGCAGAAGCAAAACCGCTGCGGGGTTTTTATGAAACATTTGAAGATACTCAAAAGAATAAATACTATATCTTGAAAAATTATTTGACCTAAAATGATACTTGCAGTATCATTATGCTGACGTATACCCATGGCTTATTCGGATTTGTATTTATTTAGGGGGGATCTGTGATGATGCGTCTTTCTGAGAATAAACTTGCGCAGACGATGAAAAAAAGGCGCAGTGCGCTTAAAATTACCCAGCAGGAGCTGGCGGAGGCGACAGATATCAACCGAGCCATGATAGGGCGCATCGAGCGGGAGGAGTATATCCCGTCAATTCCTCAGCTTGAAGCGATTGCGGAGAACTTGAAGTTTGATTTTATCGACGTATTTGCCGATGATGAGAGACCTGCCTTTGTAATGGCCATGCGGGGAAAGAATCTTGATGCGAAGGAGCGCGGCGGAGTTAACGCACTCTTAAAAATGATGCTTGCCGCCAAACAGCAGATTATTATGAGCGGGACTCTCGAAAAATGACAGCGCACTTAAACAAGATAGATATATGCAGAGTAAAGGAACTGGCGGGAAAAGCGCGCCGTAAATACGGCATAGGCGATGATTTGCCTGTCGCGGACAACCTGCGCCTTATTTTGGAAGAAGAGGGGATAATCCTCTGCGAATATCCGCTTGCAGGCGAAGACGGCACTGCGCGCAGCGATGCCATTATCGCCCGCTTTTCGGGAAACGGCGAAGATATAGGCGATATCGTGTTTATCGGCCTCAACACCGCCAATTACTACGATTTGCAGCTCTTTGCCATAGCTCATGAGCTTTACCACTATATCACGTGGAATCCGAAAGAACCGATTTCGGGCAGTGATTGGGATTTTGCCCCTGATGCGGAGAAAAAAGCGGACAGATTCGCCGCAGAATTTTTATTTCCCTCACAAAAACTAAAATCCTGCGTGATAGATGAATTTGAAAAAGAGGATT
Source organism: uncultured Synergistaceae bacterium (assembly GCA_964577295.1). Lineage (GTDB taxonomy): Bacteria > Synergistota > Synergistia > Synergistales > Synergistaceae > CAZNYN01. The sequence goes on along the minus strand of CAZNYN010000022.1, from coordinate 15,382 downwards.
TGCTGTCTGTGCCGAGCAGCCGCATCATACGCTTCCTTGCAAGTCTGCACTGCAAATGGCAGATGCCCTACCGTGCTCTTGTCAAAAAAATTTTTGAAGAAAATCTCATAAACAAAAAACAGTATGATTTCCTGTACACCATAGACGAAAGGGACGAGGACGGATTCTATGCCAAACTTTGCAGGGCGCAGAACCCTAACATTTTTGACAGACTTAACAGGCCGACAAACATCATCAGCGTTCCGGCGCACATAAGCGAAAAGCTGATAAAAAACTATGAAAACTCCGCTGTAAGCACAGAGAGATTCATAGAGACAATGGAGCTCTTCGGCAAAAACCCCGCAGATTACGGCTTTGATTTTTCCGTCTCCGAAAGCGATATAGAGGAAATAAACGAATTTCTCCGACAATCGGAGGCAAAATAATGGATGTCGATTGCTCGAATATTCATCCTGCGCTTGCAAACATCTTAAAAAATCCAAGGCTGAATATTAAACTCGGAATCACTTCTCTGCGTGCGCTCAGGCTGTATGAAATAATCTACTGTCTGCATAAACTGAATAACGGCGCGGAAGGTGAGAAGCTGAGATTTTTATACCGATACCAATACTGCCTGACAGCAGGGGAGAAAAAGCAAAATCCCGCTTGGGGCGAATTTATGCGCGCAATGGATATTCTCTATTCGTGTGAGGAAAATGGTTAGATACGAAGGAGCAAAAATATGAATTCTTTGAAATCCGATGCTGTTTTGATATTTAATGAGGCTGTTCGGGCCATGCTTCCGGAGCGTGCCGTGAGGGAAGCTCTCTGCGATTTTGCGCCGTGCGGCAGGGTGGTTTTGATTGCTGTCGGAAAAGCCGCGTGGGAGATGGCCCATGCGGCTTTTGAATCTCTCGGGGAAAAAATCTCATGCGGCTGTGTCGTAACCAAATACGGACACTCGCGCGGAGCTTTAGCACATCCCTGTATAGAAATATTTGAAAGCGGACACCCTGTGCCCGATGAGCAGAGTGTGGCGGCGGGGCGGCGCGTGCTGGAGATGACAAGCAGTCTGGCTCCATGTGACACTGTGCTCTTCCTAGTCTCGGGAGGAGGCTCTGCCCTCTTTGAAGTGCCTCTGCCCGAAGTCCTGCTCTCCGATATCGAAGACTTGACGAAACAGCTTCTGGCAAAAGGAGCGGATATAGTGGAGATAAACACACTGCGCAAGAGACTTTCCGCAGTGAAGGGCGGACGCTTTGCAAAGCACTGCGCCCCCGCCTCCGTATATCAGATAACACTGTCCGATGTCATAGGCGACCGCATGGACAGCATAGCCTCGGGCCCTGCATGGCCTGACTCGACAACGTGCCGCGGCGCTGAGGAGATAATCAGCCGTTACGGGATAAATATTCCCCCGCGAATTATGAATCATCTGAGGCAAGAGACACCGAAGGAGCTTAACAATGTGAGCTCGGCAATATGCGGAAATGTCCGAGAGCTCTGCCTTGCCGCAAAAAAAGCCGCAGAAAACCTCGGCTATGCCCCATACATACTTTCCTCCTCCATAGCCTGCGAAGCGCGCGAACTGGGGCTCATGGCAGGGGCTATGGCTCGCGACACGGCACATGGCGCATCATGCTTTGAAAAGCCGTGCGCAGTGATAATGGGCGGAGAGAGCGTCGTACACATAAAGGGCACGGGGCGCGGAGGCAGAAATCAGGAGACGGCTCTGGCCGCGGCTATGGCGATATCGGGAACGGAGAATGCCGCGGTACTTTCGGGAGGCTCGGACGGCACGGACGGCCCTACGGATGCGGCGGGCGGGATAGTATGCGGAAAAACATGGAACGCGATAAAGGAATCGGGGCACGACCCTCTTTCAATGCTCGAAAACAACGATTCCCACGAAGCTTTGAAGTGTGCGGATTCTCTTCTCGTTACCGGGCCTACGGGAACTAATGTCAACGATATTGTAATAATTTTAGTAAAATAAACTTTAAGATGTTCAGCGGATGTAAATAACATTTTTAGCACCTTAAATTCCGTAAAAACCACGAACAAATCATTAAAACTCCCCATTCCCACATCGCCGCAATAAGCTACTATTATTGGCGAAAGGTTGGTGTTTCGGATGAATACAAAAAAAATAATAGCCGGAATAATGATATGCGCATGCCTCTTTGTCTCCGTGCCTCTGGCATCGGCAATAGACCTTGGAGACATACTCAAAGACACGGCTCTGGTAGTTGTGGGAGGAGTTGCGGTAAAGGCTTTGGCGCCTCAGCTAAACGATTTTATCAACACTATAACATTCAACAAAGGCTTAAAATATGACGGATTCACAAAAGTTGTCCCGATACTTTCCATAGGAAGCGGGACAAGAATAGGGGCGGCTCAGGTCGGAGCCAACACCCAGGCCGCGCTCGACAGGACAAAGGCAGTAGCCCAGCTCGAAGGCGAATTCAAGAGCATAAGAGCAAAGGCTCTCATTCCCATCGACTCGGAAAACCCGATCAAGCAGTTCAAAAGAGTAAAAGGCGTCGGAGTAACGGCAATAATAGACGTAAAGCTGTAAACAGAGCAAAAACAAAAAATCCCAAACCGCGCAATGCGGTTCGGGATTTTATTTTGCCCCTAAAATTAACACGTATCAATTTGCCGATAAGATAAATATAACATGAAAAGTTATTCTTCTCGGGAGGTTATAAAGACGACTATGCGGACAGATTTCTTTGTTGCGGAATAAGCGGGAGCTGTTTTGAAAATTCGGTAACGATAATAAAATCAGGGTTCCCGTTTGATCAACGAGAACCCTGTTATATTCTTGTGGAGCCGCCTTCCGGATTCGGACCGGAGACCCCATCCTTACCATGGATGTGCTCTACCTGCTGAGCTAAGGCGGCATCGATATGCGGTAAGGGCATAAAAATGGTGGTAGGAGCTGGATTTGAACCAGCGTAGGCTCTCGCCGACAGATTTACAGTCTGTTGCCTTTGACCACTCGGCCATCCTACCACTTCGTGTTGCCGTAACAGCAACGTTACGAGAAAGTATTTTAGCCGATTTTGAGAATTTGTCAACCCCGACTTCACTTTTTGTGCGGGAGATCGGCTAAAAGGCGCGGCAGGGTGCCAGCCCTGCCGCTCTTTGTTCTATTGTACCGTGCTTCGCTGTCTTAGAGGAAGCCTTTTGCTTTGAGTGTGGCTTCGACTTTCTCGGCATTGCGGGCGGCGAATTTGATGACAGGCCCCGTGCAGCCCATTGAGGATTCGGCGTAGATGCCTTCTTTCCAGAGGGCTTTTACTGCGTCTTCTATTTCAAGGACGTCTATGCCGTGGATTTCTTCGTCTGTGGGTTCTGCCGCAGGGGCTTTGACTTCTTCTTCGTCGGCTTTGGCCGCTTTGGGCTGGAAGCCTTCTATGAGGTCGTCCATGCCGGCGGCTTTGGCTTTTTTGAGTTCTTCCGCGACTATTGCGGGAAGTCCGTTTTTGGCGGATTTGGCGTTGAGGGCAAGGGCGTTGGCTATTACGGGCGCGCCTGAGGCTCTTGAGATGATGGAGACGACTTTTGTCCAGCCTTCTCCAGCGGACGGACCGTAGCCCCAGCCCATGGCTTCGTAGTTGCCGCCTGTGTTCCACGCTCCGAAGAGTTTCATCATTACGTTGCCTGTGAGTGTGTCCATTACTGCGACGTCTACTGCTCCCGCAAGCAGGTCGTTGCCGCGGAGGATGGCTCCTCCGTCTTTTCTGATGCTTGAGCCGAAGGTTATGTCGTAGCCGTTGTCTGCGAGTTTCTGGAGGGCGCGCAGGACTGTCTGGGCTCCGTCAAGGTTGAGGACTCCGACTGTGGGGTTGGCTATGCCGTTGGCTTTGGCTGCTGATATGCCGTATATTGCGTTTCTGAGCATTGCCTCGAGTCTGTTGACTGAGGATGTGCCTGTGGATGAGGCTATGAAGCAGGGTTTGCCTTTGCCGGGGGTTACTACTTTGCCTATTGTGGTTACTCCTACTGGGAATGGGTAGTGGAGGGCAACCGCGCCGGATATTGTTCCGTCGCTTAGGGCTGTTTCCATGGCACAGGCTATTTTGTGTTCGTCTGCTTCTGTCTCTATCCAGTCGAGGTGTTCGTAGCCTTTGACTATGGGGCCTATGGGGCGTACTTTGACTGTGGGGTCGTTTTCCATGGCAAGGAGCGCGCCTTTGGCGAGTTCTTCACTGCCAAGTTCGCTTCCGTATGCCATGAGTCCTACTGTTGTCTGTTTGCCGCAGCCTGTTTTGGCTTCGGATATTATTTCTGACAGGACTTCACTTATTAGTTTTTTTGTGGCTGTTTTGTCTGTCATGTCTTTCACCGTTATTTGTTGAGGCCGTCGGCGATTTCTCCGAGGGCTTCGAGGATGAGTTCGCGTATTTCTTCTTTGGTTACTCCGCCTGCCGCTGCGGGTTTGCCTGTGGGTTTTTCTATGAGGAAGGAGGCTCCGTCAGCCAGGTTGGTGAGGCGGCCGAGGAAGAGGCTTCCTTTTCCTATTATCATGGCTCTGTTCATTTTGCCCTGGTTGATTGCGTCTGCCGCGTGTCCCATGAAGGGGACGCCTGAGGGGATGTGTCCCTGTGTGTGGGCGAAGCCTGTCATGCCGTGCTGTTTGATGAATTCGACCATCTGGGGCTTTTCTAGCTGTTTTTTCATTACTCCGAGGGCGGCTATCATTTTGAAGTTGGCTTCGGGTACGTTGCCTGCTCCGGCCGGGAGTGTGATTTCGGGGTTGTGGAGTTCTGGTGCGTATTTGTCTACGTCCGCAAGTGTGAGGCCGACTTTTGCAAGGGGCTCGTAGGTGAGGACGCTTGTTACTGTCTGGGGTGACGCTCCTGCTCCGACTGTGTGTTTGCCTATTGCATCGAGGCGGATTACCGGGAGTGTGCCGTCATCGGGGACTATGAGGACTCCGAATGAGCCGAGGCAGTTTTCGAGTGTGGGGAGCTGTTTTTTGACGTGGTCGCGGCTGTTCATGTAGAGTTTGGGGATTGCTCCTCCCGCTATTACTGCTACGTTTTTGCGTGTGCCTGCCGCTACCATGGATGAGCCTGCGAGTACTGCGTTGACCGGGCCTGCGCAGAATCCGCGGATGTCGCAGCCTGATGCGTTGACGCAGCCTGCTATTTCGGCTATGGCTTTGGCGAAGTTGCCGCCGCCGCGCTGGTTCATGTCGCCTGCCGCTTCTTCGGAGCATTCTACTACGAAGTCTATTTCGGACGCGTCCATTCCGGAGTTTTTGATGAGGTGGAGGAGGGAGAGGACTGCGCTTGCTTTGCATGTCATGTTGACGAGGAGTTCGTAGGCTGTGAGGTTGGGGTCTACTTCATGTCCGCGTCTGCTGCAGCCTATTACTTTGCCGTCTATGTAGAGGGGAAGGGCTGCTGCGTGTTCTATTTCGTGCTCTATTTCGGCTAGGTCGTGTCCCGCTTCGACTCTGGCTATTATGTCCTCTCTCATGAAGGGGTGAGCTGCGAGTTTGGCTTTTGCCGCAGATGCGAATTCTTTTTCGAGCCATACTAGGTCGAATACGTCGCATGCGTCTATGAAGGCGATTGTCTCGTCTTCGGGCATGATTTCTCCGTATTTGCCGAAGCGTGTTACTTCGGGTTCGAGGTTCTGATACCAGGGCTGGGGACGTGTTTCAAATTCTTCTGTGGTCAAAGCTCCGATGTATGTAAGGTTGGGAGCGTATTTGGCTGCTGATTCGTAGTCCTGTGTGTATTTCGGGAGTTCCTTTAAGAATTCTGAATCGGGATGTGTCTCTCTTTCTACGAACGGGGTGTTGCCGTAGTGAAGCGCGAGTTCGGGGGTATGGTTAAGTGAGTAGGCTGCTGCTTTGATTGCTGCGTTGGGCATGTGTCTCTTCCTTCCTTGTGCTGGATTTTTAGTTTTGTAAAATAATATCGCTTTGTTTAAAACAGAACAGTTTTTTCCATTCTCTCTATTTTAAATTATATGTTCGGAGTTCCGCAAAGTCTTTGTTAATACGAACAATTAAATATTATTATAAACAAGGAATATTATGCAGCAAGACAGAAATACTATCTCATGTCTCATACATTCTACGGAAAAGAAAAAGCGCCGATGAAAGGTGCGCAGCATCTTAAATATCCCGTGGAGTTATATACAAAACAGCCCATCATAATACATGTAAATGAAGGTTGTAAAGGAATTACTATTTCCCTGATTTTTTTTTAACTTCTTTTTCAAGAGTTTTTATACTGCCTAGGTACGCTTCTTCCACCGGAGCAATGGTCTTATTCTGATATTTCCTATATTCTGTTTTTGCCTTTTCCACTGCTTGTGTGTGGCTAACGGTTCCGCTGTCTTGAAGCAGCTGCCTGTCGCCTGAAGAAAGAACAGAATCTAGTTGCCGGATATAATCTTTCATATACATTGGTCTATGTTCAATGGCATTAACTTCTGCCAGATCAAAATAACCGGATACTAGGTTGTTAAGAACACGGAGTTCGTTTTCCTGTAAATAATTTTTTGCAATATTGATATCCTTTAACGCAGGAAGTTCCCCTGAAAATGAGGTAAGCCCCATAAAAGGTTTATCTGCATCTGCTCTCTCATAGATAATCTCTGCTGCGGTATGTCCGTGTGCGGCAAAATGTAATTTGTTTTGCACGATTTTAAAAAAAAGGATAGAATCTTCGCTGCCGGGGTTGTAGTCCATGCTCGCAGCATAAAGATCAAGCACCTGGCGGTAGAGCATTTTCTCAGAGGAACGGATGTCTCTGATACGGTTGAGCAATTCTTTCCAGTAGTTATCGCCCCCATTGCCCTTGAGGCGATCATCGTCCATTGCAAAACCCTTTTTCATATACTCCTTCAAAATAGCTGTTGCCCAGATACGAAACTGAGTGCCTCTGACAGATTTAACGCGATAACCCACCGCAATAATGACATCAAGATTGTAGTAGTCTACATTATAAATTTTCCCATCATCGGCAGTATGGGCAAATTTTGCCCATACTGAATCCTTTGCTAATTCTCCTTCTTTGAAAATATTGCGAATGTGTTTTCCTATAACGCTTCTGTCTCGCCGGAACAATTCTGCCATCTGATCAGTGGACAGCCACACGGTATTATTATCAAAAGCTGCTTCAACTTTAGTCAAACCATCATCTGCAGTGTATATGATTATGTTTGTATTCGGTTTATTATTCAATGTCCACGCCTCCTTATAGCTTTGTATAGTGTATAGTATAGTAGCTCTAAATTGCAAAAAATTTTCTGTTGCTGCTGGCATCACCATGTGAATAAAAGTCTCTGAATGGCGGAGATATTATGTCACAGGTTTGGAAGCACACAGTATATTTAAATCATTAACCGCGGTATCGGAGCGGCGGAGTTTTCGAAAATTCAAAAACATCGGCATTGCCGATATTAACGACTATGCCGATGTTTTTGCAGAACTTGTATTCTTTAGTGCGCCCCCGTTGTCGGAGGCGCTTTTTTTATTTGGCTTTTATGCGGAGAGCGAGAGGAGCGAGCGGTAGTTCGGGTATGCTAAGTTTTCTGCGGAGAGGTATATTTCCACGGAGTCTGAGATGTGCCTGATTTCGCTCATAAGAGGCACTGCTTTTTCCACAAGAGTGTCGGCTCTCTTTCTCGTCTCCATGTTCTGGAGTTCTTCTTTGAGGTCCGTCAGCTCTTTTGTCTTCTGCATGAGCTGAACTTTTGCGGATGCGAGCTTGACTATGTGGCTGTTCCAGCACTCGATTCCCGGTATGTTCATGTCGCCTATTATGTCGCAGGAGCTTTTTTCGAGCAGTATCTGCTTTGATATGTTGGGGAGTATTCCTTCCCATATCATGTCGCGGAGCACTGCCATTTCTATTTCGATGCTCTTGTTGAAGGATTCCATTCTTATGGTGTGGAAGGCTTCCATCTCTTTTTTCTTGAATACTCCGAGATTTTCGAGCATGTCGAGTGTCGCAGGCTCCATGAAGAGGTCGATGCCTTCGGGGATTGTGGCTGCCTTGAATATGCCGCGCCGTTTCGCCTCTTCCGTCCATTCGGGCGTGTAGGCGTCTCCCTCAAAGCGTATCTTGCGGCTCATCTTTGATGTCTCTTTGATTGTGGCAAGAGCCGCGTCGATGGGGTCGTCTCCCTTGTTGATGTATCCTTCGAATATCGTGATGAATTTTTCAAGTCCAGCCGCCCAGACGGAGAGCAGAGCCGTTACGGGAACACCCATTGCCTGTGATGCTCCGGGAGCGCGGAATTCAAACTTGTTGCCGGTGAATGCCAATGGGCTTGTTCTGTTGCGGTCGCTGTCAAAGGCTACGATTTCGGGAAGTCTCGAGAGCCCTAAGTCCATCATGTTCTTTGCCGGCATGTCCTCGTTGGGGTTGCCCTCTTCGATGGCTGTTATTACTCTGTCTATTGCCTCTCCGAGATATACGCTGATTATGCTGGGAGGAGCTTCATGTCCGCCGAGCCTGTAGAGGTTGCCCGGTGTGGATACGGAGGCGTGGAGCAGCCCCGAGTATTCCGATACGCCCAGTACGAATGCCGAGAGGAAGGAGAGGAATATTACGTTCTTTCTGTGGTTTGTGGAGGGCTTTAAAAGGTTGCGTCCTTCGCTGTCCTGCAGAGAGAAGTTGATGTGCTTTCCGCTTCCGTTCATGTCCATGAAGGGCTTTTCGTGGAAGAGGAGGCGCAGTTCATGCTGGTGAGCCATCTTGCGCATTGTCTCCATGATAAGCTGGTTCTGGTCGCAGGCGAGGTTCGCCTCCGTGAAGTTCGGAGCGAATTCAAACTGGCAGCGTGCCACTTCGTTGTGGCGTGTCGCAAGGTCTACTCCGAGACGCGCCAAGTCTCTCTGCACGTCTTCCATATATGCCAATACTCTTGTGGGAATGGCTCCGAAGTAGTGGTCTTCCATCTTCTGGTCGCGGGGAGGGGGCGAGCCCACAAGGGTGCGTCCGCAGAAGCGTATGTCCGGTCTCTTCTGAGCGCGCGGCCTGTCTAAGAGGAAGAATTCCTGCTCTCCTCCGACTGTCGCTCTCACGCAGCGAACTCCTCTGTTTCCGAAGAGCTTGAGCATCTTGAGGGCGCGTCCTTCGACAGCCTGCATCGAGCGCAGAAGGTAGGTTTTAAGGTCTAACGGTGAACCGTCGTAAGCTATGAAGACTGAGGGAATGCAGAGTGTGCCGCCTTTGGGGCTCTTTATTATAAAAGCGGGGCTTGTCGGGTCCCATGCGGAGTATCCGCGCGCTTCAAATGTGCTGCGTGTTCCGCCCGACGGGAAAGACGAAGCGTCAGGCTCGCTCTGCATGAGGTCCTGTCCGCGGAAGGATTCGAGAGGAAAGCCGTTTTCGTCGGCTGTTACAAATGCGGTGTGCTTCTCCGCAGTCAGCTCAGTAAGAGGGTGAAACCAATGAGCCCAGTGACTTGCACCTTTGCTTACAGCCCAATCTTTCATTGCCAGCGCAACTGTGTCCGCTATGCCGGAATCCAGCTTCTGGCGTCCTTCCATAGAGGCTGTCAGATTTTCATAGACATCCTTAGGCAGGCGCTCTTTCATAGCCTTGCGGTCAAAAATGAGCGAGCCGTAAATCTCTCTCATCTTGGGGTACTCTTTGTGTTCCGCCATCATTACACTCTCCTTTGCAAAATCATCTAATGGAGAATGTTATACCACTGCATAAGCAACTTGACAAGGGGTTTTCTTTGCTTAGTTTTGAAAAAATCCGACCAAAATAGAAGTTTTATAAAACTTATGCAGTTATCAGCGAAATTTAAGCCGCATTTTCCGCGTTAAATGTTCTTCCACCTCTTAAAGCCCGTGCCCAAGACTTCGGATGCCTCCGATACGACCATAAAGGCGCTTGGGTAGTGCTGGGCCAAGTGGCGCTTGAGCTCCATGGTCTGGCGCACCGTGAGCATGCACATTACTGTGGAACGATCTTCGCCCGAATTGCCGTCGCAGCTCTCAAAAACCGTTGTCCCCTTGTTGAACTGCTCTGCTATATATCTGAGAAGCGCTTTCTGCTTCGCCATGGAGGAGACGATGAATACGAGCCGCCTCTTGTCAAAGGAGGATATTACGTCATCCATAGTCTGACCGCATATCGCGCACGCTATAAACCCGAACAAAACCTTCTGGAATCCGACCGCGGCGGAAGATGCAGCCAATATGACGAGATTAAAGTAGAAGCTGTACTTGCCCACTTCCACTCCGAGCTTCTTTCGGAGAACGGCAACTATGATATCCAGACCGCCGGTAGAGCCGCCCGTGCGGAAGACCATTCCTATTCCGATGCCTTTGACAATGCCCGCGCAGACTGCGACAAGAAAGAGGTCGTCTATATTCGGGAAGGCGAAGCGGTGCAGAATTTCCAGAAAAATCGATATCAGAACGGTGTTGTATATAGTCCAGGCCATAAACCGCTTTGAAAGCTGCTTCGCGCCCCAGAAAATCAACACCGCATTGACAGCCAGATTGACGAGCGCGGGCGAAAAGCCCATAGTATATTTCAGAAGAAGGGAGACACCCATGACGCCCGTGTCGGGGAAGTGGTATGGGATGACAAAAACAGATACTCCCAGTGTGTAGATCAGCACACCGAAAGTGGAAACAAGAAAGGTCGCAAATTCCTTTTTAGCCAATAAAAACAGACGGCGCCGCTCTCTGGAAAAAGACTTCACTTTCAAACTCAGTCCCTCCTGTTTTATATATAGAATTTCTACAAGTTTAACATATTTTGAAAATTGCGCGAAAAATATATTGAGGAAGCAAAGGAAAAATCACGCAAGTGATATAATCTACGAATCAACATCATGGGGTGGTATTGTGGACTCGGAAAAGACAGGGATAAATACGGTCGGAAACTGCGATTACATAATGATACTCACCGCTGTCACAATATGGGGAGGCAGCTTCGCCGCAACAAAATACGCGTTGGGTCAGGCAGACCCCATGCTGGTTATATGGCTGCGCCTTATAATAGGAATGCCTGTGCTCCTTGCCGGAGTGATGTTTGAAAAATCTTTAAGACTGCCTACAAAAGAAGAATTTCTTCCCCTCTTCCTCATGGGATTTCAGGGAATATTCTTTCATCAGGCGATACAGAGCTACGCAATGAGAACAGCGGGAGCGGGAAACGCCAACTGGATAATGATGGCAGCCCCTGCCTTTGTTGCCATATTCGGAAGAATCTTCTTAAATGAGAGAATGTCGCGGCGCGGCATCTGCGGGCTGATACTATCCGCGATAGGAGTATCCTTCGTTATAGCGTTCGGAACGATAAAAGAAAGCGCGTCCGGGGGCTTTGGCAGCATAGGCGACCTTATAATATTCCTCTCCGTCATAAACTGGGCGGTGTTTCTCATACTATCGCGCAGAGTCTTAAAGTCCGACCTTCCGTCATGCTTTGCCATATTCTGGGAGATGCTCTTCTCACTCATAGTCTGCACTCCCTTCACATACGCCATAGGGTGCGACTTCTCCGTCATACCGAACTTTACATGGCAGACATGGGCGTCCGTAATATTCCTGGGCGCATTCTCCTCCGCCCTCGCATACATATTCTGGTTCCGCGCACTCTCCGTCCTCCCCGTGGCAAAAGTCGTAGTATTCCAATTCATCCAGCCTCTCGCGGGAGCTGTGATAGCATACTTCCTCATCGGAGAGAGATTTACGGTCTGGCTCTTTGTCGGAGGAGCAATGATACTTGCGGGAGTCAAATTGGTAAATAAACGGTAAAATTGAGAAAATTTGGTATATAATACCCATGGGTGAGAGTTCATGAAAGTATTGAAAATAGCAACTGTAATGTCAGCCATTCTAATACTGCTCATATCTGTGTGCGCCGAAGCCTTGGTTTGGACGCCTCCCACCGATGATTCCGAGACGGGAGCTCCTCGTGTCATTACAAAATTTTCAGCATGGAACCCATACACATACGCGCTGGCCGTTGAAGCGGGACAGACCACGGAAGAAGAGATCATCAAAAAGCTGGACTTAACCAACTGCTTCGTCAACGGTTTCGACAGCTCCGGAAAAAGCCGCAGATGCTACATAAAATGGAAAGCTTCAAGTGCTGACATGACAAAGCCCGGAGTCTTTAAAATCATGGGAGAACCCAGCATGGAAGAAGGCTGCTCCATAGCGCCCGGCACAGAAATACCCAAAGTCTTCATGCCAATATCAATACAGGGAAAATACAAACCTCAGATAAACGTATTCCACACCGCAAGATCCGGGACATTCACCTTCCCGTGGGTCTCTCCGCCTTGCGCACCCGAAGAAATGACAATATGGATATCCGAAGACGAGGGAGAATGGATTGCGCTCGAGCATGACAACTACGTATTCGTATTTAAAACCAATATGGTGCTCGACAGCTCTCTGCTGAAAAACGGCTCATCCTACCGCCTCCGTGCGGACTACACAGGCGGACATACGAACACACTCTTCTTTAAATTTGACAGAACCATCATCGAAGCCGGCTTTATCGACGGAGACAGAGACACGGGCGACCTTAATCAGCCCGACCCTCCGGCAATAGAACCTCCCTCAGATGAAAAAGTCCCGGGCGGACACGGCGGAGGAAGGCGCGACACAGGGGCAGAAAGCTCATCCTCCGCCGAATTTTCCACGCCATACTCCGCATCATACAGCGGCAGAAGAATAGACCTCATGCGCAATGAAAAGGGCGGCATCAACATATCGCGCTCGGAATTCGACCTTGAAATACCGAAAGAGACACTCGATGCCATTGGGATAGGCAAAAACGACACACTCTCTGTATCGGTGAGGCGCGGTGAAAGCGGAGAAATAAACGTGAATATCGCTAAAAACGGCCGTTCCACAGATACGGCGGGAGCACTGACACTCACACTGCCATACAGCGGCGAAGAACCTCCGCTCCTCCTATCCGACACAGGGACGGCTCCCATTCGCGGCATATCCGGCAGTGACACAGTCTCATACGCCATAAACGGGGCTGGCACATACAGAGCCGCGGGAAAGAACGTCCAGCCCTCGGAGAAAAAAACCGCAGACTCCGACAAGGACTGGAAAGACTCGGGCACACTCGCAGTCACGGTATGTTCCGCTGCCGCCTACATAGTGCGCAGAAAATTCCTTATATGAAGCGTGCTCCTCTGACTGCCGTACTCTGCGCCGCCGCTGTCATATCCTCGCTCTTCTTCTTTCTGATATGTAAATTCGACAACAAATACACTCACAGTGCGCCGCAGGCAATGGGGGGCGTGCTGATGCTTGACGAGCCCGCGCTGAAAAAACACCCCGTCACATTCCTGCGCGACGGCTGGATACTCTACCCGGGAAAACTCCTCACTCCGCAGGAAATAAAAGAAGGCAAATACAGAAGAAGAGAGATACGCATAGGCGGAGGCGCTCTATCAGGCGCAAAATCGCCTGCGGGCAGCGCCACATACCGCCTCAAAATCAGCCTCCCGAACGAAGAACGAAGCTACGCCCTCGACCTGCCCGAAATCTTCTCCGCCTACAAACTCTACGTCAACGGCAGAGAGACAGAAAAAGTCGGAGAGACACAGAAAGGGCTCGAACTCACGGGAGCGCGCCTAGTCACCTTCCGCGCATCATCATCCGCAGACATAATAATAGCCGCCGCCAACAAGAGCCACTTCTACGGAGGCCTGGTCTACCCGCCCGCCTTCGGAGAGACACAGGCCGTACAGCGCATCATTCTGGCACGCCTGGCAAGAGCGCTCGCAGTCGTAACATTCGCCGCCATAGCCGCAGCAGTCTCTCTCTACTTCGCCGCATCTCTCTCATACGTGCCGGCCAGACTATACTCACTGCTCTGCCTATCCTTCATAGGAGTATCATGTTACCCTATCATCCACGCACTATTTGACCTGCCTCTGATATGGTACTCACTTGAAATATTCTGTACATACCTCGTAATCGCGCTCGCAGTCACATTGCACAACAGAATTTACAAAATAAAGACATTCCGCGCCATAGCTGCCGAATGCGTGTCATACACAGTCGCCGCAGCCTCATTGACATACAGCCTCACACTGCCGCACATGCCGACAGCCGCGCAATACTTCCCCGACATAATATTCATCTACAAAAGCGCCATAGCAGCCTACCTCATAAAAAGCGCACTGGGAGCGGCACGAGAAAACCAAGACACTCCGCTAATCCTCCTCTGCGCTGACATATTCTTCGCTCTCTCCATACTCTTTGACAGAATATACCCCGACTTTGAGCCGATAATCACAGGCTGGCTGCCAGAAATGGGCAGCTTTGCAATAGTGACCGCCATAGGGCTGGAACTCTGGCACGGCCTCGGCACAGCGTGGAGCGAAAGGCGCGAACTGCGCGAAAACAAACAGCGCGCCGAAAAAGAACTGGCCATACACCTATCCTACATAGAGACACTGAAAGAAAAAATAGACGAAAACCGTCGCTTCCGCCACGACCACCGCCAGTTAATCCGCACTCTGACATCACTTGCAGCGGGAGAAGATCAAAGGTCACTAAAAAACTACATAAAAAGTCTGGAAGAGGCTGAACAGCCGGCATCCGCAGTAAAATACTCCGAAAACGCAGTAATAGACGCACTCATAAGTCACTATGCGGCCGCATCCGGGAAAAAGGGAATAAAGTTCGAAGTACAGCCCCCGATTCCCGGAGACTTTGCCTTGAGCGAAACAGAACTATGCCGCGCCTTCGGCAACCTGATGGAAAACGCCTGTGACGCGGCAGCGGAAGCGGAAGAGCCATACCTGCTCATATCCGGCTCGGAAAACGAAAAACAATCCATAATAATAATAAAAAACAGCCGCCGCGAGGGAGAAATAAAAAAAAGAAACGGACAATACCTATCCACAAAACACCAAGGCACAGGCCTCGGCATAATTTCCGCCCAAAAAACCGCAGAAAAAAACGGAGGCTCACTGATAACAGAAGCCACAGAAAAAACCTTCACAGCAGCACTATTTTTGAAAAAAAATGGGTAAATGACGGAGAAAAAGCAGACAAGCGGTTGGCAAACGATTGGCAAGCAATGGGCAAACAATTGAAAGCAAAACCAAGATTCGCCTATGTTTGCACCCTTTCTCGTCTCCCCGCAACGCCTTAGTGCAAGGCGCAGCGGCTTTAAGATTTTAAAGAATTAAAGTCAAAACCAACGCCGCTAAACCCCGCACTGAAGATTTGCGGGGAGACGATTAGAAGGCCAAACCAAGATTTAGCCTACGTTTTTGCTCCTTCTCGTCTCCCCGCAATGCTTTAGTGCAAGGTGCAGCGGCTTTGACCCTTCCTCGTCTCCCCGCAATGCTTTAGTGCGGGGTGCAGCGGCTTTAAGATTTTAAAGAATTAAAGTCAAAACCAACGCCGCTAAACCCC
>CAZNYN010000021.1:0-32298 GCA_964577295.1 uncultured Synergistaceae bacterium | reverse complement strand
CTATCCGATGAAAAGGAAAAACAAGGCTTTTACACTCGTTGAGCTTCTTATCGTTATTATCATAATAGGCATACTGGCCGGTATGATGATGCTCTCGACAGGTTCGGCAACGGACAAGGCAGAGGCTATGAAGGTCGTAAACAATCTGCGCACGATAAAATCCGCTGTGCTCATGTACTATGCGGACAACGGACAATGGCCTGTTGATGCCGAAAATCCGTCAATTAACCTCAGGCGCGATACTCCTTCTTCTTTGGATAAATATCTTGATACAGTACCAAACGGTTACTATGTTAACATTACCGACAAAATTTACGTGGGGTGCGACGGAACTCACGCAGAACCGTCCTTTACGGACACAACAGGCGCAGGAAAAGTGCTGAAGCAAATGGCGGAGCAGGACGGCTCTCCTATTTGGGTAACAGGAAGCGGAAATGACTTCGATGTCGCGATGGATATAAAGAAGTAGAAATTTTAATCAGTGATTAATAATCACTGATTGAATCAATTATTGCATGACAGCGCCGCATTTAATCAGCGGTTTTTTGGATGAGTTATATGCACTATCAACTGCTCTGATGTATAATCTTGACATCTAAAATCAATGCAGTTGCTTATGGTCCGAGCACTTGCTCCAATCCGGATCGCTAAAGGGGAACTTTAATGGGACTCTTCTCAAAGAAGAAGAAAGTAAAAGCGGGGTTGTTTATTGACAGCGGTTCATACCGCTATCTTGCCATGGAAAAATCTGCGTCCGGCTATACCACTACGGACAGTGTCGCAGGCACTATCACAAATGACGCATCTTCTTACCTTGACGCATCTGTTGCTTCAAAGCAGAATATCGGCGCTGTATTCAAGGATTTAGCATCATCTGCGGCGGATATCACTGTGCCTGTGGCTGTCTCTCTCTCCACAACTGATTCTTTGATTCGTATAGTTAATATGCCGGGCATGTCCCTCCAGGAGGCAAAACTTGCCTTTCGCTATGAATTTGAAAATTATTTCCCTTTCCCATTGGAAGAGGGAGTATTTGACCTTGCGGAGATAGATTACCCTCTGCCGAACAAAATGTCGGAGAAGCGCTTTATAGCCGCGGCCGCAAGGCTCACTATCATCGATACAATTATGAATGCCGCGTCCGATAACGGCATTATACTTTCCGCCATAGAGCCTGCCCAGATAGCTCTTGAACGCTGTGCCACACCGAGTGTTGCTCTGTGTGATGCGGCAGTGCATCTTTATGCCGGCAGGAAACGTTCCGTTCTCACTCTCTCCTGGAAGGGGAACGGGGTTTTTTACCGCAGTATGTCCATGGGGTTTGACGAGTCGCTGGCTTTGCACTCCGATGAGCTTACGGATCAATCCGTGGCTTTTGTAAAGGAGATGCGCTCTTCTTTGCAGTTTGCACTATCACAGATAAGAGGCTTTGAACCGGAGTCTGTTTTTCTTCACGGCCCAGGTGTCACGGATGAGCTGCTGGAGCTTCTTAAGGATTCTGTCTCCATAGGCAATATATCTCAGATTAATTGTTTTACTCTTCAGGGCGTCGATTTTAGCGACACTACGGGAAATTGGGACGTAGCCCTCGGATTGGCGATGAGGTAGAGTTATGGTTGTAAAAATAGACTTACGTATTCCCGGAAGAGTGACATCTGTCGATAAGGACAAGGACTATAAGCATATAGTCCTATTCACGTCCATTGCTTTCTTTTTCCTCACTTCTTTTGCGGTTCTGGCGTTCGGCGCATGGAAGCTTCACACGATCACAGCGGAACGGAATGATTTATCTTTCGCCGTCGATTCCGCTATGGATAAGATTTCTGTAATGGATGCCGAATTTAAGGTTTTGACATCAAAAAATGACAGTTTTGTGTCAAAGCTCGACTATGTGCTTTCTGACACGCCGTCAATAGAGTTCTTGACTGCTCTGACGGGGCTTCTTCCGGAGGGTGTTACACTTGACAGTATAAAGATGACGCCTGAGTCCGTATCCCTTACCGGTACGGGAATGACGGAGGAGTTGATTCTGCTTTTTGTGGACAGGCTTAATAATTCGCCGTTTGTCCTAACTTCCGAGCTTCCGTCCATTAAGCCTCTTGACGAAAAGGGTATAGGTGTCAGAAGTTTTTCCTTTAATTTTATGCTGCGCTCACTTTCCGATATAATCAAAGACAGATATTCCGATGTCGGCAGTGCCGATACAGTCCCGCAGAACGGTATTAAATCGGGGGATACAGAGTGATGGATATTAATTTCAACCACGATTTTCGGAATAAAAAATTTATTCTCCTGCTTGTTGCGGCTGTTCTTCTGCTTATCCTCGCAGAGTCAATGGTGCTGAGGCTTATATCGTCCGCCGAGTCCGAAGTTCGGGCAAAACGTACCGAGAATACAGCCATGCAGACAAGTTTATCCAGAAAGTCGGAAGCAATGGCGTATTACAAGTCCAATGTCAAGCTTGACACAAATATCGCCATAGAGCAGATGGAATCTCCGACTAAGGTGTACTCTTATCTTCTGGATTTGCTTACATCATTGGGCATCAAAGACGCGAGAGTGGTTAAAGCTCCGGACATCGAAGGCTCTGTATGCTTCAATATATCGGGGAGCAATGACTATTTTGTGATACTGAATATCCTCGAAGCGCTGAGAAGCGATGGGAAAATGCAGAAGGTAACGGAGCTTAATCTATCCGCCGCAGCGGACGGTAGAACTTCCTATTCTCTTACCGTGGCTGTCTCTCTTAAACCCGAAAATGCTTCTCAGACTAACGGCGAAGCACCAAAAGGAGATGGGAGTGTTTCACAATGACGTCAGTCAAAGATTTTTTCTCAAACTTGAAACTTTCCTCGCCCGCTCAGCCTATGTTTAATATGCCAACATCTCCCGAGGAGAAAAAGAAGCTCGCAATATTTGCTCTCTCCGCACTCTTTTTTATATCCGCATCTGTTTTCAGTATGTGGAATTATGTCGCTCTCAATAGATCATCGGGCGATTTAAGCGATATAAATATGACAAGCGGTTCCGAAGGGGCAAATGCGGAAGTGCAGAGCAAAGCGGAAGAGATTAATACAAAAATGGAATGCTATACTAAGTACAGCATGGATTCGCAGCAGCTATTGTCGCTTGCGGAAGCTGTAGGGAAATCCCCGTTGGACCCTCTGCCCGCAATATCCGCGGCGGAAGTGGCAGTGCCTGATATGCCTCCTTCAATATCGATCAAAGCATTGGTGATAATGGATACCGGCAGAGCCGTAACTCTGGATATAGACGGAGAAGAGCCGGGGCAGATAATGAGAGTTGACTCTATTTTCGGAAACGGAAAGGGAAAAGTTACAGGAATCGATTCTAAAGGGGTAGACTGGACATGGTTAATGAAAAATTATCGCACGGAATTTTAACTTCTGTTTTGCGCCTGACAGCGTTTTCGCTTATTGCGGCGTTTCTGGCAGTTTTAAGTCCGCTATCATCCTATGCCGTCACAACCGATGCCGGAAAACTGACATCAAAGGATACTGTGTCGGTGATAGAAGGGCTTAAGGTAAGGCAAATAGGCAGCGACACTATGATTGTCGAATTCCGAGGCACAAAACTGACCCTCCCTTACGCTGTCTCAGACCCCAAATATGCCCTTGTCCTTGAGTGGCCCGATATCAGATTTCCCAGAGATACGGATAAGCAGGCATGGTGGGATGAGTACGGATGGGATATACTCAAAATTGACAGAAAGAAGAGCGATAATTGGAGTCAGAAGTATGATTTTCCGCTCTTTCAGAGGATAGAAGTAACGTCTACGGATGTGGGCGGCATAAAAATGTGCATTACCGCTGAAAAACCTCTTAACATAAAAACTGTGAGCGGCATGTCCGGTTCCGATGTCATAACGCTTCAGCTTCAGTCCGATAGCGGAATTGTACCGCCCAAGGCGCCTGCGCCGCGCGTAATGCAGCCGGGAGATCCTCTGGGGATGTACACACCCGTTACTCTCGAATTGAGAGATGTATCCGTCAAAGATGTTCTGCGGCTTTTGGCAAATTTGAGAAATCTCAATTTGATTATCGATCCATCCGTGCCGGATAATACTATGACTTTTTCATTTAAAAATGCGAAGTTCAGCGAAGTATTCGCATATATGCTCAGAATGAACGACCTCACTTATGCCCTTATGGGAAAGACACTCGTCGTGGGAACTTCCGACAGTATAGGCAAAACTCTGGGCAGGAATCAGACAAGAGAATATAAGGTCGCTTATGGAGAGATGTCAAAACTGCCCGCGATTATAATGGGGGTTGTCCCTTTGGCAAAAGCTCCGGTGGCGGACGAAAGACTTCGCACCTTGTATGTGACTGCTACACCGGAACAGCATATCGAGATAGAGGCTCTGATGAACAGGATAGACCACCCCGGAAAGCAGGTAATGCTTCAGGCTCGCCTTATCGAAATAAACGATAATGCAAAGCAGGAAATAGAGACAATGATTTCCTCCGTCTACAGAGGATGGATTTTCAGTTACGGTTCTTCGGGGCTTTCAAGCGAATATACATACGGCAACGGGCTTATTACTCCTAATGTCAATCCGTCTGCAACCGGCACACCAGGAACTCTTCCCATAGTAGGAACAACGGAGTCCACAATACCTGTAAATATAGTGGATTCATCTATGAAGATGCTTGACGCGGGGCTTCGCGCCATGGAGTCGGACAATAAGGGAAAGATTCTGGCAAATCCCTCCGTTGTAGCGCTCGACGGTCAAAAGGCTTCCATAAAGCTCACCCACAACTATCTCTACCAGTCGGGTCTAGACGAGAGCGGAAATCCGGAATTTACCGAACAGGAAACAGGGCCGACGCTCGATATCACGCCATCAATAGGAAGAGACGGTTTTGTATCTCTTAAACTCAAGATATCTACCGGAGAAATTGTTGATTTCAGAAAGAGCGGCGTTTCGGAAGTTCCGGAGACGACAAAGCGCGAAATAGATACTCAGATAAGAGTCAGAAACGGAGAGCTTTTTGTCATAGGCGGACTTTATCAGGAGTCAAAGACAAAGGGTGTCACGAGAGTTCCTATAATAAGCTATATACCGATTATAGGCGAACTATTTAAGACCAGAAACGATAAGCACATAAAGTCCGAGCTTGCTTTTATAGTAGTTCCCTATATTTTGGATGTTCCGACAAGCGCGGCGGAAGTTTACAAAATGCCGGTGAAGAGCCTCTCACAATAGAGCTGTACTGTTTCCCCGCATGCCGATAGGAGGTATGTCATATGGCTAAATCTATAAAAGTAATGCGCCTGGGCGAGCTTTTGGTAAATGCCGGAGCAATAACTAAGATGAACCTGGAAGCCGCACTGGGAGAGCAGAAAGTTTCTCAAATGAGGCTCGGTGAAGTCCTGATAAAGAACGGCTATCTGACCGAGCTTCACTTAGCCGAGGCTCTGTGCGAACAGTTGGAGCTTCCGTTTGTATCTCTTGTGCAGACCCGCCCGTCTCAGGGCGCTCTTGCTTTGATACCGGAAAATGTGGCGGTGCGTCTCAATGTTATACCGGTAAGCATCGACGGTATTCAAAAAATAACAGTGGCAATGTCTGACCCCATGGACGCTCTCGCAGTTGACGAGATACGAATGCTGACTAACAGAGATGTCAGCATAATGGTGGCAACAGCCTCAGACATCAACAAGGCGCTTTCCGGCTATTACAAAGTCCAGACCAGTGTTCACGAGGCCATGGCAGACATACTAAAGCATGAAAGTTCTCTCGGAGCGGATGTAGTTACTATAACATCCTCTTCCGCTCAGGATGTTTCCGCGATAAGCACGGACGATGCGCCTGTCGTCAGACTGGTCAATAACATTCTTGAACAGGGTGTGCGTGAAAAAGCCTCCGACATTCATATAGAGCCGTCGGAGACAAGCACAAAGGTGCGGCTTCGCATCGACGGAACTCTCTTCAGCAGTTTTGAAGTTCCAACAAATCTCCAGCTTCCTCTCATAGCCAGAATCAAAATCCTTGCAGGAATGGATATAGCGGAGAAAAGACGCCCGCAGGACGGAAGAATACTTATCAAGGTTGGAGAGAAACGCATAGATCTGCGCGTTTCCACATTACCTTCAATGTTTGGTGAAAAGGCTGTCCTTCGTCTGCTGGATCAGAATAATGAAAATGTCGGCATCGAAAAGCTTGGTTTTGAACCAGATCAGGTCGATACCATAAATAAGGCCATAGCTGCCTCGCACGGCATATTCCTTGTCACAGGCCCTACTGGAAGCGGTAAGTCTACAACTCTGTACTCGCTTCTTGAAATTATCAATAATCCCGGAGTAAATATCATAACGATAGAGGACCCGGTGGAGTTTACTCTGCCCGGTATCACGCAGGTGCAGATAAACGAGAAGATAGGGCTGACCTTTGGAAGTACGCTCCGTTCCATTCTCAGGCAGGACCCCGATAAGCTGATGGTAGGAGAAATAAGAGACACGGAGACTGCTCATCTGGCTGTCCGCGTCGCACTGACGGGACATTTGGTGTTGAGCACACTGCACACAAACGACGCTCCCACAGCTATAAACAGGCTTGTGGATATGGGGATTCCCAATTTCCTTCTCGCTTCTTCGATAAGGGGCGTCATTGCACAGAGACTGGTGCGCAAGCTCTGTCCAAACTGCAAAAAGGAAATCGAAGTTCCCGAGAGTGTCGCAAAAGAATCCGGAATAGCACCTCACACGAAGGTGTATGCTCCGCGCGGCTGCGCAGCGTGCCGTTTTACCGGCTATTCGGGCAGAACCGTTATTGCGGAACTTATGATGATGGATTCCACTCTGCGCGACATGATAAATGACTCTGCCCCGGACCATGAAATACGCAGTTATGCAAGGAAAAACGGCATGAGCACTTTAAGAGAGTCCGCCATGAGGAAAGTCTTGGCAGGAGTGACCAGTATAGAGGAAATGCTTTGCAGTACGATGATTGACTAGGAGGATTTCAATGAGCAATTTTATTTTTCAGGATATTCTTATTGATGGTATAAAAAGCTCCGCCAGCGACATTCATATAGGCGTTGGCTCACGCCCAGCTCTTAGAATAAACGGGACTTTGACAAGACGTCTTGACTCTGAAATCCTTGACAAGAATGATATGAATAAGGTCATTGATATGCTTTTGAATTCCGATCAGAAGGAAATTTTCCTAAAAGAGCACGAATATGATTTCAGCTTTACGATAAACTACGGTGCGAAAGATAATCAGCGCTTTCGTGCAAACTTTTCTCTGGAACGCGGAAACCCCACTCTTGCTCTGCGTATTATCACGCCTAATATAAGAACGATAAAGCAGCTCTGCCTCCCCGAAGGTGTAAAGGATATGGCCAATAGGTTTAATGGCCTCTTCATAGTCACAGGTCCTACAGGCTCCGGCAAGTCAACAACTCTCGCGGCCGTTGTTCAGGAGATAAATATGACACGCCCCGTTCATATAATAACAGTAGAAGACCCGATAGAATATGTCTATGACTCCGCGCAGGCACTCATTCACCAAAGAGAGGTCGGAAGTGACACAAAGAGTTTCTCGGAAGCGCTGAGACGCGCTATGAGACAGGACCCCGACGTAATTTTGATAGGAGAGCTCAGAGATCTTGAGACAATAGCAGCCGCAGTAACGGCGGCAGAGACGGGACATCTTGTTCTCGCCACTCTTCACACACCGGATGCGCCTCAGAGTGTTGACAGAATAATTGACGTGTTCCCTCCGTTCCAGCAGCAGCAAATCAGAATCCAGCTCTCGTCAATTCTTATAGGGATTCTATCTCAGCAGCTTGTGCCGCTCAATACCATGGCAGGACGTATGGTTGCCACGGAATTTCTAATTGCGAATAATGCTGTGAGAAATCACATCAGAGAGGGAAAGACCGCTCAGATAAAGAACACTTTACAGACAGGTTCCGCTCTCGGAATGCACACTATGGATCAGGACTTGGCGAGAATGTACAAGGAAGGTCTCATCTCCAGGCAGACTGCTTTGGCATACGCCTATGATGTAAAAGATATTGAACGTTACTTAAACTGATATGTCTGCAAAGAGAGGCTTTCTGCTGCCGGAAAGCCTGATTTTTGTATTTATAGTACTTATAGTCTGCCTGCTTGCAGCCTCGTCGATTTCAACGGGAGGCAGAGTTTTTGATAAGGTCAATACCGTCCTTCACAGTGAATATGCAAAAGAAGAGGTTCTCTCACTCCTCTGTTCGGGGGTGGAAATAAAGGACATTGCAGCTCGAAGCGGTCTTAATATAAATGTAAAAGATTCTGATAACAACAATGGTATGAGTGAAATACATATAAAGACGGAAAGTATGCGAGGAACTGAGGATGCGGTGTTACTCTGGCCCAAAACGGGTTCATAAAGCCTCTGTTCTTATATCTGTAATGTGCGCTCTTGCAATAATTATGATGACAATACCGACCGCACTTACATCGTTAAGGCAGACGGCTGACACTGCGGCGGTATATTACGACCGCAGATATGCCGAGCACAGAATATCTATGACAGTGGCTCTCTTGCGGGCACCTGTTTTTTATTGCGGAATTGCAATGCCTTATGACGCCAAGAGCTATAAAAGTTCTTTTATGGACTCTGGGTTTGAGCCATTTTGCTGGGAGGGGCCCATAAACGTAGAATCATCCGTGTCCGGCGGGGAAAACAGTGTCTTGAAGATAGCATACGGTGTTCCGTCAGGGATAAAAGTTACAGAGTTCAAGGATTACAGCGGTAAGAGTAAAATAATAAAGCTGTCGCGCTCGGAGGACGAAGCTCGTATCGAAGCAAAGAGGTACGGGGCGCCCAAATATGTAAAAAATGTTGTGATGTTCGCAAGGAGTTTCCCTTCTCCGACACCGCTTGTGGTTCGGACAAAAGAAGTCGGATCCTCTGTCATGCAGGTCGAGTCTGCCTCCGATCCCGAGTACAGAGTCAGGGAAGGTGACGAACTTATATACTTCCGTGCTATAAAGGTTTACGCAGAAAGCGGGGTACTCTACACCGACGATTACAGAATCAGCGGCATTCAGCCGAGAATAGACGGAATAGAAAGTGTGTATTTTGATTTAGATAAAGATACAAAGATCATAACCATGTACATATTAGCAAAAGGCAAGGTTCTGCACGATGATGAAAAGTCTATTACTTGGATAGAAAACTGCCCCGAAAAAATAGTTCGCAAGTGGGAGGCTAAAAAAAGCCGTTACCGCAGATATGCTTGCAAGGTCACGTGGAGGCTGGCAAATTGTATTGCGATAAAAGATATGAAAGAGGCTTCGTCCTTATAACAGGCTTGGTACTGCTATTTGCCGTATCAACAATATGCGCGGCTCTGCTTCTCTTTTCACAGAAAGCCGCGGAGTCAAAATTATTTGAAGCAAAGGCGGTAAAAAAGCTAAATACCTCTTTACAGCTAGGAGCGATATGTGAAAAGAAGCTTCTGGACATGATATCTTCTGACATGATTTACTCATCGGCATCATTGGATACGGTAACTGATGTCGGAATGGATCTGCCAAAAGAAACATGGGGCGAGACAAAGGCTCATATTATATATGCAGGGGGCAAGGCGCCCGATAAAAGTATAATTACAGAATACGACGGTATTGCGATTGAGGATCATGATGTAGTATGCGAAGGCGGCGATACACGCACTGCAAAACATTTTTTTGTCAGAACGGAGTGTGCGGACAGCAAAAATCCATACTTTGCCCGTGTTACGGTCAGGGAGTACATTGCATTGACGGATAAGAACGGAGGAGGAAGTTCTCTTGTTCCTCTTTACACGGTAAATAAAATGTTAAATAAAGACAAATAACACAATTTTATGTTATGATTATATAGCATATTTGTGAATCGAATTCAGTGGATAGCGGATATCCACAAAGTTACAGGGAGGATTTTTTTGCATGGCACAGATAGTTGATACAAGTGATTTTCGCCCGGGACTGAAAATCAAGTGGGAGGGCGGAATGTGGATCATCCTCGAATGCTCGCACCATAAGATGGGACGCGGCGGCGCTATTGTCAGAGGAAAGCTTCGCAATCTGGAGACGGGTTCGGGTGTAGAGCAGTCTTTCAAGTCCGGAGAACGCTTCGAAAGAATAGTCTTTGACGAAAAACCCGCTCAGTACCAGTACAAGGACGGGGACGACTATATTTTCATGGACATGGAATCATACGACCAGGTCTACCTCTCGGCAGAAGTTTTGGGTGATGCGGTAAAGTATCTTGTTGATGACCTCGAGGTGAGCTTCGACATGTACGAGGAGAGAGTAATGGGCATAGAGCTTCCGAACTCTGTCACTATGAAAATTGTCGACACACCGCCCGGATTTAAAGGCGATACGGCATCGGGCGGCGGCAAACCTGCTACAACCGAAACAGGGCTGGTAGTTACAGTACCTTTCTTTGTGGAAAACGAGGAAATGATTATCGTTGACACAAGGACGGGTGAGTATCTCGAAAGAGCTAAAAAGTAACATTCCGCACTTTTCGGCGCGGAAAACAATTGACTGGAGGGGTTCTTATGAGCGCACGTGAAAAAATAGCATATCTGAAAGGTCTTATCGATGGCCAGAATTTGACAGATACGCCAGAGAAAGAGAAGTTTTATGCGGCACTGGTAGACGCTATGGACTCCTTGGCTGAGGCACTTGAAGAACACGAAGAAGTGCATCAGGAGCTGAATGATTACCTTGAGCAGCTCGATGAGGACGTATGCGATATCGAAGATGAGCTCGAAGAGCTTCTCGAAGATGAGTGTGACTGCGGCTGCGATGACGATGACGACGATGATGACTATGAAGAGTTCGACGAGGAGGAGTATGCCTCGGTAACATGCCCTCACTGCGGCAAGGACTTCTATTTTGAACCCGCCATGTATGACGAGGATGAAGATCTTCTTTGCCCGCACTGCGGAAAAGACTTCAAGATCCCGGAATAAAGTTTTAAGCAATATTAGAGAAAACACTGATTAAACAGGTGCGCGCAGTAAACTGCCAACGTATTGTCCGCTGATTGGATGTGACTGCCTATGATGCGGATGGCGCATCTAATCAGCGGTTCTTTAGATCAATAGGTGTCTTTTAAGTCAAAGGAGGTATTACCGCATGGTTGAATCCAGTAACGACAGTAACGTTATGTCAGATGACGTAATTGATGCAGGGTCGTCTATTGACCAGTCGAATCTTGAAGGCAAAATTCGTATTTCAGAGGATGTAATAGCTCAACTGGCCACAAAAGCCTTGAACAGCGTCGAGGGAGTTTCTCCCGCAAACCCGGGACTTATGGCCAATCTCCGTCTCGGAAGAAAGACTGTTAACGGCGTCAGGATTTCGATTTCCGACGGAGATGCCCCGGAAATACTCGTAGACGCGTATATATCCGTTAAATACGGCCTTCGTATACCGGATGTCTGCTGGGATGTCCAGGAAGCCATCAAAGAGCAGATCGAACGTTTTACCGGATATTCCATAAAGGGAGTCAATATTTATGTACAGGGAATATCCTTTGCCGAAAAATCGCCTCAGGATAGCTCTCAGTCAACAGACTCATCTTACAGTACCTTTAATGAAGAGGCCTGAATAAGGTAACTAATCTCGGAGGCCGGAATCCCAAAGGAATCCGGCCTCCTCTATTGAGAGGTGTCGACATGTTATTTTTATGGACAACAACTGAACTTGGCAAGATTTGGCTGGATGGAGACTCTTTCAAGCAGATGATTGTTAAAAAGCTTCCAAAAGACTTCTATTGTCAGGAAGTTTCATTTATAGGCGAAAAGAATCTTATGTATATATATATAACCTTGCCCGAGAAAGCATCGGAAGAAACAAAGGAGACTTTGTCTGCAAAGCTGTGCGGCATGTTCGCAAAGTCAGGCATTGCAACGGAGATAAACTGGATAAATGTCGCTCCTCAGGACAATCCCAAGAAAACTCCGCTGTGGATGCTGCCGATATTCTGGGGTGGCGCGGCTGCGGCTTTTACCGCTCTTGTGCATCTTGGTTTTAAGGGAATTTTATGGTCAATATTTGCAGCTGTAATTGGTTATGGAATCTCTTGGATATTCCTCACGGAAGACGGACAGAAACAGATAAAAGTATTGATGGAACAGTTCAGGAGATGATTAATTGAGTCATTCACAAAGGGCGCAGCTGCGCCATAGATCGCGCGAAATAGCACTCCAGCTTATTTACGAGCTGGACATGAGGTCCGATGCCGATATTTTGGAAGCTATAGAGCTCTATCCATCCGAGGAAGAGCATGAGGGTGTATTTGACTATGCCTGCGAACTGCTCACCGGCGTAAGGCAGTGCGAGGATACTATATCCGAGCTTTTAAGAGACAATATCATAGGCTGGAGACCGGAACGAATGGTTGCCGTCGACAAAGCAGTCATAAGCATAGCTCTTTACGAGGGTGTCCTGAGCAAGAGAGTACCTGTGCCTGTTGCAATATCCGAGGCGGTAGAGCTTGCAAAAGCTTACGGTACAGATGATTCCGGCAAATTTGTAAACGGTGTGCTAGGGCGCATTGTACGGAAAAACCTGCAAGATTAAACAATGTATTTAAAAAAAGACGCGCCTGTAACTGTCGATGAACTGACCGGAACTATCAGAAAAGCAATATTTTCCTGCGGGGAACTTCAAAACGTTTCTGTATGCGGCGAACTTATGGGCTTTAAGAAACACACGAGCGGTCACTCGTACTTTACGATATTGGGCAAGGAGAGCCGTATTGCTTGTGTACTCTTCCGTTCAAACGCCTCTTCTGTTTTGACGTGGCCAAAAGACGGTGACGAAGTAATGGTACGAGGCAGTGTCGATGTTTACGGCGCACGAGGCTCGTACCAGATGTATGCGTCTAACCTTCTTCCCATAGGTGCGGGAGCGAAGGCCAGAGCAAAAGAGATGCTTAAAAATAAGCTGGCTCAGGAAGGTCTTTTCGACCCTGCACTAAAGCGCCCCATACCCTTTTTCCCCAACAGAGTAGCTGTTATAACTTCCCCTACGGGAGCGGCACTGCAGGATGTAATCAAGATATCATCAATGAGGTATCCCTCTGCCGACATCATTGTGATTCCCAGCCTTATGCAGGGTTTTGCGGCGGAGGAGGAAATATCTTACGCGTTTAGCTCTCTTGCTAAGGTGAAGAATCTATCTCTCGCAATTCTTGCGCGCGGCGGCGGCAGCCGTGATGACTTGGATATTTTCGACAGTGAATCCGTAGTGCGTGCGGTACGTATGTCACCTGTTCCAGTTATTACAGGACTGGGGCATCAGATAGATTTTACTCTGGCTGATATGGCCGCCGATGCTTCCGCTCCGACTCCATCAGGAGCAGCGGAAAGGGTTTTTCCGGACAGCCGCGACCTGCTTTCTCAGCTTGATACGATAAAGGATTCCTGCGCATATAAGCTCGATTTCAGAATTTCAAAAATATCCGACTATATATCTTTGAGCAGGGACAGAATGAGTCTTTTGTGTCTGAAAAATAAAATTGTCCCCTCGCTTGATTTTACTAAAAATGCGGCTCTCGGAATGAGGCGCAGCATCAGCCATAAGATAGATATAGAGTCGGCTTCCCTCTCATCCCATGCCGCATCTTTGAACGGAGCGTCTCCCCTCAATATCCTGGCGAAAGGCTATTCAATATGTCAGGACGAAGAGGGAAATATGATAAAATCGACCGCTGATTTAAAATGCGGCGGCATAATATCAATACGCATGAGAGACGGAAAAGCCTGCGCCGTCATAGACAGCGTCATGCCAAATACAAAGTAAAGGGGTATTTTGATATGCTTCCTCCTACACTTAGATGGGATTCCGAAACAAAAACACTGATACTGCTTGACCAGAGGAATGTCCCCGATAATATAGCTTTTCGCGAATGCCGCTCTTTTGAGGATGTGGCACTTTCAATAGAGGACATGACAGTAAGAGGGGCACCGGCGATAGGAGTTGCGGCTGCTTACGGAGCCGCTTTGGCCGCCATGTGCGATATAAGCACAGTAGAATGCGCCCTTGCCAGACTTGCGGCAACAAGACCGACTGCTGTTAATCTCTACTGGGCAATAAAACGTATGAGGAATGTGTACGATAAGTATAAAGATGACTCATCTCTCGCCGAGGCTATGATTGCCGAAGCGGTAAAAATTCATTCTGATGATATTATGATAAATAAGAAATTATCATTTTTCGGACAGGAAGTGCTTCCAGGTACTTGTTCTGTCATAACTCACTGCAATGCGGGAGCGTTGGCTACCGCAGGATACGGAACGGCGCTCGGTGTCTTTCGTGCCGCTGCGGAGAGCGGGAAAAAATTGAAAATATATGCCGATGAGACGCGTCCTCGTTTACAGGGCGGCAGACTTACGGCGTTTGAACTTTTTGAGGACGGCTTTGATGTCACTGTGATATGTGACTCGATGGCGGCTTTTTTGATGTCCAAGAAAAAAATAGATGCGGTTGTCACAGGCGCAGACAGAATAGCGGCTAACGGCGACACTGCCAATAAGATAGGAACTTACGCCTTGGCAATAGCGGCAAAATTCCACAATGTTCCGTTTTATATTGCCGCACCGGTGAGTACGATAGATATAAACTGCCCAACAGGCGAATCTATACCCATAGAGGAGCGCTCTTCGGAAGAGGTTCACTCCGTTGCGGGAGCAGAGATAATTCCGAAAAGGATAGACGTCTGGAATCCTGCTTTTGATGTGACCCCGTCTGATTTGATAACGGGCATAATAACGGAAGGCGGAGTAATCAGAGCACCTTATACGGATTCTATTAATAAAATTTTAAATAATATATAAGATTTCGGGAGGATATCAACGATATGAAAAATGAATTTAAGATAGCCGATATAAAACTTGCACCAGAGGGACACAGAAGAATTGATTGGGCTTGGCAGTATATGCCTGTATTGAGGCTGATAGCGGAGAAGGAGTCTTCAAATCAGCCTCTGGCCGGATTGGTGATAGGAACATGTCTGCACCTAGAGGCTAAAACGGCATGTCTGCTCAAAGTCATGCGCGCTCTCGGAGCTACCGTAGTCACTGCAGGCAGCAATCCTCTTTCGACTCAGGATCCTGTATGTGCGGCTCTTGTCGAGGACGGTGTACATGTATTCAGCAGAAGGGGAATGAGTTCCGAGGAATACAACGAAAATCTGCGCGAGATGCTTAAATGGGACCCCAGTGTGATAATAGACGACGGCGGAGATGTCGTTTCAATGATTATAAACGAAAGACGCGATTTGATACCTCAGATTTTAGGCGGCTGTGAGGAGACTACGACAGGCATCAAACGTCTTCGCGCGATGGCCGCGGAGGGAGTTCTTCCCTTCCCGATGCTTGCCGTCAACGACGCTCAGAGCAAGCATCTTTTTGATAATCGCTACGGCACGGGACAGTCTGTTTGGGATGCCATAACAAGGACGACGAATCTTATTGTCGCAGGCAAAAATGTGGTAGTCGCGGGATATGGCTGGTGCGGCAAGGGAACTGCACGCAGGGCTTCGGGGCTGGGAGCTAAGGTAATTGTCGTCGAAGTAGATCCGCACCGCGCACTTGAGGCTCTTATGGACGGTCACGCCGTAATGGATATGGAGAGCGCGAGCAAAATCGGCGATATATTTGTATCTGTGACAGGCAACACAAAGGTAATACGCAAAGAGCATTTTGCAAATATGAAGGACGGTGTTCTTCTCTGCAACGCCGGACACTTTGACGTCGAAGTATATGTGCCAGACCTCAAAGAACTTGCCGTCGATACAAAGCAGTCAAGAGATAATATAGATACGTACATCCTTGCCGACGGCAGAAGGCTTCATCTGCTCGGAGAAGGACGCCTTGTAAATCTTGCTGCCGGTGACGGCCACCCCGTGGAGATAATGGATTTGAGCTTTGCAATGCAGCTTCTTTCCGCAATATATATCAGTAGAACAAAACTCGAACCGGGGCTTTACAATGTGCCTGAAGAACTTGACAAAAATATCGCTGAGCTTAAACTTGAATCTTTAGGTATTAAGATAGAAACTCTTACAAATGAGCAGGTTGAATATTTAGCAAGCTGGAGGGAGTAGTATGAGCAGTTTATATAAAAATGTCGTCGTATGGGATGCGTCGCGCCAATCGGCGGAGATTAGCGATGTAGTAATAAACGGTTCTGTCATAGAATCAATACTTCCCGCCGGCACAGCCGCCGGAAATGGTTTTGACGGAAAGGGCAAAGTCGCTTTTCTGCCGGGTTTTGTAAATGCCCATGGACACGCCGCAATGACACTGCTGCGCGGACTCGGAGAGGGACTTCCTCTCATGGAATGGCTTCAAATAAAGATATGGCCGGGCGAGAACAGACTCAACGGAGATATAATAAAAACAGGCACAAAACTTGCTCTTATGGAGATGCTTTCTACGGGAACGACGTGTTTTGCCGATATGTATTTCAGTATGGACAAAGTAGCGGACGCGTCCCTCGAAGCAGGCATGAGATGCGGCCTCTCAAGAGGCATAGTCGGAGACGCAGACGGAACAAGGCTAAAAGAGAGCCTTGCCTTGGCACGCGATTACAACGGAGCAGAGGGTCTTGTCACAATCCAGCTCGGGCCCCATGCTCCATATACAGTCCCCAATGAATTAATGACGAAAGTGGCGCAAAAAGCGGCGGAGTACAATTTATCCATACAGCTGCACTGGCTTGAGACGCAAAATGACTGGGCCAACAGTGGAAACGAAGGAGTTATT
This sequence comes from uncultured Synergistaceae bacterium, assembly GCA_964577295.1. Taxonomy (GTDB): domain Bacteria; phylum Synergistota; class Synergistia; order Synergistales; family Synergistaceae; genus CAZNYN01. The sequence continues at coordinate 15,511 of CAZNYN010000021.1, read as the reverse complement.
TCTCCCGAGGACTATTTGGTAGAAACAGGTCTTGCCGAAGTCAGCCATTTGATATTGGCTCACTGTGTATATGTCAAAAAGGAAAATATGGACTTCTACGCGAAAGATAACATTACAATTGTGCATAATCCAAAGAGCAACTTAAAGCTGGCAAGCGGTTTTGCCCCGATAAACGACTTTTTAAAGAGCGGAATCTCCGTTGCCCTCGGAACAGACGGAGCGGCAAGCAACAATAGGCTCGATATGTGGGATGAGATGAGAACAGCCGCACTTGTTCAAAAGTGCGTAAGCGGTGACCCGACAGTTCTCACTTCTGCTCAAGTATTCAAAATGGCTACGGTAGCGGGTGCCAAAGCTCTGGGCTTTGACGACACGGGACTTATAAAAGAGGGCTTCAAAGCGGATATGATGCTTGTCGACCTCGACAAACCGCACTATGTAGGATGGGACCTTGAAAATCTGCCGGGATATCTCGTCTATGCAGGCTCATCTGCGGATGTAATATCCACCGTAGTTGCAGGCAGAACATTGTATGAAAACGGAACATTCAACACCATGGACAGTGATAAAATAGTTTTTGAAGCACGCGAAGCAAGAAAATATCTTACAAGCAAATAGTTTTTAACTTTTTAAAAATATAGGGGGAAGTCACAATGCAGTACAGAAGCGGGAAAGAATTAAGGGAACTTTTTCTTAATTTCTTTGAGGAAAAGGGATGCAAACGTTACCACAGTTTTTCACTGGTACCGGACGATCCTACTCTTCTCTTTACAATAGCGGGTATGGTTCCTTTCAAGCAGTATTTCTTGGGTATTAAGACTCCAGAAGTTACAAGAGCTACGACCTCTCAGAAATGTGTGCGCACAAACGACATAGAAAATGTCGGACGCACGGCAAGACACCACACTTTTTTTGAAATGCTCGGCAACTTCAGCTTCGGAGATTATTTTAAAAACGAAATAATACCTTGGTCATGGGAATTTCTTACGGAGAGAGTCGGACTTGAACCGGAAAGACTTTACGCCACCGTCTACCTTGACGACGACGAAGCTCATGATATTTGGCGCGACAAAGTGGGGCTTAGCGAAGACCATATCGTAAGGCTCGGCGCAGATGATAATTTCTGGGCGGCCGGCCCCGTAGGCCCATGCGGTCCATGTTCCGAAATCATTTACGACCAGGGACCTGAATTTTCCTGCGGCAAACCTACCTGCGGAGTAGGCTGCGACTGTGACAGATACCTTGAAATATGGAATCTCGTCTTTATGCAGTACAACAGGGATGAAGCAGGCAATCTCACCCCACTTCCGAAGAAAAATATAGACACAGGCATGGGGCTCGAAAGACTCTCGTCCGTTGTCCAGAGAACAAGAACAGACTTTGAAACGGATCTTTTCAAGCCGATAATAGACAAAGCCTGCGAAATAAGCGGAGTAACATACGGCTCAGACCCCAAAAAAGATATGGCGGTAAAGGTAATTTCCGACCATGTGAGAGCCGCCGCCTTTATGATTGCCGATGGAATACTGCCCGCAAACGACGGAGGCGGATATGTTTTAAGACGCCTTATCAGACGCAGTGTACGATACGGGAGACTTCTCGGAATAGAAAAACCATTCCTTACAGACCTTCTGCCTGTAGTCAGAAACTCTGTCGGAGACGAATATACGGAACTTTTGGAGCAGAACTCGACAATTGAACAGATTCTGAGCACGGAGGAAGACAGGTTCTCAAAGACTCTTACTCAGGGAAGTGAGCTGTTGGAGTCGGAAGTCCAGAAGCTAATTGCGGAGAATAAAAAAGTGCTTTCGGGCGAAGTTGCATTCGTCCTTTACGATACCTTTGGTTTCCCCCTTGAACTGACGGAGGAAATGTGCGAAGAACGTTCTATAACCATAGACAAAGACGGCTTCAATGCGGCTATGGAAGAGCAGCGCGAGCGTGCAAGAGCTTCCAGCAAGCAGACGAGCAGTGTCATATCAAAGAACGTCTACACCATCCTTGAGGACAAAATAGGAGCCAGTCCCTTCTGCGGCTACACGGAGACGGAAGCGGAAGCGGAAGTTGTCTCTGTCATAGCGGAAGGCGAGCTCAGAGACTCCGTCGCCGAAGGCTGCGAGGCAGAAATAGTGCTGAGCACCACACCTTTTTATGCGGAAAAGGGCGGACAGGTCGGAGATACCGGCACAATAACCGCGGATAATTTTGTCTTTGAGGTTACCGACACGGTATTTCCCGTAGCAGACCTTATCGTACACAAGGGCATTATCAAAAAAGGCACTCTAACACCCGGCATGAAAGTAAGCGCGAAGATAGACATTGAGCGCAGAAAAGATATTCAGCGCCACCATACTGCGACGCACCTTCTCCATGAAGCACTGACAAGAGTGCTCGGAAAGCATGTAAGACAGGCGGGTTCGGTTGTAACTCCGACATTCCTCCGCTTTGACTTTAACCACTTTACTCCCGTAACGCTCGATCAGCTTCGTGAGGTGGAGAGGATAGTATACGAAGAGGTGCTTGCGACAATCCCCGTTACGACTACGGTTATGCCCATAGAAGAAGCAAAGAAGTCGGGAGCGCGCGCTCTCTTTGACGAAAAGTACGGCGACGAGGTACGGGTTCTTGACATAAAGGGCTTCTCAACGGAGCTCTGCGGAGGAACACACGTCAAAAATACAGGCGAAATCGGTCTTGTTAAGATAATCAGGGAAGAGGGTATAGGCTCTGGCATACGCAGAATTAACGCGATTGCGGGATATCCTGCTCAGAAGCTCTTCCAGCACATGGGCTTTGCGGTTTCTTCCATGATGACAATGCTCGGAGAGGACACAGACTCCGTGGTAAGCAGAGTCGAAGAACTGCTCGACGAGAAAAAGGTGCTTGAAAGAAAGAACAGAGAGCTCCAGGTCAAGGCGGCGATGGCTGACATTGAGAACAGTGTAAAACCGTGCGCGACAGTCAATGGAGTTGACCTCATAGTCGAAAAATTCGAAGGTATTACGCCAGACCTTCTGAGGCAGGTCGGAGACAGAATAAGACAGAAATATCCCGTAGCGGCGATGCTTCTTGCCGGAGTCGGTGAGGAAAAAAGAGTTTCTCTCACAGCTATGGCAAGCCCCGATGCCGTTGAAAAAGGAGCGCACGCGGGCAAACTTCTCAAAGAAGTTGCCGCTATCTTGGGCGGCAAAGGCGGCGGGAATCCGACACTCGCTCAGGGCGGTGCCGCAGACGCTTCAAAGTTAAACGAAGCCGTTCAGAAGGCGCCAGAAATATTTGAATCTATGATGAAAGCAAAGGGTTAAATTCTTGGAAAGAATAATCGCGCTTGATATAGGCTCAGTCCGTATCGGTGTTGCGGTAAGCGATCCTCTGGGCTTTTTTGCCCAGGGGATTGCTGTTCTGCGTGCCGAAGGGGAGTGGCTGGAAGATTTGGCAAAAATCGTGAAAGACTATAACAATCCTACGATATTGGTAGGCCTTCCCAGAAGAACAGACGGCAGTGAAGGCCCCGAAGCCGTTCGCATGAGGGAAACAGCCGAGACAATACAGGCCAGATTTCCCGAACTTAAACTGGAATTTTGGGACGAAAGATTTACAACGACGATCGCTCAGCAGGCACTGCTTGAAGCAGATGTCTCGCGCAGCGGCAGAAAGCAGAAGGTGGACAAAATAGCCGCTACGCTGCTTCTTCAGAGCTATTTGGACAGAAGGAGGCCCTAAAGAATTTGAATCTTCCTCGAGGAATTAAAATGACGCCTATGCTGGAGCAGTATGTACATTGGAAGGAGCAATACCCAGATTCGCTGCTCTTCTTCCGCATGGGTGATTTTTATGAAATGTTCTTTGAGGATGCTCAAAAAGCAGCCTCTATTCTTGATATTGTACTTACTTCACGTTCAAAAGATACAGAAAACGCAATACCTATGGCGGGAGTGCCATTCCATGCCGTTGATTCATATATAGGAAAACTTGTAGCGGCGGGGCACAGAGTTGCGATATGCGAACAGATTACGGAGCCCGACGGCAAAACGCTTGTTCAGAGAAGCGTTACAAGGGTCATAACACCCGGTACATGGATACCGGAAAATTCGGAGACAGACGGGCGCATTGCATCATGCTCATTTGACGGAAAATCTGTCTCGATGGCCTTGCTCATGTCAGCCTGCGGAAGCTTAAAAGCAGGCACTTTTTCACAAGAAGAGGCGGCATCTCTGCTTTCTTCATTCAAGCCGGACGAAATAATCGTGAAGGCGGGACAGAGAGAAATTCTCTCATCCGTCGCGCTCGGCATACCACAGTCAAATATTGTAGAAAGAGAAAAGGGCGAATTTACCGCAAACAGCGCATCGCAGTGGCTGTGCCGTAAATGGGGAATAGCCACATTGAATTCAATGGGATTTGATGACAGAGAGCCTGCTGTCGCCGCCGCCTATGCCGCTTTAAGATATTTGGAGGAGACACAGTTCTCACAGGCAAAACATGTTGCCTGCATAAGCAGAATCCTTCCCTCCGAGCACCTCATATTGGATCAGAACACACAGATAAATCTTGAACTGACAGAGCCTGCTGGCACGTCTTTATATTCCGTGCTTAACAAATGCCGCACGCCGATGGGGAAGAGAATGCTGAAAGAGTGGATTCTCTCTCCTCTGCAGGATATAAATGAGATAAAAAAACGACAGGATTCCATTGCCGCTCTTATAGAAAATAAAAAATTATCTTCCGAGCTCAAAGCTCTGCTCTCTTCATGCAGAGACATGGCGAAGTCCATAGGCAGAATGACACTGAACATGGGCTCTCCATCTGACCTTCTCGCAATAAAGCTCACTCTGGAAGCGTTGCCAGAGATAAAAAAACTTACGGATTCGTCGGAAATTCTGTCTTCGTGGGAGAGCAGCTTTACGCTGGATGAGATTACGCACCTGCTCTCTTCCGCCGTTTCCGACAGTGTCCCCAGATTCCTGCGCGACGGAGGTGTAATAAGAGAGGGTTATGACAGCGAACTTGATAAATGGCGCGACAGGGCCAGAAATTCTTCCGAATGGCTTGCAAAGTTTGAGGAAGAGGAGCGCACGCGCACAGGTATAAAGACTTTAAAAGCCGGGGTAAACAAGATATTCGGCTATTATATAGAAATTGCCAAAGGAAGCTCCAACAAAGCTCCTGATGATTATGTCAGAAAACAGACATTGGTAAATGCCGAAAGATTTATAACGGAAAAACTTAAAATTTTTGAAAAAGAAATGTTCTCGGCAGAAGACGAGATATTGGCTATAGAAGAAAAAATTTATGCGGTTCTTGTGGAGCGTACACTTCTGATGAGCCGTGAAATACAGCGTGCAGCAGAATTTATAGCGGCGGTGGATGTTTTGATATCACTTGCCGATACTGCATACGAACATTCTTATGTGAAACCGGAAATGGACATGAGTTTGGATTTTACAGTAAAGGGAGCCCGCCATCCCGTTATAGAAATAGCTTTGGGGCACAACCCGTTTACCCCGAATGATTTTTCCTTCAGTGCGGAATCGGGTGAGAGGATAGCCATAATAACAGGGCCGAATATGGCGGGTAAATCCACATATCTGCGCACTGCGGCTCTCATTGCCGTAATGGCTCACATGGGCTCCTACGTTCCCGCCGAAAAGGCCAAAATAGGCATTACAGACAGGGTATTTACAAGAATAGGCGCCAGGGACGAACTGGCAAGAGGTCAGAGTACCTTTATGGTGGAAATGGTAGAAACAGCCAATATCCTAAGGCATGCTACGGACAGAAGCCTTGTTGTACTGGACGAAGTGGGCAGAGGCACGTCCACCTATGACGGACTGAGCATCGCATGGTCTGTTGTGGAATTTCTGCAGGGTCAGGAAAACAGACAGGCGCGTGTGCTCTTTGCGACTCACTATCATGAACTTACACAGCTTGCCGACATGCTTCCCGGTATCGTCAATCTCAGCATGGCTGTTGAAGAGAGCGCAAACGGAGTAACGTTCCTGCACAAGGTTGTCAAAGCTCCCTCCGACCGCTCTTACGGTATCGAAGTCGCTCGGCTTGCGGGAGTGCCATCCATTGTTCTGCGCCGTTCAAAAGAGCTGCTGGAACAGTTTGAAAGATCAGCTTCTGATACCAAGCCTCAAATCAAGGAAGAAACTCAAAGGCAGATGACACTATTTGACATATCTCAGGAAGCAATACTGGAAGAGCTCGCTTCAATCGACCCGGACTCTATGACGCCAATGGAAGCCCTGCAGATGGTCTATAGGCTCAGAAAAGAGTCGCGTAAGGTGTTGGATTTCTCATGATAAAAAAACTGGACAGCGATGTTTCAACAAGAATAGCGGCAGGCGAAGTTATAGAGCGTCCCTCCTCTGTGGCAAAAGAGCTTATAGAAAATTCCATTGACGCTTCTTCCTCTGTCATAACATTATATTTGGAGCAAGGCGGCAAATCATCTTTTGTAATAGAGGATAATGGTATTGGTATTGCATGTTCAGAACTGCCCTTAGCTCTTGAGCGATATGCCACAAGCAAAATCAGGACTATAGACGACCTGGAAAGCATATCCACTTTGGGCTACCGAGGTGAGGCTCTGGCAAGCGTGGCCGCGGTGAGCAGAATGGAGATCAGGAGCAGAGAAGAGTCTGCCGAAACAGGCGGAATAATTATGTGCGAGGGCGGAATAATAACACTGCACACAGAGACTCCGTGCAAGCCGGGAACAAGAATACAGGTTGATGACCTGTTTTATAATCTGCCGGCAAGAAGAAAATTTCTGAAAAGCTCATCCGCCGAGCTTCGCAGGGTTATTCAGATAGTAAATGACTATGCCCTTATTCATCCGGAAATAACATTCAGAATAATATCCGACAGCAAGAAAATTTTGGATATGGCACCGTCTGAGAGTGTCGACAGCGCTCTTGAAATGCGCTGGGGAAAAGATTCTCCAAGGTATTTTTCACAGACGGCTAAAGACGGTACAGAGGCAAAAGTTTGGTGGAATCCATCTCCCGACAGCAGAAGAGTGGTAATGTCCGTCTTTGTTAACGGAAGAAGAATACAGGATGCGACAATCAGAGCGGCAGTATGCAACGGCGAGGCCGCAGCATACGGTGAGTGGCTTGTGATAATAAACATGCCGCCTGAACAGTTGGATGTCAACATACACCCTACTAAAGAAGAGGTTCGCTTCCGCCGATCACAGGAAATATTTAAGATAGTATATGATGCTGCAAATAATATATTTGCAAAAAGATACTCCATACAGCACACTGAGAGCTCTTTTTCAAATGATGCCGAGAGCGAGCTCACCATTAAGAGCGTGCCTGCGGCAGGTTATTTTGACAGGACATCCCAACTTTTTTCCACGAGCCAATGGCAGCCTCCGCAGAAACAGGAGGAGACATTCGGCGCAAGAGTGCATTCCCCGGTTGAAAATGTGTATACCCCTGCCGACAGTGAAAACTATGACAGCACCTTTATAATAAAAAATTATGTAGGACAGACGGAAAAAGGATTTTTACTCTTTGATTTTCCCGAGGGACTTGCAATAATGGATCCGCATGCCGCCCACGAGCGCATACTTTTTGAAGAGATAAGCAAGTCTTTTAACAATAAAATGATAACTCAGGGACTGGCTGTGCCTCTTGCCGTACCGGCCGCCCTGAATGCCGAGATATCAATACACACAGAGGATTTGGCGCGTTTGGGCTTTACGATAAAAGACGGAGAGCTGACAGGTGTGCCTCTCATAAGGGGCAAAGGACACATATCTCCGATAGAGATGCTGCGCTCGGCACTGAGAGGAATTGAAACAGAGACAGACCCCGCGAAGCGCGATAGGGAAGTTTGGTGGAGGATGGCAAGACTGGCTTGCCGTGACGCGGTCAAGCTGGGACAAAGGTTTGAAAGGCAGGAAGCGGAATGTCTGCTCCAGAGACTTGAAAAGTGTGATTCTCCATACACATGCCCGCACGGACGGCCGACAATTTTTATGATAGACAATAAAAAACTAGAAGATTGGTTTGAACGCTGATGAACAAAATACCGATTATCGCCATCATAGGGCCTACCGCGGTAGGAAAGACCATGTTCAGCCTCGAGCTTGCAAAAAAGCTTAATGCCGAGGTCATATCCGTGGATTCCAGACAGGTCTATCGCTATCTGAATGTAGGTACTGACAAAGTAGATGCCGAAATCAGAAAAGAAGTGCTACACCACCTTATAGATATAGTTGACCCGGATCAGATTTTCTCCGCCGCCGACTTTGCATTGCAGACGGAAGACGCGGTAAAACGCATAAGAGCCAGAGGCAGAGTGCCCCTGCTGATAGGAGGCACGCCGTTTTACTACAAAGCCCTGACAGGCTCTCTCTCTTCGGACTTGCCCAAAGATGCGGATATGCGCGCCATGCTCGAAAGAGAGATATCCGAAAGAGGGCTGAACGAAATGCATGAGGAGCTGACGAAAATTGATCCGTGCGCAGCTTCTAAAATACACCCGAATGACCCTGTCAGGATAATGAGAGCTCTTGAAATATTCAGACTGACAGGGAAGAATGCTTCATGGTGGTATGAAAATCAGGAGAAAATCGATTCCAGGTATGAGATACTTTATCTCGGACTTATAAGAGAGAGAAGTACTTTATACAACAATATAGAAAATAGAGTAAAAGTACAATTCGCCAGCGGCTATCCCGAAGAGGTGGAATGGCTCTTAAAGCAGGGATATTCAAGAAACCTGCCCTCAATGCAGGGTTTTGGCTACAGGGAACTCGTACAGTACACATACGGAGAATGCACATTTGAAGAGGCTTTACTGGGGGACATCCGTTCGACAAAAGCATTTTCACGCAGACAGATGACATGGTTCAAACACTTTGAACCGGCAGTGTGGTATAACTTTGATACACAGAGTGTGGATGAAGTTTTAAAAGATGCTCTTGAAAAATCATATGCTCATCTTGATAATAAAAATTCATCAGAGGATTAAGATATGAAAATACATATAGCCAATCCAACAGGTCTTTGTTTCGGAGTAAAGAGAGCTATATCCACCCTTGAGGAAGAACTGCTTAAAATGAAAAAAGTTTATTCTCTAGGCAGTCCGATTCATAATCCACAGGAAATAGAAAGACTCTCAAAACTGGGGCTTATTGTAGTGGATTCTCCGGAAGATGTGCCGGAAGGGGCTGTTTCGTTTGTCAGAGCACATGGTGTAACACCGCAGGTATATGACAAATTGAAGCAGAGAAGCTCAATTATGGTGGACGGAACATGTCCTTTTGTAAAAACTGCACAAGAAAGAGCAAAAACACTTTCCAAAGATGGCTATTTAGTGGTAATATCAGGAGATATGAAACACCCGGAGGTTCAGGGCATCATGGGTTATGCCACGGGTGACGTTATCGTACTGAGCGATACAGACAAGATACCTGCCTCTCTGGCAGGCAAAAGGTGCGGCATATTAAGTCAGACAACACAAAAAGTCGCATCTTTCGTCTCGCTTGTAAGCTCTTTTGTATCTATATCTCCCGAGATAAAGGTATATAATACGATATGTAAAGCTACTCTTGCCCGTCAGGAGTCAGTTTGCCGTCTTGCGGCAAAGGTGGACGGAATAATTGTCCTCGGAGGCAAGAACAGCGCAAACACAAAAAAGCTTGCTGAAATTGCTGTGGATGCGGGAGTTTCCACAGTATGGATAGAACATGCGGGAGAGTTGGACAGGGGGTGGCTGGAAAACAAGGAAGACATAGGAATAGCGGCAGGCGGGAGTACGCCTGACTGGCTGATAAAAGAACTGACACAAAAATTAAACATGATGTAAGCAGGAGGATGTTTGGAATGGTTGACGAGCTTCGCACAGAAGAAGGAATGGAAACACAGGAAAAAGAAGAAACGATGGAAGAAATGATGCAGCAGTTTGACGTCATGGGCGATTTTCATCGTGGCAAGATCGTAGAAGGCACAGTTGTCGACGCGCGCGAAGATGGCTGGCTTGTTGATGTAGGCTACAAATGCGAGGGATTCCTTCCCCGCAAAGAGTGGACACACAGAGTTCTTGTCGAAGATATGCCTGAGCCCGAAAACGGAGCAAAAGTAAGGGTTCAGATAACAAATATAGCACAGGGCGAAGAGGCTCAGCTCGGCCTCAGCCGTTGGCGCTGCGAATTTGACGAACGCTGGAACAAGCTGGAAGAAGATGCAGAGAAGAACGAGACAGTCAATGTCAAGGGAATCCGTAAAGTCAAGGGCGGACTTATCGTAAGCTGCTATGGCATAGAAGGATTTATTCCTATCTCTCATCTTGCTGAAGAAGGACGCGGTGTAAACCCCGGACGTCTTCTTGAGCAGGAATTCCCTGTCAAACTTATCGAAAAAGACCGCCGCAAGCGTCGTCTTGTATTCTCACGCCGCAGCCTTATGGAAGCTGAGATGGCAGAGCTTCGCCACTCATTCTATGATCAGGTCAACGAAGGAGACGTTCTCGAAGGCGATATCAGCAGCATCACATCCTTCGGTGTTTTCGTAAACCTTGGTGCAATGGAAGGACTCGTCCATATCAGTGAGCTTTCATGGCAGCGCAATGCAAAAGCCAAAGAAGTCGTTGCAAAGGGCGATCACGTCAAGGTCAAGGTTATAGGCATTGACAAGGACAAGAACAGAATCTCCCTCAGCATCAGACAGACACTCGACGATCCCTGGAACACAGTAGCTGAACGCTGGACACAGGGCAAGACGACAGAAGGCACTGTAACAAACCTTACTGAATTCGGCGCATTCGTAGAAATAGAGCCCGGCATCGAAGGCCTTATCCACATAGGCGATCTTAGCTGGACACGCATTAAGCACCCCAAGGAAGTCCTCAAGAAGGGACAGAAAATCGAAGTCTCCGTCATCGAGGTCGACACAGAGCGCAAGCGCATCAGCCTTGGCTACAAGCAGCTCAACGATCCTTGGAAGGATGTAGTCGAAAAGTACAAGAAGGATGACGAAGTTCCCGTCAAAGTTGTAAGACTTGCTGATTTCGGCGCATTCGTAGAGCTTGAAGATGGCGTAGAGGGACTTATTCACATATCCCAGCTCAGCCAGCAGAGAGTTGAAAATCCCAAAGAAGTTCTTTCCGAGGGACAGGAAGTCACAGCCAGAATCCTCGAAGTCAACCCGACAGAGCGCCGTATCCGCCTGAGCCTCCGTCCCGCGAACGAGGAGCCTGTAAAGCGCACACCGCGTGAAGATGCATCAGCTCACACAGACGCGCCGAAGAGAAACAACAGCGAAGATCGCCCCCGTCGCCGCCGCCCCGATGGCGAACGCAAGAAAGCTGAAAACAACCAGCTTCCCCAGGAAGAGACAAACGTCACAATAGGCGACTTGCTCAAGCAGGCTGAATAATATAACATATTATTCAAAATAAATTATTTATCCCCACTCATGTATCGTGAGTGGGGATTTCTGTTACAATATCAGTATCGGTTTAACGTTTTTTGGAGGGGATTTTAATGTCGGTCAGAAAAATTTGCGAGTATCCCGACCCGATACTCAGAGAGACAAATTTAGATGTTACAGAGTTTAACGAAGAATTAAAAACTCTTGTACAGGATATGTGGGACACCATGTATGCGTCGGATGGCATAGGCTTGGCCGCACCGCAGATAGGCGTCTCCCGGAAAATAGTGGTGATAGACCATGACGGAGATAAATACACCTTGATAAACCCTGAGATACTCAGCAAGGAAGGCAATATAACAAGAGAAGAAGGCTGTCTGAGCTTCCCCGGAATATATGCCAACGTGGACTCTCCCGAAAAAATGACAGTGAGATACATGGATGAAGATGGTACAAGCGTGACAAAAGAGCTTGAAGGTTTTGCCGCGTGTGTATTCTCGCATGAAATAGACCACCTGCACGGACGTCTTCTCATAGACAGAGTTTCGCCTCTCAAAAGGCAGTTTATGAAAAAACGCATAGCAAAAAAAGCCGCTGAGGATAAACAATGAGATTCGGATTTTGCGGTTCGGGACAATTTGCGGCTCTGTGCCTGAAACTGATTACAGAATCCGCAAATCCGGATTGGGTTATAACAAATTCACCGAGACCGGCAGGCAGAGGCATGCAGCTTCGCCGCACCCCTGTTCATGAAGCCGCCGAAAATCTCGGTATCCCCACATACACCACAGACAAATTATCGGCGGATTCCGATCTGCTTGAGATGATAAAGGCGGACGCTCCCGACTTAATAATGGTAGTTGATTTCGGACACATGATAAAGGAGCCGCTGCTCTCCATGACTCCTATAGGGTGCATAAATATTCATCCTTCAAAACTTCCTTTGTACAGAGGCTCTGCTCCGGTGCAGAGAGCCATTATGGACGGGCTGACAGAAACAGCTGTCACTCTCTTTAAACTTGATGCCGGTATGGACTCCGGTCCAATCCTTTCTCAGCCGTCAGTAAGCATACTGCCTGAGGATGATTCCGAGAGCCTCCTTGTGAAATGTGCAAAAATAGGATGCGATGAACTTAAAAAATATATAGAGCTGCCTGCCAAAGAGTGGAACTTTACAGAGCAGAATACATCGGAAATATCATTCGCTCCCAAAATAGATAAAAGCGAAGGCAAGATAAACTGGGAGTGCGATGCTCATCAACTCATAAATCTTATAAGAGCCTTAAAACATTCACCGGGGACATACTGCGAAATATCGGGCAAAAGGCTGAGAATACACGAAGCAGAGTATATCAGCGCAAACGGGAAAAGCGGAACTATAATATCCTTACAGGACAACATGCCCATAGTCGCATGCTTAAACGGCGCTGTAAAACTGATATCGGTGCAGCCGGAAGGCAAAAAAGTACAAAAAGCAGACGAGTGGCTGCGAGGCTCAAGACTAAAAATCGGAGATTCTTTAGAATAGAGGTTTTGAAAATGGCCGAAGTCACAAGCAAAGAATTGAGAAACATTGTGAAGTCAGAATATCCATACAAAGGCAAGATTTTGGATTTAAGGGTAGACAGCGTAAAATTTCCCTCCGGCTCTGTTAAAATCAGAGAAGTCGTCGAGCATAAATCTGCCGTTGCAATTCTGCCTGTAAGCAGCGACGGTAAGATATGCCTTATCTCGCAGTATAGGCACGCAGTCGACCTTGACATCTATGAAATACCTGCGGGACTGGCGGAAGAGGGAGAAGAGAGCAAAGAAACTGCTCTGCGTGAGCTCAGAGAGGAAATAGGCTATACAGCCTCTTCCATTGTGAAGATAGCAGACTTCTTTTCATCGCCTGGCTACTCAACAGAAAAGATAACACTGTTCTATGCCCATGATTTATCGGAATCAAAACTGCCCGAAGATGATGACGAATATATAACGGCCCACTGGTTAACATGTGATGAAGTGGAAAAGATGATATCTGACGGTACTATTAACGACGGCAAAACAATAATGGCGTACTACTGGTACAAATCAGAAAAGAGCAAAATATAAAATGTCTGCCGTTGAAATAGAGGATAAAGAATTTTTAAGAATCCTCGGACGCTATCAAGATTATCTCAAGCTTGAAAGAACATGCAGCATAAACACTCTGAAAGCCTATTCTTCAGACCTTGGGCTATGGTACCAATTTTCAAAGGAAAAATGCTTCTCTCCGTGTGAATTTTCCGCTGAAAAAATATCACTCTTTCTTATGGATCAGACGATAAAGGGCAAATCAAAAAGCACTGTCCAGAGGTTTGCCGCAGTAATGAGCTCATTTACCCGTTTTCTGGCCTACGACGGAGAGATAAAAGAAATGCCCGTCCTCGACCCCCTGCCCGACAAAGAGAAGAAACTCCCTCAGATTATGACAGAGGGTGAGATACAGAGAATCATAGACGCATGCGAGGACGGAAGCATAATAGGGAAGAGGGACAGAGCCGTAATAGAACTTGCATACGGAGCGGGGCTTAGGGCATCGGAGCTATGCGCAATAAGATTAAAAGACATAGACACACATGACGGCATAATTTACACAAAAGGAAAAGGCGGGAAAGAGAGAACCGTTCCTTACGTGGGAGCAGTCAGAAAAGTCGTGGAGACATACATCAGCGAATACCGCCCAAAGCTGGATAAACTTCAAAGCGACCTGCTCTTTTTAACAAAGAGCGGGAAACAGATGAAGAGGGAGTTTTTGTGGCATATAATGCGCAAGAGAGGACTTGCCGCGAATATTCCCGCTGCGCGTCTCCATCCTCACGTTCTTCGCCATACTTTTGCAACGCATCTGTTGCGCAACGGCATGGATCAAAGAACTTTACAGGAGATTTTAGGACACTCGTCAATAATGACAACGGAAAAATATACACACCTTGACAATGAAATTTTTGACTACTACGAAAAATTTCACCCAAGATCATAACGCTCTTAGGAGGAGATGGAAATTATGCTTCTGTCAGAAAAAGTAGAACTAGCAAAGGAATATATCAAAACAAAAATCGAATCTGTGCCGGATATTGCCGTTGTTCTCGGGTCGGGGCTCGGCAACCTAGCCGATGAAGTGGAAAGTCCCGTAATCATTCCATATACCGATATCCCTTACTGGCCCAGATCCACAGTGACGGGACATGCAGGACGCCTTGTAATAGGAAAACTGCACGGAACTCCTGTGATAATGATGCAGGGCAGAGTTCACTACTACGAAGGCTACTCTATGACCGAAGTCACATTTCCCACACGTGTTCTGGCCGTACTCGGAATCAAGGCTATCGTCCTGACAAACGCGTCGGGCGGTGTAAACACGGATATAAAGCCCGGAACTATCGTAGCAATTCAAGACCATATAAACTATATGGGAATCAACCCTCTTATCGGGGAAAACAATCCCGATTGGGGAGTCCGCTTTCCCGACATGACAATGGCGTATGACAGAGACTTTATAAAACTGACATGCGATATAGCGGAAAGAGAGGGAATATTACTCCGAAAGGGAGTCTATATTGCTTTCTCCGGTCCGTCATTTGAGACACCTGCGGAAATAAGAATGGCAAGAATCTTGGGTGCGGATGTAGTCGGCATGTCCACAGTTCCCGAAGTAATTGCGGCAAACCACATGGGAGTCAGAGTTTGCGGCATATCCTGCGTGGCGAATTACGGTGCCGGCATAACAGACAACAAGCTCACGCATCAGGAAGTCATGGATGCCATGAACGCTGCATCAGGCTCACTCTGTAAACTAGTTTCAAAATTTATTAAAGAGGTAAAGCTGTGATGTTTAACAACGTCGAGTTCATTGAAAAAAAACGAGACGGAGGCATCCACACAAGACAAGAGATAAACTCTATGGTATCGGGAATTATGAACGGTACCTTCCGTGACTACCAAGTATCGGCATGGCTTATGGCATCATTTCTGAAAGGCCTCAACGATGATGAGACGATGTTCCTCACGGAAGCACTGGCAAATTCAGGGGAGAAACTCTCCTATTCTGAATCACTGCATGTAATGGACAAACACAGCACAGGCGGCGTGGGAGA
>CAZNYN010000020.1:20307-32688 GCA_964577295.1 uncultured Synergistaceae bacterium | reverse complement strand
AAATTCATAGCAGAAAAAAGAGGGGAGCCGGCTAGCTCCCCTCTCGTGTGTAAAAAGCTATTCGCCTGTTGCTTCGACGTTCTTCTGTCCGTAATTGACGCCGGCGTACTTCTGACGGAACTTTTCGAGGCGTCCGGCTTCGATGACGCGACCCTTCTTGCCTGTGTAGAAAGGATGGCATGCGTTGCAGATCGAAACTCTCATGTCGCCTATAGTTGACCTGGTTTCAAATGTATTGCCGCAGGCGCAGGTCACCTTGCAGTCTTCATATTTCGGGTGGATGTCCTTTTTCAATGTATTGCACCTCCAGATGTTCTTGTACGTCTAACATACAGCAATATATTATATGGTACGATTGCGAAAGACGCAAGAGTTATAACGTAACTTTATATCCAATATCATATTGGTTTTTTCATTTTTGAACACGGTTTTTATACTGAACTTAGAGAGCTTCCCATCTTTGCCTCTACTTTTACAGGCACGGAGAGCACGTCCACCCCCTGCATGACCTCAATCAGCCTCTTTTCCACCTTGTCCGCTTCGGATGTCGGGCATTCGCAGACGATGGAATCATGTATCTGCAAAATCGCGGCAACTCCGGCAAATTCATCTTTCATAACTTTGTCAAAGCGCATAAGCGCAATTTTTGCTATATCAGATGCCGTGCTCTGTATTGGGGTGTTAACTGCAACTCTGTCTATAGGGTTGTTTCCGCGTCCTTCGATGGTTGAGACTTCGGACAGTGGCCTCCTGCGTCCAAAGAGAGATACTGCATAGCCTTTCGCCTTAGCATCGCCGACACTGCCCGTAATATACTCCCTCACTTTCGGAAGCACGCTGAAATACCTATCCACCATTTTTACAGCCTGAGGGCGCGGAATGCCCAGCCTCTGAGCAAGGCCGTGAGCGCTCATGCCGTATATAAGTCCGAAATTTACAACCTTTGCAAATCGCCTCTGCTCCGCCGTTATATCTTCGGGAGAGAGTCCGAACACCCATGAAGCTGTCTCCATATGAACGTCCCGCCCCTCGTTGAAGGCGTTTATAAGGCGTTCTTCGCCGGAAAGGTGAGCCAAAACTCTGAGCTCTATCTGCGAGTAGTCGGCGGAGACAAATATATTTCCCTCTGCCGGAACAAAGCAGCTTCTGAATTTCGAAGCCCATTCTCCGAAAACGGGCATGTTCTGCACATTCGGGTCTCTGCTTGCCAGGCGCCCCGTTCCAGTTGCCAAGTGGTCAAACGTAGAGTGGATTCTTCCGTCTCCGTATGATGATAATTTCAAAAACGGCTGAACAAAGCCGCTCAGTATCTTTGACTCCTCCCTGTACTCCATGAGCTTCTTGGGAACATCGCAAAGAGGCTCGGGCATAGATGCAAGCTCCTCAAGGACGCTTGCATCGGTAGAGAATCCAGTCGCAGTCTTTTTTATGGGAGGCAGGTTCAGGCGCTCAAACAACAGCCACGCAACCTGCTTCGGAGAGTTAAGGTTTATTTTTTCTCCCGCCATCTCGGCAAGAGATTCCTCCGCTGACACAATCTTGCATGCAAGTTCCTTTTCAAGAGCTAAGAGAGCCTCTCTGTCTGCCTTAAATCCTCGCTTTTGAAGATTTGAAAGCACTTTTGCCAGTGGCATATCCAGTTCGTACATAAGCCCGTAAAGCTCTGACACCTCAAGATGCGGCTTAAATATTCTCCAAAGTCCGAAAAGCATGGGGGCTAACGCGCGTCCCTGAGGCAGTTCAAATCCGACTGTTTTTTTGACTGCGGCGCCTCCCCTGTCAGGGTGAAGCAGATAGTGTGCGTTTTCGATATCTATGATTCTTTCCGTCGGCGGCAGAGGCAGAGAATACTCGGCGAGAATAGCTCTGTAGCCGTAGAGAAGCAGCGTTCCATGCTCGCACCATTTTCGGAAGAGTTCCTCGTCTGCTTCTATGTCGGAGCAAAACGAGGCTGTATTCGCATTTTCGTCGGAAATCCAAAAAATATTTTTTTCATGCTCGTCGCAGGATAGAGCAAGAGCGTCCGAAGAGAGCAGATCTTTAAATATTGCTTCGTGCTCTTCAATATTGCTTAATGAAGAAAAATCGTCCTCTCCTCCTTTTGGTATATCCGATTTTTTCGGGAACGGCGTTTTATTTTCCGCCATCGCCCCGTCAAGCTCAAAACGTTTCAGAATCTTTTTAAGCCCTAGTCTGCGGCACATTGCGGCAAGTGCTTCCGCGTCCGGAGCCGCCATGAAAAGATTCTCCGCGGGCACATGCTCTGTCTCCTGAGGGACTACAAGTGAGCGGCTTATAAAAGCCTGCTCCCGCCCGTCTTCGAGCTTCGCCCTGCGCCCCTTCGGCATCTCCTCCGTGTGTTCATATATCGCTTCAAGGGCTCCATATTTTGAAATAAGCTCCTTGGCTGTCTTCTCCCCTATGCCGGGAACTCCCGGTATGTTGTCGATATTATCTCCGAGCAGAGCGAGATAGTCCGCCATCAGAGGAGGCTTAAAGCCATACTCCTCTTCAAAGGCTGAAGCATCGTAAATTTTAAATTCGCTTACACCCTTTGTCGGCCTCATTACAGAGACATTTTCCTCTATTACCTGAAACAGGTCTTTATCTGCGGAGAGGATTGTCACGTCAAAATCGAGCAGTGCTGAATTTTTTGCGGTCGATACTATATAGTCGTCCGCCTCCATCCCGTCCCTGATAAAGACAGGGACACCCATAAGTTTGCTTATATCTATTATCAGAGGAATCTGAACTTTAAAACCTTCGGGAGTAGGTTTCCTCCCCTCCTTGTACTCTTTGAACATTTCGTGCCTTCTCGTAGGGCCTTTCGGGTCAAAAAAGAGCCCGAGCGAATCAGGTTTGAACTCGTCAATACACTTGATAAGCATATTCGTAAAACCTACAATTGCATTAGTCGGAGTTCCGTCCGACGCGGCAAGCGTCTCGGGCAGGGCGTAAAAGCCTCTGAAAGCCAATCCGTGTCCGTCAATCAGCAGTAATTTCTTTTTCATTTTAATCAGTCCTCTTATGCGTTACGTACTTTTTTGTTGCGCATGTTTACGGCAGGTGGTACGATTATAGCCTTTTTGCGGCGCGATATTGTATAATCATTTATTATTGTTCCGCATAATCCGCGGCACGCCGTATAATTGCCGCCTGCATAGTATTATAGCCTAACGGAGGTCTAAATATGACAGATAAAGTACGTGTAAGATTCGCACCCAGCCCGACAGGCTCGCTCCATATCGGAGGAGCTCACACAGCGCTTTTTAACTGGCTCTGGGCAAGACACACAGGGGGAACATTCGTTCTCCGCATTGAAGACACAGACAGAGAGCGCTCAACTGCAGAATATGAGCAGACTATTATGGACGGCATGAGATGGATGGGGCTGGACTGGGACGAAGGCCCGGACAAGGGCGGAGAGTACGGCCCATACCGCCAGTCGGAGAGAATGGACTCATACCGCAAGTATGCCGATATACTTCTTGAATCGGGCATGGCTTACGAGCAGGACGGAGCAGTATTTTTCAAAGTTCCGACAGGCAAAAAACTCACTTTTGACGATGCAGTCTACGGACATATCGAAGTCATGAGCGAAAACGCCTCAGTAAACCAGGACGGGACAATCAAAGACATAGTTATAATAAAAAAAGACGGAATGCCCACATACAACTACGCAGTTGTCATTGACGACCACACAATGAACATCAACACGGTAATCCGCGGAGAGGACCACATAATAAACACGCCGAAACAGCTTCTCATATATGACGCTCTCGGCTTTGAAGCTCCTACCTTCGCCCACCTGCCAATGATACTCGGCAAAAACAAGAAAAAACTTTCAAAGCGCGACGGTGCCACAAGCGTCTTCGAGTACAACGATTTGGGATATCTGCCAGACGGAGTCTTCAACTTCCTGGCCCTGCTCGGCTGGTCTCCGAGAAACGGACAGGAAATATTCTCAAGAGACGAAGCAGTAGGGCTCTTTGACATAGCCAATGTCACAAAAAAAGCCGCTGTCCTTGATATAGACAAGCTGAACCACATAAATCAGGAACAGATGAAAATTATGGACCCATACAAGCTCCTAGAAGTAATACGCCCATTTTGGGAGCAGATGGGACTTAACCTCACCCCATTCTCCGATGATTATCTCGCTTCGTCGCTGAAGGCGATGGGCGGAAGAGGTCAGACAACAATACAGGTCTCAGAATACAGCGACTACTTCATAACCTTTGACGCTGTAAAAGAACGCTACGACGGCTCAGACTTAAAAGAAGAACTTAAGCCCAAGCTCAAAGCGATATACAATGACCTTCTCGCAGAGTGGAAAGACGGCACAGCCGAACATCTCGAAGAAGCGGCTAAAGAAATATTCGCTTCGCACGAGAGCAGCATGAAAGAATCCGCTACACCGCTTCGCTGGGTGCTTACGGGACGCAAGGTAAGCCCCGGAGTATTTGAAGTCGCATCTCAGCTCGGCTTGGAAGAGTGCCGCAGAAGGCTGAACTACTACGGCTTAGCCGACTAAAATTTTACATCAGGCAAAAATATGAGGAGCTCGGATTTTACTTCGAGCTCCTCTCTTTATATTATATCTTCCTAAACTTGCTACTGCTTCTTCTGCTCTTTGCCCCACGAA
This sequence comes from uncultured Synergistaceae bacterium, assembly GCA_964577295.1. Lineage (GTDB taxonomy): Bacteria > Synergistota > Synergistia > Synergistales > Synergistaceae > CAZNYN01. The sequence goes on along the minus strand of CAZNYN010000020.1, from coordinate 28,043 downwards.
TCCTTTAGTGATACAGTCAGATTAAAGACGGGGGTTTCCTCCGTACTTTCCTTGTCCGCGCAGAAATAGCCGTGGCGTAGGAACTGGAACTTATCAAGAGGCTTCGCCTTTGCTATTACAGGCTCTACAAGAGCATCTTCCAGAGTGACAAGAGAGTTTGGATTCAGATAGTCCTTGTAATCCTTGCCTTCCTCCATATCTCCCATATTGCGCAGAGTAAAGAGATGGTCGTAAAGATTTACCTTCGCTCTTACGGAGTTCGCCTCTGATGCCCAATGCAGTGTGCCTTTTATCTTTCTGCCGTCGGGAGCATCGCCGCCTCTGCTCTCCATATCCACGGTGCAGTGCAGTTCCGTAACTTCGCCGTCGCTGTTCTTAATGACCTCTTTGCACTTTATTATGTAAGCGTATTTGAGACGCACTTCCTTATCGGGAGCAAGTCTGAAGAAACCTTTGACAGGTTCTTCCATAAAGTCGTCGCGCTCTATATAGACAACCTTGCCTATCTTAACGGTGCGGCTCCCCGCGGCTGCATCCTCGGGGTTATTCTCCGCAGGCAGCTCATCGACAAAGTCATCGGGCCAGTTTTCAAGGACAACCTTCAGAGGACGGAGAACAGCCATTCCGCGCTGAGCCGTCTTGTTAAGCTCCTCTCTCAGGCAGTGGTGAAGAAGTTCCACCTCCACCATACTGTCGGACTTTGCCACGCCTATCTCTTTGCAGAAGCGCCTGATCGACTCGGGTGTATAGCCTCTGCGCCTGAATCCTGAAATAGTCGGCATTCTGGGGTCATCCCAGCCGGAGACTATGCCCGTGGTTACAAGCTCAAGCAGCTTTCTCTTGCTCATAACGGTATATGTGATATTCAGTCTTGCAAACTCATACTGGTGCGGCGTATGCGGAGTGCTCACATTCGCTATAAACCAGTCATAGAGAGGCCTGTGATCCTGGAACTCCAATGTGCATATTGAGTGTGTAACGCCCTCTATTGCATCCTCATAGCCGTGAGCGAAGTCATACATGGGATAGACGCACCACTTGTCCCCAGTCCTATGGTGAGGACGCTTGAGTATGCGGTATATTACCGGGTCGCGCATATTGAGATTATTGCTGCTCATGTCAATCTTGGCGCGGAGAACGTGAGAACCCTCTTCAAATTCGCCGTTGGTCATGCGTGTGAAAAGATCGAGATTTTCCTCAACGCTTCTTTCGCGGAATGGTGAATCCGTGCCCCGCTTTGTCAAGGTGCCCCTGTTTTCTCTTATCTCGTCGGCTGACTGGTCATCGACGTAAGCCTTCCCCGACTTTATAAGTTCAAGCGCCCATCCGTAAAACGTATCGAAATAGTCCGACGCGTAGCGGAGATTAGCCCAGCTGAACCCAAGCCACTTGACGTCATTCATTATGGATTCGACATATTCCGTCTCTTCCTTGGCAGGGTTTGTATCGTCAAAGCGGAGGTTGCACTTACCGCCAAACGTCTCTGCAAGTCCGAAATTAAGACATATAGACTTTGCGTGCCCTATGTGGAGATAACCGTTCGGCTCAGGCGGGAATCGCGTCGTTATAGATTCAACAATACCCCCGTCAATATCATTTTTTATTATTTCCTCAAGAAAATTAAGACTCTTAACAGCTTCAGCCATCTTCTCTCTACCTCCACCAAAACTTTTATAATTTTTATAAACTTTATGATTTTATCACGCAAACGCTCCGAGCGGGAAGAACCGCCATAATTATATCTCTAAAAAGCCGCTATTTCCGAAGACAGCACATAAACTTCGTGCAGAAGCAAAGCTGCGGCAATAAGAGCGGTTCCAGGGACAAAAAATAACATGAAAGAGCCTGGAAGCAGCTTGTTTATAACCGCATACAAAACCCACGAAAAATTTACGCACACAATACGTGCAAAGATAACCGCAAGCCAGAAAATAATAAAATTAACAAGCTGTGCATTCCACGAAAAAATAGAACCGCTGGGCAGCACAGCAAAATCACCCAGAGGGAAAAACATATTTACAACAACAGTAACAACCAAAAAAGACCTGAATATTCCCCTAAGCTGAAGTATAGCTCTTGGGCAGCCTTGGTATGACGGCATTTCGGAGTCGTCAAAGAGCAAAGTTCCTTCTGCAATATCGCTGTGCGGTATCTGAGTAAAAATCAAAAATATAAAGATAATAACTCCGATAGTTCCTCCCGTTCCTATTTCGGAAAACTTTTGCGAGAGCGAGAATGCATTTAAGCTGAAAGCGTCACCTTTGCCGCCTCCCGCTTCAAAAAATGCCGCTATCGAAATCAGAAACGAGACAAGCGGAATCATAAGCATAAAAGATTCTTTTATACATTTGTTGGCTGCAAACCCCGCTTCTTTTGAACCGAGCGAATAAAGACTGATTATGGACAGAACTTCCGAAAGCATATAGAACTGCATAATTTGCAGTACATCAGCGCCGTTATCCATAACGGGTATCAAAGTACAAAAAGGTATTGCGGCACATACGGGTATCAGCGCGGCAAAAGACAAAGCGGAACCATATAGAGCAAGAGGCATGTTAGCCGTTTCCGGCAAAGTTATCTTTCTCCTGTATGATGCGAGCAATTTTCTTGTCACGGAATAGACTCTCTGTGTCTCCCCATGCTTTGAAAATTTGGAGAACACGGCACGGCTCAAAGACTCACAAGATACTCCTATGACAGATATGGCAAACATCAGAAGCAGAGATAAAATATATTTACTAACGGTTATAATCAATAACATCAAAATAAAACACCTCGGCTATCATTTAAAAAAGACCGCAATCGTAAAGAGAAAGAGCAAGACCAGAACCGAAAGCAAATGCCCAGGTCCCCAATCCTTCCACGGTGACATACATTCGTTCAAGAAGCGAAGCAACGCAAGGAGAAACGGGTCTAGCGGGAAACTGCGCTCCACTCTGTCATGGATAGCCACGCACCGTCCTCCCCGTTTTTTTATCGTATAAGAAACAAACAACGAAAGCAATATGGCGGACAATACAAAAACAATCAGCCATGCGTGAAGATTCCATACAAAATAACCTGTAGTCAGGCGAAATATCATTCGGACTTTCCCTCCCCGCTGATGATATTTAAATTATTTCCCCTGTTCATCAGCGATTCGACAGACGGAGATATGCAATTCTCAAAAAACAGTCCAGGAACTGATGTTGTGAACACAAGCAGCAAAAGGAGAACCGCAAGAGGCAGTATAAGCGGCCTCTCTCCGCAGGCAACACCGTTTGGCATATTTCTCCTTCGTATAAACATCACCCAGCCGATATAATAGACCCCGCGCAGCATCATAGCAACGGAAACTATAACAATCGCTATCATAAGAACGGGACTCATATAGTAGGCGGAACGGTAAAGGAACTGTCTTGCGGCAAAGCCCGCGAACGGAGGAAGTCCGGACATGACACACAATGTAGCCATAAAAGCAGCACCGGTAAGTGGCATATAGTTAAACAGCCCGCCGACTTCCCAAAGCTCCGTCGGATATCCGCCGCAGCTTTCTCTGAGCCTGGCGCAAATAACGGAAAGAGCCGCGGACAGAGGCAGATAGAGAATCCAAAGAGAAATCATGCTCTCCACCGCGCCGAAGCCGTACAGAGCCATAGTTTCGGCACTGTATATTCCGTTTAGGCTGATACCGAGAGATATAACCATAAGCGCCTTTAGGAATAGCTCCACTGACGAGACAAATGTGTATGGTTCCCTGTTTCTGAAAGAATTAATCAGTGAAGCAAATAAGCCTATAACTCCGAAAGTTATAAATAAAGGGGGAATCTTTTCAAGCCCGGGCATAGCTCCGAAAAGGGAGAAAATTATCCTGAAAACGACAAAAAAAGCCGCTTGAGCCCTGATGCCGAAGAAACAGCGGCATGCGGAATCACGCACATAAGATGCCGGCTTTGTAAAGAGAAAAAAAAGCGGGACAACGAGAAGAATAAAAGACACCTTTTCGAGAGTTCCGTCAGATAGTGTCGTTGAAAGGATGGCGATATTGTCAGTCTTATATTTAATAAAGAGAGAGAGCGCGCCTGCAAGAAACATAGTGAGGACAACGACTCTCGAGATATAGTACCATATCGACTTGCTGACATCACGCTTATTTCCCGGAACACCGCGGTAAAGCCCGGACGCACCGATCTGCCCCATAAGTATAAAAAGAAACAAAGCAAAAAGCCCGTTTGAATAAAATATTCCCTGTATGCCGCAAAGAGTCATAATAAAAAATCCCGCTTTTGTCGGAGAAAGAGGATGCACGGTGTCCGTTAATGCACGTAAGGCCGCACTCAAAGCGACAAAGCCCATAATAACGGCGGAAAGCGCCCCTATAGCATCCACCTGCATAAGAGCTTTGATCATATACATATTATCCTGTGACATCGTTTTAGCCCATCCCGTACTGCTCAGGACATAAAACGTCGAACCCTGCGCTTTAAAGTTAAACCAGATTATCAGAGTAAGAGCCACATTGATAAAAAACACAGCCAAGAAAAATACTCTGAGCAGCTTCCTGTTTATAGTTTTTACCTCGCCCGTCCTGTGTTTTACAATTTTGTGATAAAGCCTCAGTCCAAAAATTGTAAAAGCCACACAGAAAGGCAAGAGTAAACTCACAAACGGCAACGGTATAGACGAAAAATAGTGATATAAAGTCATAATATACACCTCGTAATATTAAAACATAAAATATTATTTTATAATACCGAATAACTCAAAGGCAGCTCCAAAGAGTGAGACATCATTATATCCTTATCATACAGCACTCCCGGCACATCACTCTCCGCCGCAGTCCTGCCATTATCAAGGACAACAACTCTGTCACATACATCGACAACCATATCCAAGTCGTGAGTGGCAATTAATACGGAACACTCCATATCTCTTATTATCCCTATCAAATTGCGTCGCGAAGATGGATCAAGACCGGCAGTTGGCTCATCCAACAGCACAGCGGACGGATTCATTACAAGAATGCCGGCCAATGCGGCAAGCAGCTTCTCCCCGCCCGAAAGCTTCCATGGCTCTCTCTCCGCTAAGTGAGAAATGCCTATCCGCTTTAAAGCCGCGTCGACTCTGTATTTAACCTCTGCCTCGTCAAGACCGAGATTTCTCGGCCCGAAAGCGACATCATCCCACACCTTTGTCATAATAAGCTGATCATCGGGATTTTGAAACAGCATCCCCGTCTCACGCCGAAGCCTGGGATAGAGCTTCTTGCTCAAAACCTCTCCCCTGTATTCGATAACACCCGAAACAGGTTTGATACAGCCCATAAGATGCAGAAGCAGTGTAGATTTTCCGGAACCGTTAGCACCTACCAAAGCCAGTTTTTCCCCGCACTTCAGTGAAAACGAAAAATCTTTAAGTGCATGAGTCCCGTCCGAATAACGGCAATTTATACTATAAGTTTTAAAAATATAATCATTCAAATAAAAAAAACTCCCAACCTCAAATACGGAAAATCAAAAAGTCTCGGCAAATCTGACAAACGCAAAAAAAATCAGCCAGCACACCACAAACAGTTTATCAGAAGATGAGAATTTTATCATAGCCGAATTACCGTAAAGTCTGCCTCCGAAACATCTGCATTCAAGAGCCATGCCGACGCGGCAGGCGCGGGAGATAGAACGCAGCAGCAGAGCACCGCAAACACTGCCGGCATTTGCGATATCGACAGCACCGCCTCTCAAAAGGCGGGCACGAAGTACGTTCTTTATCTCCTCGCCGATAAGGTATATATAACGGTTTAGCAGAACAAGCTGCGTTACAACAACATCGGGAACTCCCATGGCAGAGAGCGCACGGGTCAGTTCCGCAAACCCTGCCGATGAAATAAGGATTAGAACAGACGATACGGACAGAACAAGTTTTAAAATAAGGGCTAAGAAGGATACAATGCCCAGCGGAATAGGGAAATTTAGAAATAACACACTGCCATTGTCATAGACAACATTCCAGATTCCCAAAAATATAACAAAAGGAGAAATAAAAAGTATCCTCTTTGCAATCGGCACATAGTCTAACCCGTATGCTAAAACCATAAAGAGCGGATATGATGCTAAGGCCAAAAGAGGAACAACCGCGAAACGGTCAAACGAAGCGAGCAAAATCAGATAGACTGCCGTCAAAATCATGTGAGCAAAAGATGAAATGTGGAAAGAGCTGTATGAGCTCCTTTCGTCACGGGTATAAGATTTTTCCATTTTTGACATCACTCTCTCACTGCGATAAAAACACAAAGAAAATTATACCAGAGAATAGGACAAGATGGCATAAATTAAGGAGGAGCCCCCGCGGCTCCTCCCTTGATAATTTATATAAACAGGCTTTCGATATAGCGTTCTATGCGGAGAGAGGGCGCATAAGGCAGAACCAAAAGTCTGACATCCCGTGAATAAGGGGAATTTAAAGCCCCAAATATTTCGGTCTGTGCCAAGTGCTGCAGCAGCACTTATTCCCGTTTATATCCTTGCAATCTTTTTCCGAGAACAGATCGGAAAGAAACTTAAATGCGAACAGAAGTGCCAAGGAACCGCTGATAGCCGCTGTCATTATCAAAACCATATTGTTATTCATATTATGTACACCTCCGTAAATTTATCGAATCGGCGCCGTCCGTTTTCTGAGTAAAAGGATATACCACATTGACATATAAGTAAAACAACTATATTTTATACATGACATAACAAAACATTATGGATGTGAGAATATGGAGATAGGAAAGTACGAAGTATTTCTAAAAACCGTAGAGAGCGGCAGCCTTACAAAGACGGCCGAAATAATGGGATACACACAGCCCGGTATAAGCATGATGATAAAAAAGCTTGAAGAAGAGTGCGGCTTCGCGCTATTTCACAGAATGAAAAACGGAGTGGAGCCAACCGGAGAGGGCAAGAGGATGATACCCATTATAAGAGAGCTGGTAAACTGGCAGAATCAATTTGAACAGACAGCCGCAATGATAAACGGGCTGCAAATAGGAACAATAAAAATTGCCAGTTACTCAAGCATGTCATACCACTGGCTCCCTAAAATCATAAGCAAATTCAGAAAAGACTACCCCAAAATAGAGATAGAAGTCATAGAGGGAGGCGTCAGCGAGATAGAAAAGTGGCTGGCAGAAAAAAGCATAGATTTGGCACTGCTCACAAAACGCGGAGGGCAAAACTTCAGCACGTTTCCTTTGAAAGAGGACAGGGTTCTGGCAGTACTCCCCCCATCCGCCTCATCATGCTCGGACAAACCTTTTAAGCTCGAGGACTTCAAAAACGAAGATTTTATCGTATCAGCAAGCTACTACGACAACGACTGCTACAGCATCGTCGAAGAGTACCAAAGACGTTACGGAGAGATGCCCAACAAAAAACTCTCCGCTACAGACCCATACACAGTCATATCCATGGTCGAAAACGGACTGGGAATAAGCGTTCTTCCCGAACTTCTGCTTAAAAGACACAGCCAGAACATCGTGGCTGTGCCCGTGGATCCTCCCTTTACAAGGACAATAATCCTTGCCGCCCCGTCATTCGAGACATGCTCACCCGCTGCTGCAAAGTTTATATCTTACATAAAGGATTTTTGCAAAAAAGAGGGGTAAGAACATAGACAGCAAATAAAAAGCAATTTCTTATATTGGAAAAATAAAGAAGCGGCATAAGCAGAGAGCCCAAACGGCGCGTTTTTGTTTTGTGCGAATTACTCAGTTT
>CAZNYN010000020.1:0-20207 GCA_964577295.1 uncultured Synergistaceae bacterium | reverse complement strand
GCATAAGCAGAGAGCCCAAACGGCGCGTTTTTGTTTTGTGCGAATTACTCAGTTTTTCCATCAATGCACCTGTGCTGGGAGACGAGAAAAAACTAAACCAAGATTTAGTGCAGTGTCTGTGGCTTCGATTTTAAAGCCTCCCTCTTCGAGGGAGGCTTTTAGAACAAGGTGCAGCTACAGTCCTAAATTCAGATTTAGCTGAGAACTATTAACAAACTATGATCTTGCAGACGGCATGCAACAGCTAAAATTTTTCGCCCTCGGTTTTCGCAACCACTGTTGATACGCACATGTCGCCTGTTACATTGACACATGTCCTTGCCATGTCAAGGACTGCGTCTATACCTGCTACCAAACCTATACCCTCTATCGGAAGTCCCGCCGAGGTAAGAACCATCGAAAGCATTATCAATCCCGCTCCCGGCACTCCTGCTGTACCTATTGAGGCGAGAGTGGCTGTCAGGAGTATCCCTATCTGAGCTCCGACAGTCAGATCTATTCCAAACGCCTGAGCCACAAAGAGAGCACAGACACCCTGATACAGTGCAGTCCCGTCCATATTGATAGTTGCCCCCAGAGGCAGAACGAACGAAGATACTTTTTCCGACACACCCAAATTATTTTGCACATTCGCCATGGATATGGGAAGCACACCGGAACTAGAACGTGTTACAAACGCGGCAAGCATCGCTTCTTTGACGCCTCCGAAGAACCAGAGAGGCGATTTCTTTGTAAATACCGTTACAAGTCCAGAATAGACGATTAGAGCCTGCAGGAAACAGCCGAGGTATACCGCAAATATAACCTTTGCAAACGGAGCAAGAACTGCAGGGCCATATTTAGCAGCTGTAATTGCAATTAGAGCAAATATTCCGACAGGAGCGAAATTCATTACAATAGCTGTCATCTTATACATAGTTTCTGCAAGTGACTCGTTAAACTCCAAAAATTTGCGTCCCTTTTCACCTATTAAAGTCGCACTTACTCCGAGGAAAAGGGCAAAGACTATAACCTGCAGCATAACACCGTTTACAAGAGCCTGTAAGGGGTTGGACGGGAATATATTCAGCACAACTTCCGTCAAGGATGCTCCTGCCTTTGCCTCTCCGGCCGCACCTTGAATATCGAGACCGATACCAGGCTGTATGATATTGCCGAGAATGAGTCCGAATATAATTGCTACGACAGTTGTGGAAAGGTACAGAGCTACAGTTTTGATTCCGATTCTCCCGAGTACCTTTGGGTCGCCTATGGACGCTGCCCCCATAATAATGCTAGAAAAAACAAGAGGAACAATTAGCATTTTCAGCATTGCGAGGAATATTTTACCTATCACATCAAGAGAAGGGAGCACTACACCTCCGACAATTTTTGACTCCGATGCCATAGGGCCGATGATAAATCCTAAAATGATACCTACAATAAAACCGATAGAAATTTTCCAAATCAAAGGCATTTTCTTTCCGCTTTCCTTCACGTCTCTCTCCTCCTTAAAAATTAGTGATAAATAAAAAGCAGCATAAAATACAAACTACACTAATATTCTAACATAAAATATATTTTGGTTCTATATATGATAGATAAAATTCAAAAAAGCTCTTAAATAAGGCGCATTTTTTCTAATTGCCGTATTTTCTTTCGCATGTATTTTAAAATCGCCTTTTTGCCGTAATAAACATAAATACAATACTCACTAAACCCAAGACTTAGCCTATGTTTTCGTCCTTTCTCGTCTCTCCGCATAAGTAGAGAGCCAAAACAACGCTTCTTTGTTTTGTGCAAATCACTTAGTTTTTTCATCAGATTTTCTGTGCGGGGTAAAGCGGCTTTAAGATTTTAAAGAATTAAAGTCAAAACCAAAGCCACTAAACCCTGCACAGAAAATTTGCGGGGAGACGAAAAAACTAAACAGAGATTTATCCCTTACTGTAACCCCTGCAAAAATCTTTTTTAAAAATATTTTAAATACGCTTGACATTTTTATAAATAACTATTATAGTTACTTACATGTTAAATCTATTATGAAATCTCCAAGGTGATTATGATGGATAGACAAAAGCAGAATGATTTTAGGGCGATTTGCAGGAATAACGGGTGGAAGTGCACTTCACAGCGGCTTGCCGTTTATGAATTTGTACATGGCAATTATTCTCATCCAAGCGTTGACGATGTGTGGGCTCATGTGAAACAAATTTTGCCTTCTGTGACCAGGGAAAGTATTTACAGAATACTGAACGAACTCTCGGAAAAGGGCATCATACAAAGGCTGGATCATTTGGAGAGCGCTCGTTATGACAGCAGGATAGGGCCGCAGGGGCACTTTATATGCGAGATATGCGGCGAAATTACAGACTTTGCCTTTCCCGATTCGGCTCTGCATTCTACAGATTCACCTTGTGGTGAAGTCCGACACATTGAGCTAAGGCTCAGCGGAATCTGTGAAAAATGCAGAAACGCAGCGGAAGGTAAGGAATAATAAGAGCGAATACGGCGCGAAACCCCGTAAATAACACACATAAAAGGAGACTTTTACAATGAAAAGTATAACAAAGCTTGACCTGCAGTACGCACACCGTTTTTACGGCTTTAAGGGCGAAGCTCAGTATCTCCACGGACACACGGGGGTTCTGACAATTGAGGTAGAAGATTCCGTTAATCCCGGAGTGAATATGGTATTCCCCTGCAATGAGATTCAGAAAACAGCATGGGACGTTCTGAAGAATTTTGACCATGCGTTGATCCTCCGCGAAGATGATCCCCTTCTTCCCGCAATTCTCGATGTATATGAGAAGCAGGGCATCAGAAACGGCGCTCCGAGCAATACTATGAAGGGCGAAGCATTCAAAACAGAGCTTGCGCAGGCATATCCCGAATGCCGTCTCGTAGTCACAAAAGAGACTATGACCGTCGAAGGTATGATTAAGATTGTTTATGACCTGCTGAAGGATAAGCTGAATATTGTAAAGCTTACTTTCACAAGCGGTGTCAATGCAGCTTCCGAGGAGTTCCCCTCACAGGCGACAATGGACAGATGCCCGCTCTGCGGCATAGCAATGAACGAGCACGGCGTATGCCCCAAGTGCGGCTACAAAAAGGCATAAGTTTTTCCGGAAATCAAATTTGCAGTTAAAGTTACGATGAAAATGGTGCGGCGCATATGCGCCGCACCATTTTGACATCATGCACAGATTGCCGTCGATTCGTTCAAAACTCTTTCATAATTTTGAGCTTCATTAGTATCAAAAAAAACGCCCCTCAGCGAGGGGCGTTTCTCTTAGTCGAATGGCGCGCCGGACAAGATTTGAACTCGTAACCTTCGGATCCGTAGTCCGATGCTCTATCCAGTTGAGCTACCGGCGCAATTTGATTTTGTGGCGGTGAGGCAGGGATTTGAACCCTGGAGGGAGGTTTATGCCCCCCTACCCGCTTAGCAGGCGAGCGCCTTCAGCCTAGCTCGGCCACCTCACCAACAGGAGCTATTATATAGAGGCGGCCTTATTTTGTCAACACTAAAAACTTATATTCATATGCTAAATAATTAACTTGTGTGTGACTTCTCCAAGCCGGTTTTTCCAAAAATCACTAATTCTTGTCGGCTGATTTTGTCTCGGCCGCGTCTGCCTTAACTTCCGGGAAGATCTGAGCGTCAAGAATTTTTACCGTCGCTCTTGAAAGAAGTGTCTGGTAGAATTCGTTCTGTTTTTCCTGAGATTTCTGGCCTTTTATGGCGTTCATTACGTCAGCGCTGACTTCCGCGTAGCTGAGTGTCTTTTCAGCCGCTTTGCTGCGCTTTATGGCTATATAGGCGTGCTCTCCTTCTATTACAGTTACGGGAGAAAGTTTGTTAAGTTCGAGAGTCTTGAGCTTCGCAAGAGCGGGGCTCTGCGTAAACATCTGCTCCGTCATGAGTACGGGCTTGTCGTAAGGAGTTGAGGATTCGATGTCGGCCTTGTGCTCTTCCATGATTTTGTCCCATGCGGCTCCTCCCGCTATAGCCTTCTGAGCCAGCTCCGCCGCTTTTTTGCTTTTGAACGTTGCTATGTTTGTCATGACTCCGGCAGGCTGTTTGTAGAGGAAGTTTTTGGCTGTATCATAGAAAGCGTGAGCTTCTTTGTCCGTGACTTCTATTCCGGCATTTACCGATTCAATGAGTTTTTCCTGTGCAAGCTGCTTTTCTATGTCGGCTTTTACGGCTTTTTCTGTTGTGCCTGTACGCTCCAGATTAGCCATAAATTCTTCGCGTGTGGGATAGCCGTCCATTATTTTAACATAGGCTGCATCTATTTCATCGTTAGTTACCTTTATGCTTCTTGTTTTTATCTCTTTTCCAACTTCGGACTCTATTACGATACTGTCAAGCACGGCTTTTCTGAGAACGGGAAGGTCTTTTGAGGAGATATCCTGCTGTCCGTACTGCTCCGCTATGCGTCCGAGATTATTTTCTATCTGTGAGCGCATTACTTTCTTTCCGTCGACTTCTGCAACGGGATAATCCTGCATACTGCCGTTTGAAGCTTTGTTTCCGGACCGTGAGTAGAGTCCGTAACCGGCAAAGCATGATACTACGAACAGGACTATTACTGTGATCATTATTGATTTAACGTGATTTCTCATATGTCTTAACAAGGAAAATCGTCCTCCTTTAATATAGAAGCCTAAATACAGAAAGCAACCATGCTATGATACGACAGAGATGTTTACATGTCAAAGCGGCAATGTTCCAAATTTATCTATTATCGCCTGATTTTGAGCCAGATATTTTTTGCCTGATATTTCCGCTGCTCTGATGTCTTTTTCAAGCTGCGCTTTCAGCTCGTCGGCATCGCCGAATTTCATTTCGTCCCTGTTTCTTGATGTTAAAAAAACGGTAAGGTTCATGCCGTATATATCACCGCCGAACCCTATAATGTGAGTCTCGCATCGCAGGGATCTTACTCCGTCAAAGGTTGGATTATAGCCCATGTTAAGAGCAGCCGGATACCATATTCCGCCTATGTGAGCCAATGCAGTGTAGCTCCCTCTTCCGGGATAGACTTTGCCTGTTTTGACTCCCATGTTGGCTGTCGGAAAACCTAAAGTCCGCCCGCGTCCGTCTCCTTTTATTATTTTACCCTGTATAATATAAGGATGTCCCTGCATTCTGCATGCCTGCTCCATGTTGCCGCGAAGTATGAGCTCTCTTATCGCTGTGCTGCTGACTGTCCTGCCGTCAATAGCGTAGGGTGGGATAATGTCCAGAGTCCAATTTCTTTTTTTGCAAAGTTCGCGCAGGAGTTCCGGCGTTCCCGTCCTTGCACATCCAAAACGAAAATTGCTCCCCACTACAAGACCGTCGATTTTATTTTTAAGAGCAATATATTCGAGAAAATCGTGAGGCTGCATCTCCGCTAGAGTGCGTGTAAACGGGATTTTTTCCATAACCGGTATGTCAAGATATTCGGCCAGAAGGGTGCGCTCCTCTGGTGTGAAGAGAAATTTGAACGCCTCTTTGTTAAAAAGTTGCTGAGGATGCCCTTCAAATGTTATGACGCCCCACCCTGTTTTTATTTTTTCCGCTCTTTCACGGGCGGCAGAAAGGAGCTGTCTGTGCCCTGTGTGGAAACCGTCAAAAGCGCCGATGGCAAAAATCATCGCTTTAACTCCTGTCGTTTATGATATTCACAGACGGCATCAGACTAAATGTGCCCTCTGTCATTTTTGCGGAGCAGACAGAGAATAGTTTTTCCGATACAACGGCGATATTTCCATTTTCCGATGCACGTTTCGGAAAGAAGTCTCTTTTAAGCTCTGCGATATTGACGCCGAGTCCGTTTATGAACCGTGTTTCATTTTTCGCATCAGCACGGTAAGAGGGACATTCCAGCCTTACGTCTTGAATCGGGATAATCTCTCTCAATATTTCATCGGTGTTCATATTCAATATATCTTGGGCTTTTCTGCACTGCTCCAAGGAAAAATTCCCGACTGAGAATCTTTCGAGTGAGCTGACATGAGCACATGAAGAAAGAGCCCTGCCGAAATCTCGCGCAAAGCTCCTGATGTAGGTGCCTTTTCTGCAGTAGACACGGAAGGAAACTTTACCATCCCATGAGATCGGGGAGGTTCTTATTATTTTTTCAAAGTATACAGCCTTTGATGCTATGTCAAAATTCTGTCCCGAGCGTGCGAGAACATGGGCTCTCTCTCCGTCTATGTGCACTGCGGATATGTTTGGCGGAGACTGCATACGCCATCCGAGAAAACCGCACATTGCCGTATCTATGCTGTTTTCCGAGACATGTTTCCACGAAGCATCCTTTGTTATTTCTCCGGAAGCATCATCTGTGGATGTTTCGCTGCCGAGCTGTATAACAGTGTCGTAGCATTTAGGCATTTCCATGACAAAGCTGCTTAGCCTTGTAGCATGTCCAAGCAGTATGACAAGAAGCCCTGACGCTGTGGAATCAAGGGTGCCTCCGTGCCCTACTTTGTTTTTTCTTCCGACTGCCCTGCGTATTTGGTCAACGCAGTATGTGCTGCGTATGTCAATAGGTTTGTTAATCGGTAATATGCCCGAAATCAATGTATTGTTCCATCTCTTTCTTAATTTTAGACAAAGCTTCTTTTACTGTTCCCGCAATCTTGGCACCTGCCGCCATCATGTGTCCTCCTCCGCCGAAAACTGCCGCTAATTCTCTCGCGCTGTAAGGTTCTCTGCTTCTTATGCTTACTTTGCAGGTTTCGCCTGTCTCAGTAAGGAAGGCCGCGACTTTTACACCCTTTATCCTAAGCAGCATGTTGACAAGTCCGTCTAGGGAGGACAGGTCTGCTCCTGCTTTGTCAATATCGGCAGCAGTAACGTAAAAAAGAGCGCCCTTACCGCCGCAGACAAGTTCCGTGCGGGAAAAAGCGGTTCCCCAGAGCTTGAGTACATCCGCAGACAGGTTTTCGTTGATTTTGTCATCTACATCGGCAGGCTTTAGGCCAGCTTCGTGAAGTTTAGCGGCACAGATGTGCGTGTGCGCGGTGGTAGAGTTGTATCTGAAGTTTCCGTTATCGGTGCTTAGTGCGGAATAAAGAGCAATACTCTCATCCTCCGTTATGCCGCACCCGGAATAGTCGAGCAAGTCTATAACTATCTCCGCGGTAGCGGAGGCATCTGGAACTATACAGTTAATTTTGCAGTACATAGTGTTGTCCATGTGGTGATCGATATTTATGGAGGAAAGTTTTGTGTTCTTTATTCCGGAGACCCACTCTATGCTTCTTTCCTCCGTGCTCGTGTCAACACATAAGACAAGCACGCCGCTCTCTTCTCTGTCGGGAAGAGAGACGTTCTGTTCATAGACGGATGCGTAAGGCAGAAACTGATACCTTTCCGGGAAAGGGCTTCTGCCTGTAACGACTGCCTTTTTACCGTTTCGCGCTGCAAATGAGTAGAGGGCAAGAGCACAGCCCAGTGTGTCCCCGTCAGGATTTTCATGACACACTATGTACCATGAGGCATGTTCTTTCATGCAGCGCAGTATGGTGTCAAACTTTTCCCTGCTGTCTTTATTCATTGCTGATCTGCTGTTTTTCCTCTGTTTTTATTGAATCCATCGCGGCTACTCTGTCGAGCAGTTCGTCCATAGCACGCGCCTTGGCCTCGGAATCATCGTACAAAAAGTGTAGTTCCGGTATGGTTCTGAGGTGCATATCTTTGCCAAGCATGGCGCGAAGCTGCCCTGCTACCGACTCAAGCGCGAGCTGCATTTCATTCCTGCGTTCGGGCTTTATAAGAGTGTAGAAAACCTTAGCGTGTCCCAGATCTTTTGTGACAAGCACTTTTGTGAGTATTGCGTCTCTTACTTCCTCTTTTTTTATCCTGCCTTGAAGCATTTCGGATATTGAGCGCAGAAATTCTTTGTTTATCCTATCAATTCTATAAGTCACCATAGGCAAATACCTCCAGGGTGAAATCTACTATTTGCATTTCTCCGCCATCCTCTGTCTGGCGAAGATAATTTTCAAGGTTGACGAGACGCTCCCTTACTTCCGCAGAAGAAGAGCCTGCGGCGGTGAAGCCTATATCAGCTCTCTGCCACATGTCGGCAGGGCCTAAATCAGCCGCAGATATGGAAAAACGGGAGCGAACTCCGTCAACTATGGATCTTACAACATGCCTGCGCTCCTTGAGGCTGCCCGCAAAGGGCAATCTCAAGGAGCAGAGGGCAGCTCCTATCCAAAATTTCATTATTAGTCCAGAGTTTTCTTTTCTTTCAGGATTTCATACGCTTCTATGACATCACCGACATGGAAGTCCTGGAACTTTTCAAAGCTGAGTCCGCATTCGTTTCCTGCTTTGATCTCTCTTACGTCATCCTTAAAGTGTTTGAGGCTTGAGAGTTCTCCGCTCCAGAATACAACGCCGTCGCGGATAAGGCGAACCTTGGCGTTCCTGCGAAGAAGTCCGTCCATAACACGGCATCCGGCAATGTTGCCGACTTTCGGGACCCTGAACATTTCACGGATTTCCGCAGTACCAAGTGTGTGTTCTCTGAGTTCCGGAGCAAGCATACCTTCCATGGCAGCCTTGACATCGTCGAGCATGTCATATATGACCTGATAAAGTCTTATCTGCACACCTTCGTTTTCGGATATTTTCTTTGCATTGCTGTCGGGGCGCACGTTAAAGCCGATGATGATGGCATTTGACGCGGATGCCAGCATTACGTCAGATTCTGAAATTCGTCCGACACCTTCATGGACTATGTTTACAGACACCGCGTTTGTGTTCATCTTCATAAGTGATGAGTGGAACGCTTCAAGGGATCCCTGCACATCCGTCTTTAGGACGATGCTAAGCTGCGGCACTTCCTCTGTCTGCATTTTTTCGTAGAGTTCTTCGAGTGTCAGTCGGCGCGCCTTGTTCTGGTCAAGCTCTCTGCGTTCAAACTCGTTCTGTGACATGATGTCGCGCGCCTCACGCTCCGAAGCGAGTGTGCTGAACTTTTCACCCGGCTGAGGTACATTTTCCAGTCCCAAAATCTCGACAGGTGTACTCGGGCCCGCGGAATCTATATTGCGTCCTTTGTCGTCGATCATGGCGCGTATTTTGCCCCACGCCGTCTCCGTATGGATTATGTTGCCGCGGCGCAGAGTTCCGTTCTGTACAATGACTGTAGCAACGGGACCTTTGCCCTTATCGAGATTGGCTTCTATGACAGTGCCTTCGGGCATTGCTGAGGGATCGGCCTTAAGTTCCTGCATTTCCGCAACGATTAGGAGCATTTCGAGAAGCTGGTCTACATTTTTGCCGGTCTTGGCACCGACATCAACCATGATTGTGTCTCCGCCCCACTCTTCGGGCACAAGGCCGTAGTCCGAGAGCTGCTGGCGCACTCTTTCCGGCTTTGCTTCGGGTTTGTCTATTTTGTTTACCGCAACGACAATGGGCACTCCCGCCGCTTTCGCATGGTTGAGGGCTTCTATCGTCTGCGGCTTGATACCGTCATCGGCAGCGACAACAAGTATCGCGATATCCGTGACCTGAGCTCCGCGCGCGCGCATGGATGTAAACGCCTCATGTCCCGGTGTGTCAAGGAATACGAGTGTGTTTCCGTTGTAATCCACACGGGAAGCTCCTATGTGCTGGGTAATTCCGCCCGCTTCTCTCTCTGTGACCTTTGTCTTTCTGATGTTGTCAAGAAGCGTTGTCTTGCCGTGGTCAACGTGCCCCATGACAGTGATGATCGGAGGTCTTGAAGGCAGAACCTTTGGTTTGGAGGAATCTTCTTTCTTATTTTTGCCGTTTTTCTTGCCGCCCTGAGGTTTTGTTTCCTTTTTGGCGGCAGGCTTCTCTTCTTTGACTGCGACAGGCTCCGGCGCACCGAATATTATGTTTTTCTTAAAGCCTTTGCCGAGGATTTCGAGTATTTTTTCGTCTGCACGGGCTGTGGCGGGAATCATAAGTCCAGCCGCCATAAGAAACTTGACGGCACTGCCCGCCTTTTCTCCAATGGCGGAAGCAACTTCGGATACGGATGAGCCTTCGCGCACCGTCACAAGTTCATATGTTGATATTGCGTCCGTCTCCTCTTTGGCTTCTTTCTCGCTCTTCTCTTTAAGAGACTCTTCAACAAGAGCGGCAACGTCATCATCAATTGAGCTCATGTGTGATTTTACACTAATTCCCAAATCTGTAAGTATATCTACCATCTCCGAATTGCTTTTTTCAAGCACTTTGGCTAATTCGTAAACTCTCATTTTACTCATCAGCATCACTCCTATCATGTAATGACAAAACTTTTTTTGCAAATCCGTCCTGCATGGGCAGGGCGGCTACTTGTGCTGTTTTTAATCCCATAGCTGCGCCAAGATCGTTTCTGTCAACGCCTTTAAGCACAACTTTTGTAACTTCGCCGCGTTCCGCACCAGCGTCAACACTTCTTAAAACGTTGGGGGAACAATCATCGGAAACAATGACAAGCAGCGGAAGATGCTTTCTGAGCTCGGCAAAGACATGATCCTGACCTGCCATGATTCTTCCCGCTCTTTTGGCAAGTCCCAACGTGTTAAGCAGCATTTCTCTGTTATCGGGCATTATTTATTCACCTGTCTTATCCTCTTTGCACATGCTTTCAAGTCTCAGATATATTTCATCGTCTGTCTGGACTTTCAGAGCTCTGGCAAAGGCTTTTTTCTTTTTCGCGCTTCTTATGCAGTCGATATCGGCACATACATAAGCCCCGCGCCCGTTGGCTTTTCCCGTCGCGTCAAAAACCACATCACCGTCCGGAGTTCTAACAACGCGGAGCAGAGCCTTTTTGGGGGATTCCTCTCCGCATCCCACACATGTGCGCGGGCGTTTTTTCTTCTCTATTGTGCGTGGCTTGTCACTCATAAGCTTAATTCGGCTCCTCTATCATTTCGGAGATATCAACAAAGAGATCCTTCATTGTCGGAAGTTTTTCGTCTTCCTTGACCTTTATGTCTATCTTCCAGCCGGTGAGGCGCGCCGCAAGCCTTACATTCTGCCCGGCCTTTCCTATGGCAAGCGAAAGCTGGTCGGACTTGACATAGGCCAGAACGGAACGGTCCTGATCAAGCAAAGGCTCTGTCTTGAGAATCTTGGCCGGAGAGAGCGCGTTTCTGATGTAGGATAGGATATCCGTGCTCCAAACGATGATATCTATTCTCTCTCCGTTGAGCTCCGAGCTTATGGACTTAATGCGTCCGCCCTGCTTTCCTACGCATGCACCGAGAGGTTCTACATTAACATCAAGAGTTGCGACCGCGATTTTGGCTCTCGTGCCCGCTTCTCTTACTATATTGCGAATTTCGACGATGCCGTCCTGTATCTCGGGGACCTCGATCTCAAGCAGGCGGCGCAGGAGTCCGGGGTGTGTTCTCGAAACGATGATGCGCGGGCCCCTTGTTGTCTGACGGACGTCAAGGAGGTAGAATTTCTTTCTGTCTCCTGGAATATATTTCTCGCCGATGATTCTTTCTTCCTTGGGCATAATGGCTTCTGTCTTCTCGTTGAGGCGGACAAGTATCTGATCGCCCTCCGACTTGAAGATTGTGCCTGTAACAATATTGCCTATTTTGTCCGCAAACTGTTCGTAGACAACCTGACGCTCCGCATCTTTGAGCCTCTGGATGATAACCTGACGTGCGGTCTGAGCTGCAATACGTCCGAAATCCTCCGGGAATACTTCTCTTCTGATAACGTCTCCCACTGTTATATCCGTATAGCCCCTCTTGGTTGCTTCTTCCAAGGTTATTTCGCTGTCGGGATTTTCTATGGAATCTACCACCATACGGACTTCATAGAGAGTAAACTCCCCGCTTTCCGCATCCATATAGACTTCCATCATTTGATTTCCGCCTTTAAATTTCTTATACGCTGAAACCATTGCCGCTTCCAGACTTGAGACAATTACCTCTTCGGGAAGTCCCTTCTCTTCTTCTATTTGTTTAAGAACTTTCTTAAAATCTTTTCCTAGCTGCATAGATTCGACTCCTCTCTTAATATTTATCCTCAATACAAAGATGCAAGTTACTTCTTTTTCTTTGGAATTTTCTTAAATGTTTTTTTCTGTCCGCCCTCTTTTACATAGACTAAGTGGCCTCTTTTTATATCGTTAATCGGGAAATTTCTCTCTTCGCCCGAAACCGACAGTACGACGGTTCCGTCTTCGCCGCATGAAACAATCTGTCCCTGCGCTTTCTTGCCGCCTTTAAGAGAGAGAGCCGCTTCCTTGCCGATGAATTTTCCGTAGTCGGAAGCCGTAAAGAGCGGGCGTTCCAGCCCGGGAGAACTCACCTCAAGAAAATACCTTTCCGGCAGAACATTCTCGACGGCATCAAGATAGTCATTGACTTCTCTTGCAACATTCTCACAATCCGCAAGGTCAATGCCGCCCGGCATCTCCAGATAGACGCGCAGTATATTCATACCGCTCTCATTGACCAGTTCCATCCCGGCGCAGTCATATCCGAGACTGTCTATCTTTATTCGTAATTCGGCAAAGACTTCATTTACCTTTTCTATATTCAAGATTTGCCTCCCGTAATAAAAGAAGAGTGGGCAAGACCCACTCTTCCAGAAATTCCCTCTGAATTAGTTTTTAAATTGTACCACTTAGTCTGAAAGCGGTCAAATTTACATCACCAAGTGCTGTGCAAAATTTAAAACGGCAGAGCGCAAGCCGATTTTTCCCTTGCACTCTGCCGTTCTTTATATATATTTGTATGGTAAGTTTTTTGTTATTTAACCAGGGAAGCGTCCCAGAATTTCCATTCGCCTATCTTGTTTCTCCATACATCCTTAACCTTTGACTGATTGACAAGGTAGCAGTAGTTTCCATAGAAAATCGGAGAGACTACCATATCATCCATAAGTACCTTCTCGGCTGCTTTGAGGTGTCCGTCGCGTGTTTTCCCGCTTGTTCTCTGAGCCTGGTTGATTTCATCTTCAAACTTCTTGTGTGAAGCGTTGAGAGTCTTGTCATGAGGAGCAACCGTTGATTTGCGCCATCTCCACTGAGCTTCATTCCAGCTGCTGTCCGCAGCGAATGCGTCAAAGAATGTCATGGGGTCGACATAGTCGCCTATCCAGTTTCCTCCGCTGACAAGGAAGTTTCCGTTCTTTCTCTTTTCAACAAGAACCTGCCATTCCATGTTTTCAAGTTCAACCTTTACGTTAAGGTTGTTCTTCCACATCTCCTGGATTGCTTCGGAAAGCTTTTTAAGGGATTCCTTTGTTACATAGCTGTATGTAATTTTCGGGAAGCCCTTTCCGTTCGGGTAGCCTGCCTCGGCGAGAAGTTTCTGTGCTTCCTTCACGCGAGCCGCATTGGGGTCTATTCCGAATTCGGGGGCAGGGCGCTTTTTAGCGTCGAGCTTACGGCAGCTTGTCCCATCCGAGAAGGAGAGTACGGGAGGAATCAGTCCCGTTGCGGGAGTCTCTCCGCCTTTAAGGGCTGATTCGCAGAGCGCTTTTCTGTTCAGTGCGAGCGAGAAGGCCTTTCTTACGCGAGGATCATTAAACGGAGCCTTGTCAACATTAAAGATTATGTATGTTGTCTGGAGTCTAGGTGCAAATACTAGGTCGGGCTCTTCCGCTATGAGTTTTGATACTTCTGCAGGCGGAATCTCCTGATTTACGTAGAGATCCCCGTTCATAAACGCATTAAGGGCCGTTGTCTGTTCCGTGATAAATTCAAATTTGACTTTGTCAACTTTTACGAGATTCTTATCATAGAATTTTTTGTTCTTTGCGAGCATAATATATTCGCCGAGCTTGAACTCTTTAAGGTAGAACGGGCCGTTTGATACACATGTCTTGGGGTTTTTCTCCCAGCCATCCCCGTACTTTTCGACAATATCCTTTCTGACAGGCATAAATGCGAAGAATGTCGTCAGATTAAGGAAGAATGCTGTTGGAGTCTCAAGCCTAACTTCAAAGGTTTTGTTGTCGATAGCCTTGATTCCTACTTTATCCGCCTTTACCTTACCGTCAAAATATGCTTTCGCGTTTTTGATGTAGGATGTACCCATGTAAGCATAGCCTGCGCCTGCCTTAGGGTCAATAAGTCTCATCCAGCCGTATGCAAAGTCATAAGCTGTTACCGGCTTACCGTCTGTCCAGAATATATCGTCTCTGAGCTTAAATGTGTAGGTGAGTCCGTCTTTTGAGACTGTGTGGCTCTTGGCCTGCCCATAGCCAAGGGAACCGTCCTTCTTATCTCTCATAAGTCCGTCAAATATATTGCCTATTACTGTGCTTCCGTCGGAATCGTCAATTGACGGATCCCATGCCTTAGGTTCTCTGCCGTGATTGAATATTATTATCTTTTCGGCAGAAGCGGCAACAGCCTCTGTTACGGGAGCAAATATGGCGGTTAAAGTGAGCAGCAGTGATACGATAATGCCTAGCGTGAATTTCTTTGACATACTAATCTCTCCTCTCATTTTTGCATTGCTCTGTTACTTACGACAAGAACCATAGTATAGGCCGTTGCCGAAAAACACTAAATTATTGGAACAGATGACAGGCTACAAAGTGCTCTCCGCCCAGATCTTTTAGCTTTGGTTCTTCTGAGGAACAGATATCCTTCGCATATTTGCATCTGGTTCTGAACTTGCATCCCGACGGGGGATTAAGCGGGCTTGGAACATCTCCCTCAAGAATAATGTTATTTTTCGTTATCCTTGGGTTGGGAACGGGAATTGACGATAAGAGCGCGACAGTATAGGGATGGACAGGGTTGTTGTACAGCTCGTTTGACGATGTCACCTCCATAAGATTGCCAAGGTACATAACCCCCACACGGTCGGAAATATGCCTGACCATGGAAAGGTCATGAGCTATAAACAAATATGTGAGCCCTATTTCATGCTGAAGATCCTCAAGCATATTTACAATCTGAGCCTGAATAGATACATCGAGAGCGGAAATAGGCTCGTCGCATATAATAAATTCCGGCATTACGGATAGGGCTCTGGCTATCCCTATACGCTGACGCTGCCCTCCCGAAAATTCATGAGGATATCTGTTTGCGTGATTCTTTCCCAGTCCCACCTTTTCAAGGAGCTCGAATATTCTCTCCTGACGCTCTTTTCCGGATGCCAAATTATGTATATCAAGAGGTTCTCCTATGATATCCGCAACTGTCATGCGCGGGTCAAGCGATGCGTATGGGTCTTGGAATATCATCTGGATTTTCTTTCTGTACGGCATAAAATCTTTCTGGCTCAGCTTCGCCACATCGGTGCCGTTGTATATTATCTCGCCGCCCGTAGGATCATAGAGGCGCATTATAGTCCTGCCCGCAGTGCTCTTTCCGCAGCCGGACTCACCGACAAGACCCAATGTCTCGCCCTTCTTTATATAAAAGCTTATACCGTCAACAGCCTTTACATTCTGCAGCTTCTTTGTGATAAGGCCTACATCCTTAGTAAAATATTTTTTTAGGTTTCGTACGTCTAGGAGAATGTTATCGTTCAATGGACTCGATACCTCCCTTTTGTAAATTGTATTTTTCGTTTACGGGCGCATTCCTATCCAGTAGCCAGCACATAGCGCGATGACCTTCAGTCACTGTGTAATATTCCGGGTGTTCCATGGTGCATATCTTCATGGCATATGGGCATCTTGTAGAAAATGGACAGCCAACGGGAGGATGGAGCAGATCAGGAGGTGTGCCCGGAATTGGAATAAGCCTGTGTCTGACATTGGTTGCCACATTGGGAATTGACTTCAAAAGTCCCATTGTATAAGGATGCGCAGGGTTGAAGAAAATATCGTCCGCACTTCCCTCTTCCATTGCCAGTCCCGCGTACATTACAACAATTCTCTCACACACATCGGCAACTACTCCCAAGTCATGGGTTATCAGTATTGTGGAAGTGCCTATTTTCTTCCCAAGTTCTTTTATTAGGCGGATAATCTGAGCCTGTATTGTGACATCCAGAGCCGTAGTCGGCTCATCCGCTATAAGCAGCTCCGGTTGACAGGAGAGAGCCATTGCTATCATGGCGCGCTGCCTCATACCTCCAGAAAATTCATGAGGATAGCACTGGGCACGTCTTGAGCTGTCAGGAATCCCAACCATCTCAAGCATTTTAACCGCCATCTCCGCAGCCTCTTTTTTTGAGACATGCTGGTGCTTTAATATCGCTTCTTCTATCTGAAATCCTATTTTTAAAACAGGATTCAAAGATGTCATCGGATCTTGGAATACCATGGCAATGTTGTTGCCGCGTATTTCCGTCATTTCTCTTTCCGTCTTTTTGAGCAGATCCTCGCCTTTGAATATTATCTCTCCGTCCACAACCTTGCCTGGATGGATAAGTAGGCGCATAACAGAAAGAGCTGTGACGCTCTTTCCGCTCCCCGACTCACCTACTATGCCGAGTGCCTCTCCTTTTTCAAGGTGGAGATCCAAGCCCCTTATGGCTTTGACCTCTCCTAAATGTGTAAAAAAGGATGTATACAAATTTTTCACATCAAGTATTCTCTCTGTCATGGCTGCAACCTCATATTACTTTCTGAGTTTAGGGTCAAGCGCATCGCGCATACCGTCACCGAGCAAATTAAATGCGAGAATCGTCACTGAAATGGCAGTTGCGGGGAAGAGAAGCTGCTGCGGATAAGTGTAGAGCCCCTCAAGAGCGTCGTTGCAGAGCGTTCCCCAAGATGCGATTGGAGCGGATACTCCGAGACCGACAAAGCTCAAGAATGCCTCGGTAAAAATGGCATTAGGAATCTGCATTGTCATAGAGACCATAACGGGCCCCATGATATTCGGTATTAAATGTCTGATTAAAATATAGCTTGTGGGAGCTCCGAGAGATTTTGCCGCAAGTATGAACTCCTGCTCCTTCAGAGAGAGGACCTGTCCTCTCACAAGCCGTGCCATGCCAACCCAGTACGTAAGCCCTATGGTGAAGATTATTGTAAAAAGGTTGCCGTCATTAAAGAGAACTCTCAGAAGTATGACGTAAAGCAGTGTCGGTATCGTGCTGATGATGTCAACTATTCTCATCATGGCATCGTCAATTTTCCCTCCGATATAGCCCGAAATACCTCCGTAAAAAACTCCGACGATAAAGCAAACAAGCGCGGCGGAGAACCCTACAGCCAGTGATATTCTCGCTCCGTATACTATTCTGATAAACAAATCACGCCCCAATGCGTCATTTCCTAGTATATAACTCTTATTTCTGACAGTGAGAGTCGATGTAAGTTCTTTGCCGTCGGCTGTCACTATATAGCGCTGCATATTTTCGACTGCGGACTCTTCGGCGGGCAAATCAACATCTTCGCCTCGTGCTGCCTGCCTCTTTATAGAATTGAGCTTTCTCTTCGCCTGGAAGTAATCGTTATAATTTATCTCGACTTCCATCCCGCCGACATCAAAAAGTTTGCGTCTGTTCATAGTGTCATTAAGAGTGCTTTCAGCGGCATCACCCAAAACACCGTCTTTGGTTACAAGGAGAATATTGTAATCATTCGTGACATAGAATGTGCTGCCGTTCTTTGTTTCGTAGAGATTCATTCTGAAAGGCACGTTTGAATAAGCCAGATTTTGGTCGGAATATGTGTAAGGCCATACCAGAGGAAGGCCAAGTGCAGCCGTCGTTATCAGAATAATTGCGACAAGAGAGACCATCGCGGTCTTATTCTGTTTAAAGCGCCTCCACACATCTTGAGTAAAGGTCAGGCTTTTTCTCTGTATATTTTCTGACAGGGAAGAATCATGCTCTACCTCCTGCCAGATAGAAATATCTTTTAGATCCGCAGCCATTTTGACACTCCCCCTATTCAAACTTTATTCTCGGGTCGATAAGGACATAAAGAATGTCGACCAGCAGAACCATAACTACAAGCAGCACACCATAAAAAACAGTTACACCGAGTATGAGAGAGTAGTCGCGGTTCAGAATGCTTGTTGTAAAGAGACACCCAATCCCTGGAATGCCGAAAACTTTTTCGACGACAAAAGATCCGGTAACAATCGTCGCAACACAAGGCCCCATATACGTTACTGCAGGTATAAGCGCGTTCCTAAGAGCATGCCTTGTTATTACGACAAAATTTGTCAGCCCTTTTGCTTTTGCCGTTCTTATATAGTCCTGCTGAAGCACTTCGAGCATGGATGTACGTGTCAGGCGTGTGATAAAGGCAAGCGAGAAAACACCTATGGAAAGAGCCGGCCCTATGTAGTCTGTGAAGCTCTGAGCTCCGTAGGACGGGACAAGCCCAAGTTTTTTGTTAAATATATACAAATAGAGAGTGGCCAAAACAAAACTGGGTATCGTTGTGCCCAAGGTAGCCAGAAGCATGGACACTCTGTCGGAGAATTGATTTTGCCGCAGCGCCGCGTAAGCTCCGAAGAATACGCCGAACCCCATTATTATCGCTACGGACAAAAGACCTATCTTTGCGGAATATGGGAAGCCGCTGTCTATTATCGCCTTTGTAGTAACGCCTCTCTTCAGATATGAAACTCCAAAGTCGCCCTTCATAAAGTTCGTGAGATAGGTCAAATACTGCTTGCCTATCGGCTTATCAAGGCCGTATTTCGCCTCAAGCGCTATTCTTGTCTCATCGGGCAGAGAGCGTGAGCCGGTGAAAGGACTTCCCGGAAGATTATGCATTATTAGAAAGGTAATTGTAATTACAAACCATATCGTTAAAAGTGCGGAGACAACGCGTCGTAAAATATATTTCAGCATATCATCATCCCTTTGTGTTCAGTCTTTGACTTACAGAACTGCTATCTCTGAATTGCAAAACACTCAAACCCGGGTACGAAAAAATATTTTTATCGGCAAACTGTTCCTTATATATGTTGACGCTCCGTAAAATCAGCGAAGCTTTGTATAGTGGAGTGATACGAAGAGACTTTTCTGCCCGCGACAAAACGGTCTACGGGAAAAGATGCGGATCCTTTGCGGATTCGCATATACATTTTTTAACATTGGCACCCTCTTTCTGTTTATGTATTATAGGGATACATTGTATACGTCAGTCAATGTAAAAAAACCTTATTCTTTTGTGGTACGACCAAGGTTCATCCAAGTTGATTGACAATACAATAAGCGCTTTTGTCCTGCTTGTCAATAAATAAATCAAATATTTACAATATATGTTTAATTGAAAAAGATTACTTCTGTTTATTAGTGTTTACAAAATCTCAAGCGCGGAATGGAGATTGCCTGATACTTTCTGCGGTTCGGATTACAAGGAGCAAATTGCCTTTGGGGAGATTATCTCTTTTTGTGCTTTGAGTGTAGAATTATCAAATAAGTTTGGAGGGATTTTTTTGAATAAGGAAAATTTGATACAAGTACAAATTATAAGGAAAGCCGAACAAGCTATAGCAAATTGGAGCGGAGGAACCACTACGGAACTTTCCATTTGGCCGGAAGGAGCCTGTTATAAAGAGCGGCGCTTTGACTGGCGTATAAGTTCTGCGGGAGTTGACTTGGACGAATCTACCTTTACTTCCCTTCCGGGAGTGCATCGCTCCCTTATGCTGCTTGACGGGGCAATACATTTGGTGCATGAAGGCATAAGAGAGAGGGAGATGGTGCCGTTTGCCCCCGCAGATGAGTTTGAAGGAGATTGGACGACAAAATCGACAGGACGGTGCACAGACTTTAATTTAATGACTTCAAGCAGGTGCAGGGGAACTATAAGCGCAGTTTGTCCAAGCTGCAGACAAATCGCTCTTTTTGAAGAGGAGCACAAAATGTCATGGGAGACGTTTTACTGCATTGCCGAGGAGATTCATCTCGTTCTGAAAAATGGAACATCCTGCAAAGAGATGCGCCTTCAAAAGGGTGATTTTCTGCTGATAAGCATGAGTTCTATACCACAGGCAGATTGCAGTCTTGCAATAGAAGGGATTTTTGACAAAGTGCCCATGATTAGGACAACCATATTCTGCGTCGAATAAAAGCCTTACAATTTTAGCACTTGTACTTGACATCAAGTTAAAGCGGATGTATTATGACCATCATTAATTTGCATTACACCAATCTGAGAAGGAGGCAGCGCTTATGCTTAATAGATCCGCAATCGAATCACGTTATTACGCATATTATTACTATCCCTGCTGCCATGCCTCGGGGCAATTGGTGTTTTTTGCAGTTTAGTATGCGTGGTAATTTCGCAGACTGAGAGACTTCAAAAGCCGCCGACCCTCGGGTCGGCGGCTTTTTTGTATTCC
>CAZNYN010000019.1:25042-35347 GCA_964577295.1 uncultured Synergistaceae bacterium | reverse complement strand
AAGGACAGCGGAGCCAATGTTATCATCGGTCTCCACGAGGGAAGCAAGTCAAAGGAAAAGGCCGATAAGGACGGATTTGAAGTCTACACAGTCGCAGAAGCCACAAAGAGAGCTGATGTCGTCATGTTCCTCATCCCCGACCACCTTCAGGCTTCGACATACAAAAACGACGTTCTCCCCAACCTCAAGGCCGATGCAAAGCTCGCATTCGCCCACGGTTTCGCAATCCACTTCGGACAGATAACACCGGAAGCAAACCATGACGTATTCATGGTCGCACCCAAGGGCCCCGGCCACATGGTTCGCCACATGTACAAAGAAGGCAAGGGAGTTCCCTGCCTTATCGCCATCTATCAGGATGCAAGCGGCAAAGCCAAGGATTTCTCCCTCGCATACGCGTCAGCCATAGGCGGAGGCAGAGCGGGCATCATAGAGACATCCTTCCGTGAAGAGACAGAGACAGACCTCTTCGGAGAGCAGGCTGTCCTCTGCGGCGGCATTAGCCAGCTTATGCAGGACGGTTTCCAGACACTTGTGGACGCAGGCTATCAGCCCGAAATGGCATATTTTGAGTGCATCAACGAGATGAAGCTCATCGTCGATATGATCTTCGAAGGCGGACTCTCCTGGATGCGCTACTCAATCAGCGACACAGCAAAATACGGCGATATGACGGCAGGCCCCAGAGTTATCGGAGACGAATCACGCAAGGCCATGAAGCAGCTCCTTCTTGAGATACAGGACGGAACTTTCGCCCGCGATTGGATACTTGAGAACCAGACAGGACGCCCCCGCATGAAGAAGTGGGCAAAGGCCGCTCAGGAAGCTCCCTGCGAAGCTGTAGGAAAAGAGCTCCGCAAGATGATGCCTTGGATGGAACAGAAAGAAGTTCCCAAGTTTTAGTTTTGTAGATTAAATATCGACTCTTCGGCGAATTCCGCAAAATTCGCCGAAGAGCGGATTCTTTCCCGTGATATGCAAAGGAGAACTGTAATGACCGAACATGTGCGGATTTTTGACACAACTCTGAGAGACGGAGAACAGGCTGCGAAGATTAATCTCAGCAAAGATGAAAAGCTCAGGATTGCAAGGCAGCTTGCAAGGCTTGGGGCAGACATTATAGAGGCGGGATTCCCCGCGGGCTCGGTCAGCGACTTTGAGTCCGTAAAGGCGATATCCAAAGAGATAGAAGGTCCTGTCATAGCGGCTCTTGCCCGCACATGCGAGGAAGACATTACAAAAGCCGCCCTTGCTCTTAAAGATGCGGCACGCCCGCGCATACACACATACATAGCGACAAGCCCCATACACATGGAGTACAAGCTTAAGATGGACAAGGAAAAAGTCCTCTCCGAAGTCAGAAATGCAGTTACTCTGGCAAGAACATTTGTCGAGGATGTTGAGTTCTCGGCGGAAGACGCCAGCCGCTCCGACGCGGATTTCCTTGTTGAGGTTTTTAAGACAGCAATAGAGTGCGGAGCTTCGACGGTAAATGTGCCTGATACAGTCGGCTACGCTCAGCCGGAGGAGTTTTTTAAATTTCTGAAAGATATAATGGAGCGCACAAACGCCCCTTCGCACGTTCTATGGTCGGTTCACTGCCACAACGACCTCGGTCTTGCCGTGGCAAATTCCCTTGCGGCGGTGAGAGCGGGAGTAAGACAGGTTGAGTGCACTATAAACGGACTCGGAGAACGTGCCGGAAACGCAGCAATGGAAGAAATTGTTATGGCGATAAACACAAGAGCCGACTACTACAATCTTCATACAAAGATAGAGACTTCAAAGTTCTACAGCACGAGCAAGCTCGTATCTCAGGCCACGGGAGTAATGGTTCAGCCCAATAAGGCAATAGTCGGCAGGAACGCCTTCACCCACGAGGCTCTCATCCACCGTCACGGAATGCTCTGCAACAGGGCTACATACGAGATAATGACGCCCGAAACAGTGGGAACGCCGCTTGCGGAACGGGCATTGGGCAAGCACTCGGGCAGACACATGTTCAGAGAGAAGACTGAGGACATGGGATATCAGCTTTCGGCAGCGGAGACGGATTACGCCTTTACATGTTTCAAAGAGCTCTGCGAGAAGAAGAAAGACGTCTCGGACGGAGATATCGAGGCCATGATACTGGACAAAGTCCTCTCGTACACGCCGGAAAAAATGTATAAGCTTAAAGATTTCGCGGTTCAGATAGGTACGGGCTGCAAACCCACGGCAAGCGTCACTCTCTCCGTAAACTCAAACGACTTCACCGAAGCCGCAGTCGGCAACGGCCCAGTGGATGCGGTATATAACGCTATAAAGAAAATTTTGGGTATTTCTCCTCAGCTCAAGGGCTTTAGAATAGGAGCAACGAGCGAACGCTCCGATGCCCAGGCGGAGACAAGAATAATCCTTCACCATAAAGAGATACAGGCGCAGGGACGCGGAACAAGCACGGATATTGTAGAGTCATCCGTCAGAGCTTACGTTGATGCAGTCAACAGACTGTACACAGCCGCTGCCGCAAAAGACGTCAAGCTTTAACAACTTAAAGATAATAATAAGGAGCTGAAATCAGGATGGCAAATATGAACGGAGCCGAGATGGTTATAAAGTCCCTGGAGGCGGAGGGCGTGGAAACAATGTTCGGCCTTCCGGGCGGAACGGTAATTCACCTCTACGACGCCATATACGACTCAAAGATAAATCACATCCTCATGCGCCACGAACAAGCCGCGGCACATGCGGCAGACGGTTATGCCAGAGCGTCGGGCAGGCCGGGAGTTTGCATCGCTACATCGGGACCTGGAGCTACAAACCTGGTCACGGGCATAGCCACGGCAAATCTTGACTCCGTTCCCATGGTGGCAATCACGGGACAGGTAGCCACGGGAGTCATAGGCACGGACGCATTCCAGGAAGCCGACATAGTGGGAGCGACACTTCCGTTGGTCAAGCACAGTATGCAGGTGCGCTCTCCGGAACAGATTCCAACCGCGATAAAAAAGGCATTTCACATAGCCTCGACCGGACGGCCCGGCCCCGTGCTCGTTGACGTTCCGGCAGACGTGCAAAAGGGCAGCGGAACATTTGCCTATCCCGAAAAAGTGGATTTTCCCGGATATCACCCCGAGTCCGTTCTCGACATAGAACGCTTTGACGAAGCTGTCGGAATGCTGGAACAGGCTCACAGGCCCGTCATATTCGCAGGCGGAGGCGTCATAAGCTCGGGTGCTGCGGCAAAACTCACGGACTTTGCGGAGAGGCTGGAGATACCTGTCACAACAACTCTCCTCGGCAAGGGGGCATTCCCCGAGTCGCACCCTCTGGGGCTCTCACTCGGCATGGCAGGAATGCACGGACATCCCGCCGCAAACAGAGCTCTCATGTCAGCGGATGTCATACTCACAATAGGCTCGCGCTTCAGCGACAGAACCACGGGCAAGAGAGACAGATTCGCGCCCGAAGCCAAGATAATTCACATAGACTTAGACCCTGCCGAGATAGACAAGACCATCGGCTCGGATGTCTGGCTTGTCGGAGACGCTCTTTTCATAATCGACCTTCTCGACAAAGCGGTTAAGAAAAAGCAGGACAGAAGCGCATGGATTGACCGCCTTGCCGAAATCCGCAGAGACGAACCTATGCCCCATGTAAAATTTGACGGGAAGATAGCTCCGTGGCAGGTACTTGAGGCTCTGCGCGAAATCACGGGCGGAAATGCCATTGTCACGACGGAAGTCGGTCAGAACCAGATGTGGGCGGCTCAACACTACAGAACAGAGCACCCGAGAAGATTCCTCTCATCGGGCGGGCTCGGCACAATGGGATTCGGCTTCCCCGCCGCGATAGGAGCGTCATACGCCTGTCCGAATCAATATACATGCTGCATAGCTGGAGACGGAAGCCTTATGATGAACATACAGGAGCTCGACACATGCGCGCGCTATAATATCCCAGTAAAGGTGATACTTCTGAACAATATATGCCTCGGCAACGTGAGACAGTGGCAGGAAATATTCTACAATGCCCGCTACTCCAACACCATATACAGCCGCGAGCCCGACTTTGTAAAAATAGCGGAAGGTATGGGAGTGGAGGCTTACAGAGCGGACAAGCCCGAAGAGATACACGGGACATTGGAAAAAGCTCTTGAACATCCCGGCCCCGCCCTTATCGACTTCAGGATTCCGCAGGAAGCTATGGTAATGCCCATGGTTATGCCGGGAGACGCTATAGACAAAATGCACTTTAACTAAACGGAGCGGGCTTGCATAAAAGCCCGTTTTTCACTTGAAGTGTTGTATTATAATTTATTTAATCTGTGTGACAGGAGTGAAATGTTTATGAACAGCGACAAAGCAAAAAAAGGTTTTGAAAGAAGCCCGCATCGCTCTCTCTTAAAAGCGGCAGGCTATACAGACTGGGAAATCGACCGTCCATGGATAGGAGTGGCAAACTCCTACAACGCCATAATCCCCGGCCACGTACACCTCCGCACGATAGTTGACGCGGTAAAGGCCGGCATATATGCGGCAGGCGGACTTCCCATAGAATTTCCCGTCATCGGAGTATGCGACGGAATAGCGATGAACCATGAGGGGATGAAATTCTCGCTCCCCAGCCGTGAACTCATCATGGATTCGGTTGAAATAATGGCGCGCGGACACGCCTTTGACGGACTCGTCCTCGTACCGAACTGCGATAAAATAATCCCCGGCATGGCTATGGCGGCTGCGAAGCTCAACCTGCCGTCGGTAGTTATTTCTGGAGGCCCTATGATGGCGGGAGCTCACAAGGGCAAAGTTCTCGACCTCAACAGCGTATTTGAGGGAGTAGGCAAGAGAGCGGCCGGCCTCATAGACGATGCGGCTCTGCACGACATAGAGGACAATGCCTGCCCCGGCTGCGGCTCATGCTCGGGAATGTTTACGGCAAACACTATGAACTGCATGATGGAGGCTCTGGGGCTGGGACTTCCCGGCAACGGCACGATACCAGCTGTTCACGCCGGACGTGTGCGCCTTGCGAAAGAGGCGGGACGCGCCGTTATGACTCTTGTAGAAAAAAATATCCGCCCCAGAGACGTACTTACAAAGGAAGCCTTCGACAACGCGGTTGCCGTAGACTTGGCCCTCGGAGGCTCGACAAACACATCACTCCACCTTCCCGCAATAGCGTGGGCGGCGGGGCTTAAACTCTCCCTTGACGCATTCAACGAGATAGGAGCTAAAGTTCCGCACCTCTGCTCCATGAGCCCCGGCGGAGCGCACCACATAGAAGACCTCTGGCAGGCGGGAGGAGTGCAGGCTCTCATGGCACAGCTCCTCGAAGCGGGACTCATAGAGGGAGAATGTATAACCGTTACGGGATGCACCGCAAAAGAGAATCTAAAAGGTCTGAAAGTCGCAGACGCAAATGTGATAAGACCTCTCGACAATCCCTACCACAAAGAGGGAGGACTTGCATTCATCAAAGGCACACTCGCCCCGCTCGGAGCGATAGTCAAACAGGCGGCTGTAGCCCCGGAAATGCTCGTACACGAAGGCCCGGCGAGAGTTTACGAGTGCGAGGAGGACGCAAGCCGCGCCATACTTAACAACGAGATAAACGACGGTGACGTTGTTGTCATACGCAACGAAGGGCCCAAGGGCGGCCCGGGCATGAGAGAGATGCTCACCCCCACTTCCGCGATAATGGGACAGGGCAAGGGCGGCACTGTGGCTCTCATAACGGACGGACGCTTCTCCGGAGCGACAAGAGGAGCGGCAATAGGACACGTCTCCCCCGAAGCCGCGGCGGGAGGCCCGATAGGTCTCATCGAAGAAGGCGACATAATCAGCATCAACATACCCGAAAAGAAACTCGACCTCAAAGTGAGCGAAGAAGTGCTTGCAAAGCGCCGCGAAAACTTTACTCCGAAACCTCAAAAAGTGCAGAGCGCGTTCCTGAACCGCTACAGAGCATTTGCGACATCGGGAGTGGAGGGCGCTGTACTGAGAGACGAATAGAGACTAAAAGACGGGAGCGGCTTCTGCCGCTCCCGTCTTTTAATGCTTTATCTCCGCCAAGAACCGCTATTCCGCGTCCGGCGCTCTGTAAATCAGAACGGAACAGGGAGCGTAGCGCACCAGCTTCGTGGCTGTGCTTCCGACAAGAATTCTGTCGATTGTGCTGTAGCTCTTGTAGCCCGCTATTATCATGTCAAACTTGTGAGTTTTGGCGTACTTTAATATCTCCTCGCCGGGATCGCCCACTGCGACAAACTTCTCTGTCTTAATAAGCTCCGGTTTGCCGTGCTTGGCGTAGACATTGCCGATAATCTCGTCCAGACGCTTTGCGGCGGCTGCTTCAATCTTCTTCTGCTCTCCCGCATCGTCCAAAGTTGCATAAGCTCCGCAGCCGGCATAGCCTACCAGCATAAGAGTGGCTCTTGGAGCGCAATGGAAAAAGACGGCATCCATACCGCCTTTCTGCGCCATCATATAACCATGTTCGGCAACGGCTATTCCTACGGGACTAAAGTCGACCGCAATCAACAATTTCATATCGCTCACCCCTTAGTTTAATATAAGTCCTCTGCAAAAGTATTGTCTCACCATGAGAGCAATTCATCAAGTTAAAATCACTCAGATATGACGGGCTTCCCAAAAAATGAAATCACGCTTTTGCGAAAAGACGACGAGTTCTATTTTACGAAAGTATTATTCTCCGTAAAAGAGCCAGAGATTTCTGCCCCTGTTCTTTGCGGTATAAAGAGTTTTATCCGCATTTGCCATCAAGGTATCGTAAGTTCTGCCATTTTCCGGGTACTTCGCTATGCCTATGGAGCAGGAGATGTGATATTCCGCTCCATCCTTGCTGTAAGTCCTCATAAAATTCTTCTGCATCTTCTCGATAAGAGCCTTGACTTCATCGGAGACAGAACAGTCCGGCAAAAATACGACAAACTCATCTCCTCCGACCCTTCCCACAACATTCTTCTCGTTATAGGAGAAAATATCTGAAAGATTCCGTGTCAGCTCCTTTATCATTAAATCTCCGTAGAGATGCCCCATAGTGTCATTCAGATTCTTAAACTTATCTATGTCGGTAAGCATAAACAGAGCAGGGCCTTGCGACGACGCTATATACTTATTTACCATAAACTCGGTAGCAGTCCTGTTCCATAGCCCTGTCATCGGGTCGCGTCTTGCGGAATCCTCCGCCTTCTTAATACTCCTTATGTCGGTGTCCACATTTGTGAGAACTCCTAAAACCTTTATAGTACGTCCGTTTTCGTCAAATATAGACATCATCGTGTTTCTGTACCAGCAGAAACTTCCGCCTGAGAGAAACATCCTATGGTCAAAGGATTCATATCTCGCTCCGTTTTTCATCCTCATAAAACATTCGATTACAAGAAGAGCATCCTCGTCAGGCATAAAGTGCCTTTTCCTAAATTCCGCAAGAAAATTCCTGTAGCACGAAGGCATGTTAAATCTCTTCTCAAAAGAGCCCGAATGCCTCATTATGTCCTCGACAGGATCCCATTCAAAATAGTTTACATCTGTCAGATTCTGAATAATATCAAGCTGCTCCTTGGCTATGCGCAGGTTCTCATTCGCCTGCCTTATAACCGTAATGTCGGAAACAGTCCCAAAGGCCTCACGCATCCCATCCTCCCCTATAAGAACAAGGTCAACCCAAAGCCACTTGAGAGCCCCGTCAGCGGCAACAACGGTAAGCGCTGTGCGAAGCCGTCCCGTTTCATTTATCTGCTTCTCAATCTCCGCGACAAACTGAGCACGCGTCTGAGCCGGGAAGAGTTCGTTTACCGTACTGCCATACTTTTGGGCAAAAGCCTCTCTGGTATAGCCGAGTATCTCGTAAAAACCCTCGTTGGCGCTCTTGATAACAAGCCGCTCTCCTTCTCTGCCGCATCGCACAATGCCGCCTGCCGCGGTATCGTGCAGGAAAGAAAGCTCTTTATGAGCCTTTTCGAGATCATCTTTGCCCCTCTTAAATTTAATAAAAAGAAAAGCCGCCATTAGGCCGGAAAGGAAGAGTACCGCGCAGACAAAATTTATCGTGTACATAAAAAGTTTCTGCGTGCGAGCGGCGACCTCACTGTAGGGAATTACGGTAACGAGATACCAGTCATAATATGCCATAGGAGTATAGCTTAAAATATACTTTACCCCAGACAAGCCGAACGTCAGCTCTCCGCCCCTCTTCTGCTTCAGGTCCGCTGCAAACTTTTTTATAAGAGAGTCATCTTTTTCCACATTGGGAGCATCGAGAAGCCCCCAGAAAGTTATACTCTCTGAGAGTATTTCTATTTTTTCCGAGCGTGCAATTATTCTGCCGTTTGAATTAATAAGATACGAGGAGGCACTGCCGTCGAAAAACCCCGCAGAGATAAAGTGCCCCAAAGTATCGGCATAATATATGCCGGCGAGTACCGCCTTTGTCCGCCCGTTCTCAATAATAGGAGCGTTAATAGCTATATATGTCTGTCCGTCAAAAGAAGATACATTATAGTCGCTTATATTAGCCTCTCCCGCCAGAGCTTTGGCAAAAGATGGCGAACCGGATACATTCACAAGTTTTTTCAGCCTGGGATGCACAGCACTGCCATTCCTGCCGACAAGGACAACTGCGTCAAAATCTGTATACTTAACCTTATCTTTGACAAAAGAAAGAGCATCTACAGAGTCGACATCTTTTACACTCCGCCCCAGAGTCGCGGCAAGAGACTTAGTATATCTGAGGCTTAAATTGAAATGGTCATTTATATTTGTAAGGGAAACTTCTTCGAATGCATGGATAGTCCGTATTGTCTCATCGTTCACATACTTCCGCATCACATTAAGACAGACAGAGCATGAAACAGCAATAAGAGCGAATATGAATATAAATACAAAGTAAAGCTGATAATTTTTCTTGCCCGGCCATCTTATTGACACAGCGCGCACCCCTGTCATGCAGCATATTGCACAGCAAAAAACAGACGAAAACAGAGCGGTTATGTTATACCCGATCGGGCAGGCGACACACATGAATACACCTGCCGCATACCGTATACATTGTAACATCTTACAGACTTGCCGCAAAGGGCTTAATGCGGGACAGAGCGGAAATACGAGAATGGAACTGAATATCGGGTTATTATTATACAAAAGCTATTACCATCAGCCATCTTAATATTCAAATATAACGTGCCGACACTGCCTTATACCTTCTCTGCTTCTTGAACTTGTAATAAATATTACTCACAAAAATAAACTTGCAAAGTTAAGTATTTTCCTCATTAGAATTATCAGAATATTGCGATATAATTTTATTATCACAATTGACAGATTAGGAGGGGTTCTTCATGGCGACAAGTATGAAGACGGAATATATTCACGTACACGGAGGTTTTGTAACTCTCAGCACATTAGGAGACTGCCATGATGCAGTTCCCGTGCTCTACATCCATGGAGGGCCGGGCGGAAACAACTCGTCCTTTATGCCTATGGCTGAAAAACTTGCGGAAAACCGCATTGTCTATATGTATAACCAGCTCGGCGGAGACGAAACCGGACACATGGGAGACGAAGAACTCTGGGATCCAGAACGCTATATCGACTCCCTCGGCGATCTCATCGCAGGTCTTAAAGTAGACAGACTCCATGTAATAGGTCGTTCATGGGGAGGCTATCTTGCCGCGGAATATCTGCTCCGTTCGGGCAAAACTCCCATCATATCCCTTACAATGACAAGTCCCTTCCTCAGCACTCCACTTTGGATTGCAGACGCAAAGCTGCGCCTCGCGGAACTTGGAGAAGATGTCGTGAAAATTGTCGAAGAGTGCGAAGGCTCAACCTTCTTTGACAATGTCACATATCAGAACATCATCAGAAAGTACAACGACACATATCAGTGCCGCAACGACCAGATAAGCCACTTGGGCAAC
The DNA here is from genome assembly GCA_964577295.1 of uncultured Synergistaceae bacterium. Lineage (GTDB taxonomy): Bacteria > Synergistota > Synergistia > Synergistales > Synergistaceae > CAZNYN01. The sequence goes on along the minus strand of CAZNYN010000019.1, from coordinate 25,422 downwards.
CCATATTTCACAAAAGCAGTAAGAACAAAGACAGCGGCAGGAATGGAAGTCTACCGCCACATGTGGGGCCCCAGCGAATTTACGAGCACGGGAATCATGAAGGATTTGGACATTACGGGCCGCATAAAGGACATCAAAATCCCCGTTATGCTCCTAATAGGAGAGTACGACCAGGTCAGCCAGAAGACATGCGAATACTACCGCTCTCTCATCCCGGGCTCAAGAATGGCAATAATTCCGGACGCCTCACAGACCCAGTTCCTCGAGAATTTCGACAGATTCTACTGGACCTTCTGCAACTTCATAGTAAACGTGGAATAACAGGAACAGATAAAAGCAGGGAGAGGAAGAGCCGCAGCAACGGTTCTTCCTCTCCCTGC
>CAZNYN010000019.1:10373-24942 GCA_964577295.1 uncultured Synergistaceae bacterium | reverse complement strand
AAGGGCTTTCCGCTGGGGAAAGCCCTATGTTGGCTGTTCTTTTCGGTGTCGTTTGACACCTACACCGGCTGTGGGAGTCCACCCCTGTCAATGCTCCGAAATCCAGAGTCCGGTTCCATCCGAAAATCGTACAATCGCATGGCCTGCGCAATCTTGCGAATGGCAGGGCAGCCTCTTAACCGAGACTGTTTATATATTAGCACAAATATAAATCTTTTCAACGTATATATATTTATTCGGTTATTTCCCGCTCTATTCCACTGTAACCGACTTCGCAAGGTTTCTCGGCATGTCTATGTCACAGCCTCTCTGCCTTGCCACGTAGTAGGCGAAGAGCTGCAGAGGAACCGTCGCTATGAAGGGGAAGAGTTCGGGCTCTGTCTCCGGCGTGAATATTACGTCTTTTGTATAGTGGGTTATCTCGCTGTCTCCCGCCGTTGCTATTGCTATTATGGGAGATTTGCGCGCCATAGACTCTTCTATGTTGGATACTGTCTTTTCCCAGAGCTCCCCTTTGGGTACAAGGGCTACAACGGGGAGTTCTTTGTCAAGGAGGGCTATCGGGCCGTGTTTCATTTCTCCCGCAGGATAGGCTTCCGCATGGAGGTATGATATTTCCTTGAGCTTGAGAGCTCCTTCAAGTGCGGGCGGATATGCCAATCCTCTGCCTATGAAGAAGAAGCCGCGCGCATCGGCGAAGTTTCTGGCAGTCTGTTCAATCTCTTTTTCATTTTCAAGAATTTTGGCAAGTTTTGCCGGTATGTCCATGAGTTCATGGATGAGGCGCTTTTCCGTCTTCGGATTAAGCTCTCCGACTATTTTTGAAATGTACATGCCTAGCAGGGTAAGCACAGTTATCTGAGCCATGAATGTCTTTGTGGCTGCGACTCCGATTTCCGGGCCGGCCGGTGTTATGAGAGCTTCTCCGACTTCGCGGTGAATTGTCGAGCCGCGGACGTTGGTAATGACAAGGCACTTAGCTCCTTTTGCTTTTGCAAGGCGTGCTGCATGGAGAGTGTCTGCGGTCTCGCCCGACTGAGATACAAATATGGCGAGTGTGTCCGGCCCTATGGGAATATTTCTGTAGCGGTATTCCGAAGCGACTTCCGTGCGTATCTCAAAGCTGCCGAAGGTCTCCATTATGCGTGATGCCAGTATTGTGGCATAGTGGGATGTTCCGCATGCGACAAAGTGTATTTTTTTCCATTTCAAGACGTCTTCTTTTGTCCAAGGAAGTTCGCTGCTAAGGTCTACTTCTCCGTTCGCCACGCGTCCGAGGAGCGAATGAGTGACGACTTCCGGCTGTTCGTGTATCTCTTTGAGCATGAAGTGCGGATATTTGCCGCGGCTGGTCATTGCCGCATCCCAGTCTAGGTGCATTGTTGCTTTTGCATGCTCTTTGCCGTCAAAGTCGAAGAAGCGGCAGTTTTCTTTTGTTATTACTGCCATTTCGTCATCGTCCATGAACCACACGTCGCGAGTGAATTCAAGCAGCGCAGTCGGGTCTGACGCGCAGAAGCCCTCGCTGCCGGCGTGTCCTACTACAAGAGGCGAGCCTTTGCGTGCAACCCATATTTCGTCTTTTCTGTCATGGAACATTATAACGAGAGCAAATGCTCCGCGGATTCTGTGGGTGAGTTTTACTATGGCTTTCTTGGGGTCTCCGTCATAGACGTAGCCCAAATACTGTACCGCAGATTCCGTGTCTGTCTCCGTGTGAAATTTAACGCCGCAGCCTTCGAGCTCCGCTCTGATATCGCGCGCGTTTTCTATGATGCCGTTGTGGACAAGGACAACTCTGTTATCGCTGCTCATGTGCGGATGAGCGTTATTTTCCGTAACGCCTCCGTGTGTGGCCCAGCGTGTGTGTCCTATGCCGAAGTCTCCCGTGAAATGTTCCTGCTCTACTTTTTCGACGAGCTTGGAAACTCTGCCCGTAGTGCGCAACTCGTGGATTGCTCCGTCTTTTATTACCGCGATTCCGGCGGAGTCATAGCCTCTGTATTCATGCTTGGCAAGCCCTTCAAGTATTACTTTTGTTGTTTCTCTATCTCCAACGTACCCCATTATGCCGCACATATATATCATCCTTTCAAAATCGGCCTCTGCCGCAGTATAGACAAAAGAAAATCAGGCAAGTGCAAAAATTCTGCACTCGTGTATTTTATACTATTTTCCCTCTTAGTGCATATTTTGTCTCATTATAGTCAAAGAACTCATACTTTTAGCGTACAAAGATATCAGCACAGACCGATTTTTTCCGAAGTTCGGCCTGCGCTGATTTTTAAGCTTTCTATTTTTAACGTGATGTGTGGAGTTTTTGACTTATAAGCTTTTCTTTTTCGCTTTTTTCTCCGCTGCTTCTACTACATGTTTTACAAGTACCGCCGATGTGACAGCTCCTATTCCTCCGGGAACCGGGGTTATGGCCGCGGCTTTTTTCTCCACCGAGTCAAAGTCTGCGTCTCCGCACAGTCTGCCTTCGGAATTGACATTTATGCCTACGTCCAGCACTATCTGTCCGCTGTTTGTGTAGTCGGCATTTACCATGCCGGCTTTTCCTGCAGCGGCAATGAGAATTTCCGCTTTTGCGCATATTTCTGCGATGCCTCGGGTCTTTGTGTGGCACATTGTCACAGTAGCGTTGTGAGATTGGAGCATCATGGATACGGGCTTGCCTATGACAAGACTGCGCCCTATTACAGTGATATTTTTGCCCTGGATATCATATCCGTAATGCTCCAGAAGTTCTATGCAAGCCTGAGCGGTGCATGGGGGAAAACCTTCTCCGCCCCCGGTGAATACGGAAGTGAGCGATTCCGCCGTGATGCAGTCTATGTCTTTTGAGGGAGAGAGCATTGAGCATACCGCTTTTTCGTCTTCCTTGTTCGGAAGAGGGCGGAATACGAGGCATCCGTGGATGTATGGGTCGTCGTTGATTTTTGTCACTGTTTCAAGCAAAAGTTCGCTTGGGCAGGATTGCGGAAGTATAAACCTGCGCACTTCCACACCGACATCTGAGCAGCATTTGGCGGCTCCGCGTTCGTAAGAGAGGTCTCCGCTCCGTTCGCCAACCCGCAGAATTGCCAGAGCGGGGACAATGCCTTTCTCTCTCAGTTTTGCGGTGCGTTCAGTTAATGTCTCTTTTATTTTTCCGGCTACGGGAGCGCCTCTCAGAATATCAGCCAAAACTGCACCCCCATTCGCCAAGCAGCAGCTGTTCATTATGAACTTTTGCCGTTTGGATGCTGCCGCACATATTTTTTCCGGTTCTGCGGCTTTTGAGTTTTTTTATAATTTGTATCGGTGAGGGTGCTTTTATTTTCACACGGTATAGTGTCATTTTTATTCCCCGTTCCATATTTGCGGTAATGCGTCTCCGATATGAGCAAGAACGTTATCAGAGCGCAAATAATCAGTAATGACTAACAGCAGCTAATCATTTTCGGCGGGCGGAAGCGATATGCTGTACCGCTTCCGCCCTATTTTATTTTTAATTGTTAATTATTCTTTATGCCGCTATTTTGTCGGCATAGTGTGGATTGAGATGTTGTGCGCCGCTTCTGCGGCCTCCGTGACAGCTTCGCAGAAGGTCGGGTGAGGGCGTATTACTCTGATGAGCTGTCTTGATGTAAGTCTGTTGGTGCAGGCGGAGGCAAGCTCCGCAATTATGTCTGTGGCTCTCTCGCACATGAGCTGAGCTCCCAAGAGAACGTCTGTCTTTGCGTCAAAAACCAGTTTGACGAAGCCGCGTTCTCCGTTTTCGACGACGGTTTTTCCGTTTCCCATCATCATGTATTTGCCTGTGAATGTTTCTATGCCCTTTTCGGCAGCAGCAGATTCCGTCAAGCCTACTGAAGCTATCTCCGGATCTGTGTATATGCAGTTCGGGATAAAATCAAGACAGGCGGAGCTGCTCTTTCCGGCAAGATTTTCGCATACTCCCACAGCCTGAGCCGAGGCCAGATGAGCGAGCTGCATGCCTCCGATTACATCTCCGACCGCATATATTCCCGGGACTGATGTCTCGAATTTGTCGTTGACAGAGATGAAGCCTCTCTCCATGGAGAGGGAGAAGCCTTCGCCGAAGAGCCCGTCTGTTTCCGGCTCACGTCCGTTTGCGACCAATATGCTGTCAGTCTCAGTTTCAATTTCTTTGTCCGCTGAGGTGAAGCGGCAGAGCAGGCCGTTTTCTGTTTTGACGACTTCTTTTATTACGCTCTGTCCGTAAACTTTTATGCCCCGTTTTTTCAGTATGACTCCGAGATTTTTTGAAATCTCATCGTCCCATGTGCGCATGAGGCGGCTGCGTACTGCTATTGTCACTTCACAGCCCAAGTTTGCAAAGACTGAGGCAAATTCTACGGCAATAACTCCGCCTCCCAGGACAAGCAGCTTTTTCTTTACGGAGGAGCTGTTTTCGAGCAGTTCATCGCTTGTTATGACTCCCGGCAGATCGCTTCCCGGAAATTTTGTGTATGATGGCTTTGAGCCGCTCGCTATTAAGATGTTTTCGGCTTTTAAAATTTCTTCCGTTCCGTCGCCTGAGACGAATTTTACGCTTCCGCGAGCCTCTATTGTGCCTGTGCCTTCGAGCCGCGTAACTTTGTTGGCTTTCAGAAGTTGTTCGACTCCGCTTCTGAGGCGGGTCACTGTCTGATTCTTGCGGGAGTACATTTTTGCCATGTCAAAGGATATGTTTTCAGCCGTTATGCCGAATGTATCAAAGTCGTTTTTTGCTTTGGAGAATAGTCCCGAGGCGTAGAGGAAGGACTTTGTAGGTATGCAGCCTCTGTTGAGGCAGGTGCCTCCTACGTCGCGTCTCTCTATGACGCAGACTTTCAGTCCGAGCTGGGCGGCTCGTATCGCTCCCGCATAGCCTCCCGGCCCTGCTCCTATAATTATCAAATCATAGACGTTCATTGTTATGCCTCCGTCACAAGGGAGGAAATGTCTTCAAGCATCTGTCTTTGTTCCTCCGTAGTATTAGCCGCAAGAAGAGCGCACTTCAAAGCTTCGGCAGAGAAAGGAACTCCTGTCAGAGCCTGCTCCGCCGTCAGAGAGAGGGACGGGTCCATGGCGTCGGTGAAGAGGCGCACATTTACCGTCTTTCCGCATGAGACTTTGAAGCAAAGTTCCGCTCCTCCCCACGAAAAACGGCCGCTCTTTCTCATCATGAAGTCAGGCTCTGTCTCAAAGCGCCATGACGGAGATGCGAATTTTTCCGTAAGGGAGTCCAAGAGAGCAGAGTCGAGCTCCGATACTTTTACCTTTCTCGGAACGGACTTGTACTCCTCTTCAAATGCTTGAAGCAGAGCCGCGGTTATGCTCTCAACAGTAATTGCGCCGTTAAGTTCCGCTAAATTCACGACACGGGATCTGACGGAGCGCACCCCTTTGCTTTCAAGCTTGTCTTTGGGTACGCTGAGATATCTGCCCATGTCTGATGTATCGGCGCTTATGAGCAGTGTTCCGTGGTGGCAGTGTTTCGTTCCCGATGAGATAAAAGCGTTGCCAGAGAATTTCTGCCCTCCGACAGTGATGTCGTTGCGGCCCGAAAGCTCCGCATCCAAACCGAAAGACCTGACTGCTCCGAGTATGACTTTTTGCTGGCGCGCGACGCTGTAATCGGGGTCGGAAGCGAAGAAGGAGAAGTTGATGTTCCCCATGTCGTGAAATACTGCTCCGCCTCCGGAAAGGCGGCGGGCAAGATACCCGCCTTCCCTTTCCAGCAGTTCGGCTCTGCATTCACCGCGCACATTCTGATTGCGCCCTATTACGACAGTTCTCTGATTCTGCCAGAGATACAGTGTGCAAGTCTCAGGCTCGCTGCTCATCATAAGGTACTCCTCAACGGCCTGATTGCGGTATGGGGTGAATCCGTCGGCAAGTATAAAAGATGTTCTTTTTATCATTAGCCGAAGTTATATCTGATAATAGGATTACGGGCAGCCGCAACTTCGTCGGGGCGTCCTATCGGAGTCGTTGACGGGGCTCTGTGCAGTGCTTCCGGGTCTGTGTGAGCCTTCTTCAGCAGCTCGATAATCATAGCCGCCGCCTCATCAAGCGTCTCCTTTGTCTCTGTTTCGGTCGGCTCAAACATAAGGGCCTCGTGAACTATCAGAGGGAAGTACATCGTGGGAGGATGAATGCCTCCGTCCAACATGCCTTTCGCCATGTCGCTCGCGCTTACTCCCGTATTTTTGTGGAGCTCTTCGAGAGAGAGGACAAATTCGTGCATGCAGAGTCCCTCATTGGCTGTCGGGCAGTGAGCTGCTAAAAGCACGCGCAGATAGTTTGCGTTGAGCACGGCGTTTTGAGACGCTTCGCGCAGTCCGTCCCCTCCGAGGGAGAGTACATAGCAGAGAGCGCGCACGCAGACGAGGAAATTGCCGTAGAAAGAATGCACAGCGCCTATTGACGAATCTCTCTTTTCAAAGGAGTAAGAACCTTCCTTTTTGACTATCGCACAGCCGGGAAGATATTTCTCCAAAATTTTCTTGGCTCCGACAGCAGCCGCTCCCGGGCCTCCTCCTCCGTGAGGAGTTGAGAATGTTTTGTGCAGGTTTAGGTGAATTACGTCAAAGCCCATGTCTCCGGGACGAGCTGTGCCCATTATGGCGTTCATGTTGGCTCCGTCGTAGTAGCAAAGGCCTCCCGCATCATGGATTATCTTTGTTATTTCCAATATATTTTTGTCAAACATTCCGAGAGTGTTCGGATTTGTGAGCATCAGTCCCGCAGTATCATCTCCGACTGCAGCTCTCAGAGAGTCCAAGTCAACGCTTCCGTCAGAGGCTGACGGGATATTGACTATGGTAAAGCCTGTCATGGAGCCGGAAGCGGGGTTTGTGCCGTGAGCCGAGTCCGGGACGATTATTTTGTTTCTTTTTGTCTCTCCGTGCTCAATCATATAAGCCTTGATGAGCAGAAGTCCCGTAAATTCGCCGTGAGCGCCTGCTGCCGGCTGGAAGGTTACCGAGTCCATGCCCACAAGCTCCGACAGGTGCGCCGCCAAGGTGTCAAAGACTTCCAGACAGCCCTGTACCGTATGTTCGGGCTGGAGAGGATGTATTCCCCTAAACCCCGCAAGTGATGAAAGCTCTTCGTTAACTGCGGGATTGTATTTCATAGTGCAGGAGCCGAGAGGGTAGAAGCCGCTGTTGACACCGTAGACCTGTTTGGCAAGAGCAGTGTAGTGACGGCTGATATCCACTTCCGCCATTTCCGGCAGACGGAGAGGAATCTCTCTCTTCATCTCCGGCGAAAGTCCTCTGAAAGGCACTTTGTTTTCCGGGAGCAGAGAGCATCTGCGTCCCTCGACGCTTCTTTCAAAAAGCAGCTTCATCTGACAACCGCCTCCTTAATAACCGAGACAAGAGTCTCTATCTGTTCCGCGGTATTCATCTCGGTGGCGCACCAGAGGATGCCGCCTTCCACTGGGAGGCCGCCCAAAATATTTTTCTCCTCAAGAGCGGACATCAGCTTTTCGGGGCATATCGGAGACGAAGTTACAAACTCGTGGAAGAATTCGCCGGAATTTACAAGGTCAAAACCGGGCAGCTCCGTAATACGTTCCGCAAGATAGTGAGCGTTGGCAAAGCAGGCTTCCGCCGCGTCTCTCATGCCGCGCGGCCCCATTGCCGCCATGTAGACGGAGGCGGTGAGAGCGCAGAGAGCTTCGTTTGAACAGATGTTGGACGAGGCCTTTTCTCTGCGTATGTGCTGTTCGCGCGCCTGAAGGGTAAGGACAAAACAGCGTCTGCCCTCCGAGTCGGAGGTCTGTCCCACTATGCGCCCTGGCAGTTTGCGCTGCATCTTTTCGACACATGCCATGAAGCCGAGGTAAGGGCCTCCGAAGGAGATGGGAATGCCGAGAGGCTGTCCTTCGCCAACTGCTATGTCCGCTCCGCACTCTGCGGGAGTCTTGATAATTGCAGAAGCTATGGGGTTTATGCCCATGATGAATTTAGCTCCAGCTGCGTGGGAGATATCCGCTATTGCCTTGCAGTCTTCCAGCATTCCGCTGAAACTCGGCTGCTGAGCATATACGCATGAGGTTGTATCATCCAGAGCGTTCTTCAAAGCATCCAAGTCTGTTTTTCCGTTCTTCGCAGGCACAACCGCACATTCCGCGCCTGAGCCAAGGCAGTATGTCTTTATAACTTTTATTGTGTTTGGGTGTGACGCTCCCGAGACCACGACTTTGAAACGCTTGCGGTCATGGCACATAGCGGCAGCTTCAGCCGCTGCGGAAGCTCCGTCATAGACGGAGGCGTTTGAAGCATCCATGCCTGTAAGCTCGCATATCATAGTCTGGTACTCAAATATCGACTGCAATATGCCCTGGCTTATCTCCGACTGGTATGGTGTGTAGGCTGTCACAAACTCTTCTTTTGAGGTGACGCGCTTTACTATTGAGGGTATATAGTGGCTGTAGGAGCCTGCTCCGCGGAAGATGGCATCAAATACTTTATTCTTATCGGATGTGGCCTGCATAAAAGCCCGCAGCTCCATCTCAGACATTCCGCTCGGTATGTTCAATGCTCCCTCTTCAAGGCGCATATTTTCAGGCACATCGCGGTACAGAGCCTCAAAAGAAGGCACTCCTACCGTTTTTAGCATTAAAGACCGCTGTTCAGCGGTCGATGGGACATAGCTGCCCATTAGGAATCAACCCTTTCTGCTTTTACTGCCTCTTTAATTTACAGCTCCGCGCAGTATTTTTTGTACTCTTCGGCATCCATCAGTTCGCCGTAAGATGTGATATCCTCAACTTTGACAAACCATGCATCATAAGGAGCTTCGTTGACCTTCTGAGGATTGTCCGCCAAGTCTCCGTTGACTTCGGCTATCTTTCCCGTTACGCCGGAGAAAATGTCGGATACTGCTTTGACGCTCTCCACGTCGCAGAATGCTTCTCCTGCGGTTATACTGTCGCCCTCTTCCGGAAGGTTGATGAATACAAGCTCTCCGAGCTGATCCTGCGCATAGTCATCAAGCCCTATAAGAGCTGCTGAACCTCCGAGATCCTTGACCCATTCGTGTGACTTTGTGTACTTTAACTCGCTTCTGATTTCCATAATAAAATCCTCCTTGAGATAGTATTTTTTACTTTAGAACAGGAATTTCGCGCGCTGTGTTATAGAAAGGCAGTGGGACAATTTCTACGGGAACCCTTCTGCCTCTTACATCAACTTCAAACTTGTTGCCTATTTCAGCTTTTTCCGTATCTACAAATGCCATGCCCGCGCTTGCGTTGAGCCATGCCATAAATGTTCCCGAAGATACAAAGCCTATTAACGTCTCTCCGTCATATATATCCTGATGCTCACGGATAACTCCGCGTCCTACGACCTTTACTCCGACTCTCTTCTTTGACGGTGTTCCACGTTCGATAAGGCCCGACTTGCCTATAAAATCTGCCTTATCCATCTTCACTGCGAAATCAAGTCCCGCTGCTATCGGGTCTATAATCTCGGATATTTCATGTCCGTATAGGGGAAGAGCTGCTTCCGTGCGCAGTGTGTCGCGTGAGCCCAAGCCGCATGGTTCTACGCCTATCTCAAGCAGAGCTCTCCAAACAGCGGGAGCTCCTTCGTTCGGCATAAAGAGCTCATAGCCGAATGAGCCTGTGTAGCCTGTGCGTGATATGAAGCAGTCCACTCCCGCGATAATGACGTGTTCGCTGAAGGTGTAATACTTAACCGGCAGAGGAGTGCCGCTGACAATGCTCTCCATCCTGAGAGACTCGGGCCCCTGAACTGCTATCTGAGAGTAGGAGTCGCACATATCGGTAAGTGATACCTTTCCTATCAGGTGGCTGCGTATCCACTCGACATCCTTGGCTGCGTTGGACGCGTTGATGACGACGTAATAGCTGTCTTCAGAGCGTCTGTAAACTATCAAATCATCGATACAGCCTCCGTTTTCATAGAGCATCACGGAGTAACGGCAGCTTCCGTCCTTCATGCTGTCAAAGCTGTTGCTGAAAAGATTGTTGACATTCATAAGGGCGTCCGGCCCTTCCAGCAGGACTTCGCCCATGTGGCTGCAGTCAAACATCCCCGAGTGTTCGCGGACTATCATGTGCTCTTCTAAGATACCCTTCTTAAACTGAACAGGGAGCATGTGCCCCGCAAAAGGAACCATCTTGCCTCCGAGTTCAACGTGAAGGTCATACAAAGCTGTCTTGCGTTCCATAAATCTTTTCCTCCTCTATAAATATAAGATGCAAAAACGGACACACTCCCACATATTCGGGCGCGTGTCCGTCTCTTTGGAAATCCACGGATAAAAGAACTCTCTGCTGCGTATGGTGCGTGTGTTTCTGACGCTCTTTCCGGTAGCTCTGACCTGCCTCGGAAAGAAGAGAAATCCTTTGCGCTTACGCCGTTTCGATCTTTCTTATTCTCTTTTCAATTTATCTGTTTACTGCTGCTTTTAGAAATTTATTGTGCCGCCGGTTCTGAAACCCCGCCTCTGTCCGTTATACGGAGGAACTTATTATCCGCCGCTGTCTTTGCCATCACGATATGCCCTTCGGCCGTAGGATGAAGTCCGTCCGAGAAGTACGCTCTGTCCCATCCAAAAGTCTCAGCGAATTTTTCATAAGACGAACCGAAATCAACGGTTCTTAGCCTGAGTTCCGACGCAAAGAGCCTCAGCCACTCGGAATAAAAACTCATCTGCACCGATGCGGCTTTTATGTCTAAAAATGATTTGTATGAGGAAGGAGCGTATGGAGATATCGGAAGAGGAACGCCGATTATCGGCTTCACTCCGCGTGATACGCACTGATGAACCATAGCCATAATATTGGGTTTTGCGCATTCCCAAGAGCCGCAGGATAGAATATCGTTGGTTCCTCCCATGATAAGAGCAGCATCGGGATTATGAGAAAAGACACTTTTTTCAAGCCTTGCAAGCATTCCGCCCGTTGTATCTCCGCAGATACCTGCATTAATCCAAAGGTGCCCGGTCATGCCCGGAAGCAGTCCTACCCATGACTCTTCCCTGCTCACACCGTACCCGGCAGTAATGCTGCATCCCAGACAGACAATTCTCATAACTTCGCCTCCGCTTTGATATATCGATGTATGTCAAAAAAAAGAAGCTGAAATAAATCAGACGCCGGCACGTTTTTTCTCCGTGTCGTACCTGTTTGATAAAATTTTAACAAAGTATTGTTTTTTGAGAAGAGACATTTAATATATAAGGCATTATATAAATTGATATACCCTCAATAAAAGTATATGGAGAAATTTTATTTATGAAATATAGAGAATATTATGAATGTCTATAAAAAATAAAAGAGCGGGAGAAAAACTCCCGCTCTTTTTATTCGTTGATGAAAGGTGTTTAAACTTAAAGGTCTCTCGGCTGTGCTTTGTAGTGAGTATGGAGAAGGTGGTGCGACTTTTCTCCGAGGGGCTTGCCGAGCCACTTGTCGTAGAGAGCTACGATGTCGGGGTTCTTGTGTGACTGGCGCAGTGCCGAAGCTTCGTCGTCGCGGTAGATGGCTGATGTACGTGCCGCGCGGATTTCCGCATTGACGGGCTGAGGCTGGCCGCCGCCGCCGATGCAGCCGCCGGGGCATGCCATGACTTCGATGAAGTGGTAGTCTGCTTCTCCCGCGCGTACTTTGTCCATGAGGATGCGGGCGTTCTTCAGCGTGTGAGCGACTGCAAGCTTGACTGTGACTGTTTCGCCGTTGATGGGAACGTCAACAGTGGCTTCTTTGATGCCTTCCATTCCGCGGACAGGTGCGAAGATGATTCCGGGGATGTCTTTGCCTTCGTTGAGAACCGCGTAGACAGTGCGCAGTGCGGCTTCCATAACTCCGCCTGTGACTCCGAAGATTACCGCCGCGCCTGTTGAACCGCCGAGCGGGCTGTCATATTCTTCTTCGGGAAGGTTCTTGAAGTCGATTCCTGCGTTCTTTATCATTCTGGCGAGTTCTCTTGTTGTGAGAACTGTGTCAACATCGGGGATTCCCGGGTTGCTCTGGAGCTGCGGACGTACACATTCGGACTTCTTGGCTGTGCAGGGCATTATAGAGACGCTGTAGATGTTCTCTACGGGGATTCCCTGTGTTTCGGGCCAGTATGTCTTTGTGAGAGCGCCGAACATTCCCTGAGGCGACTTGGCTGATGAAAGGTGATCCAAGAGGTCGGGGTACTTCATTTCGATGAAGTTGATCCAGCCCGGTGAGCAGGATGTGATCATGGGCAGAACTCCGCCGTTGAGAACGCGGTGGAGGAATTCATGTCCTTCTTCCATGATTGTGAGGTCTGCGCTGAAGTCAGTGTCGAATACCTTGTCAAAGCCGAGACGGCGCAGAGCTGCGACCATCTTGCCTGTGACTATCTGACCTGCGGGAAGTCCGAGAGCTTCGCCCAATGCTACTCTTGTGGCGGGAGCTGTCTGGACTATTGTGTACTTTTCCTTGTCTGCGAGTGCGGCGAATACTTTCTCTGTGTCGTCCTTTTCGCAGATAGCCGCTGTCGGGCAGACTGCCGCGCACTGTCCGCAGAGTGTGCAGACCGCATCTCCGAGTCCGAGTCCGAAGGCGGGTTCGACCAATGTCTTAAAGCCGCGGTTTACATAGGCATAGACATCAAGTCCCTGGCGCTCATGGCACGCTCTGATGCAGCGGCCGCAGAGTATGCACTTGTTCGGGTCGCGGACAAGGCTGGGGTTGTCTCTGTCTTTGAGAGCGTTGCGCTTTTCGCCTGTATAGGGAATTTCGCGAATGCCAAGGTCGGCAGCGACCGCCTGAAGTTCGCAGTCCTGGTTTTTCTGGCATGTGAGGCATTCCTGCGGGTGGTTCGCAAGAAGAAGTTCGACTACCGCTTTGCGTGTTTCACGAATTGCGGGTGTATTTGTATGGACAACCATGTTGTCGGAGACGGGATATACGCATGCGGCTCCGAAAGCGCGCGCGCCTTCTATCTCTACAACGCAGACACGGCATGCTCCTTCTTTTGTCAGCTCCGGATGATAGCAGAGCTGAGGAATGCGGATTCCGGCCACGGCTGCTGCTTCGATTACAGTGTAATCGTTCGGCACTGATACTGTTTTGCCGTCAATAGTAACCTTAACGAGTTCCATATTTATGTTCTCCCCTTCCACTGCTAAGTTAACCGCGAACTATGGCTTTGAATGGGCACTTGCTCATGCATGCGCCGCACTTTATGCACTTTGCGGGGTCGATTGTATGCATTCCCTTAACTTCGCCGGAAATGGCATCCACAGGGCACTGCTTTTTGCAGAGTCCGCAGCCTTTGCAGGCTTCTGTAATCTTGTAGCCGATAAGGGCTGTGCATGCTCCTGCCGGGCATCTCTTTTCCTTTATGTGAGCCTCATACTCGTCTCTGAAGTAGCGGAGTGTCGAAAGTATGGGGTTCGGTGCCGTCTGGCCGAGCGCGCAGAGAGCGCCTGCTTTTATGGACTTGGCGAGTTTTTCGAGCTTTTCGATGTCGCCTTCCTGTCCTCTGCCCTCTGTGATGGCTGTGAGCATTTCAAGCATGCGCTTTGTTCCTTCACGGCACGGTGTGCACTTTCCGCAGGATTCGGACTGTGTGAAGTTGAGGAAGAACTTGGCAACGTCGACCATGCAGGTGTCCTCGTCCATTACGACAAGTCCGCCCGAACCCATCATTGCGCCTGCGGCGATGAGTGAGTCGTAGTCAACAGATGTGTCAAGCAGGTGCTCGGGCATACATCCGCCCGACGGTCCGCCTATCTGGACGGCCTTGAACTTCTTGCCGCCGATTATGCCTCCGCCGATATCGTAGATGATCTCACGCATTGTGATTCCCATCGGAACTTCGGCGAGGCCTGTGTTGTTAATTTTTCCGGTAAGGGCGAATACCTTTGTACCCTTTGACTTCTCTGTTCCGAGCTTGGCGTATTCCTCTGCTCCGACGCGGAAGATGTAGGGGATGTTTGCGAATGTTTCAACGTTGTTGATGTTTGACGGCTTGCCCCAGAGTCCCTTTACAGCGGGGAACGGAGGACGGGGGCGCGGCATTCCGCGCTGGCCTTCGATTGACGCCATAAGTGCGGTTTCTTCTCCGCAGACAAAAGCCCCCGCTCCTTCTTTGATGTGGAGGGTGCAGCTGAAGTCTGTGCCGAGGATGTGTTCTCCGAGAAGTCCGGCTTCCTCAGCCTGAGCTATTGCGTTCTTGAGACGCTTAATGGCAAGCGGGTACTCGGCGCGGCAGTAGATGTAGCCTTCATCCGCTCCGATGGCGTATGCTCCTATGATCATGCCTTCGAGTATAGCATGGGGGTCGCCTTCAAGAAGCGAACGGTCCATGAATGCGCCCGGGTCGCCTTCGTCGGCATTGCATATGATGTACTTCTTCGGGCCGGGTGACTTCTGGCAGAAGCCCCACTTCATGCCTGTCGGGAAGCCGCCGCCGCCGCGTCCGCGCAGACCGGTCTTTTTCATCTCTTCGACAACCTGCTCCGGTGTCATTTCGAGAAGAACTTTGGCAAGGCCTTCGTATCCGTCGGCGCCTATGTATTCTTCGAGTGAATCGGGGTTGATGTGTCCGCAGTT
>CAZNYN010000019.1:0-10273 GCA_964577295.1 uncultured Synergistaceae bacterium | reverse complement strand
ATCCGTCGGCGCCTATGTATTCTTCGAGTGAATCGGGGTTGATGTGTCCGCAGTTCTTGAGGACAAGGCGGTGCTGCTTTTTGTAGAATGAAATTTCGTCATAGTTGGGAACCTGTTTCGCAGTCGTCGGTTCCTTATAAAGAAGACGTGAAACGATACGGCCTTTGAGGAGGTGTGTTTCGACTATTTCCGCCACATCGTCGGGCTGTACTCTTGTGTAGAATGTTCCTTCGGGATATACGATGACAAGGGGGCCGCATTCGCAGAAACCGTGGCATCCTGTCTCTACCAGACTTACTTCTTTGTCGAGTCCTTTAACTTTGAGTTCATCAACGAACTTTGCAAGAACTTTTTTCGCTCCGGAGGATGTGCATCCTGTACCGGTGCAGATAAGAACGTGCGCTCTGACGAGAGCCATTTAAATTCCTCCCTCCGGACTAATCTTTGTTCGGGAT
Source organism: uncultured Synergistaceae bacterium (assembly GCA_964577295.1). Lineage (GTDB taxonomy): Bacteria > Synergistota > Synergistia > Synergistales > Synergistaceae > CAZNYN01. Next base: position 9,818 of record CAZNYN010000019.1, on the reverse strand, counting down.
CTTAGCGACTACAAGATCCTCGACAACGATTCCGTTTACAAGATGGTCAGCTATAATGCGCGGTACGTCCTCGGGCTTCACCGGGCCGTATGTTACTCTGTCTTCGCCCGGGCGCACTATGTCGAGAAGGGGTTCCTTCTGGCACATACCGATGCATCCCGTCTGAAGGACGGCTACGTTGTGAAGTCCGCGCTTTGCGAGCTCCTCAAGCACCGCTGTCATTACGGCGCGGGCGCCTGCGGCTATTCCGCATGTTCCCATTCCGATAATTATCTGTGTTTCGTTATTTTTTCTGGCTTCTGTCTCTTTCTGTGACTCGGCCTTTATTTTGCGGAGATCCGCCAAATTCTTTATTGCCATAATTTATTCCTCCCTTTCTTCCTCTGCCTGAAGTTATGCGTATTTGTCCAGGATAGGGCCGACTGACTCGGGAGTGAGCCTGCCATGAGTATCATCATTCACCATAAATACCGGCGCCAAGCCGCAGGCTCCTATGCAGGCGACAGTTTCCAGAGTAAATTTAAGATCCGGTGTTGTTACCTGTCCGTCTTTGAGTCCGAGCTTTTCTTTAATTGATGCCAAGACTGCTTTCGCTCCGCGGACGTGGCACGCTGTTCCCTGGCAGGAACGGATGATATTCTCTCCGCGCGGCGCGAGATGGAACTGCGCGTAGAATGTCACGACTCCGTAAATCTGGCTTATAGGGACATCAATTTCCTTGCTGATATGGACCAGGACATCCTTCGGAAGATATCCGAAAATATCCTGTGCCTGCTGAAGCACGGGGATTACACTGCCCTTCGTGCCGCGGTATTTGTCGAGGAGAACAGCTAGCTGCTCCCACGCCTTTTCCGACGATTTCTCCACCATAAAAAGCACCCTCCTTGTTGTTTTCCGGGGGCCCTCCAGCCCGGGGAAAATTTAAAAAATGATGACTGTGCGGTATTGCCGATAACTGATTATGCCCGACGGCAGTTGATACTGTTGGATAAAGATTGAGAAATTCTGCGCAAAGCAAGTTTATTATAGCTCTCAATATACAGGTATAGCAACAACCAATTCCGAGTTTTGGATGAATTTGTCATTCTTTTTAGCGCAAAAGAGCAAAATTTAAATATCCAGAATATTTTGTTATTATACCCCAAAAGTCCGCACTTTGCTTTTTATATTTTTTTGACGTATTAATATTAAATAAAATAATACAATGCAAGTAATACATCCTTATTATGTAAAATCTTTATGCTTCCTGTTTGCTCACGAGGCTTAGAATTGTCTTGTTTTTTCAGAAATATAACTCCAATATCATTTTTTTGTTCGTGTCAAAGTTCATGGTTTTGTAAATTTTGAAAAAAGTTCATTTAGTATTTTTTTTTGATGCACACAGTTTATGTTTATGCTTATAATATATTGGATTTTTTTATTCGGCGCTCTGTTGGGGAGAGCCATGCACTTTGCTGTTCTTAGATGAAGGGGAGATTGTTTTATGGATATAGATGCAGCCGCAGCCGCAGGGACGGCAAGAAAAATTGCCGCGCCGTGGAAGGGGAAAAAGGGCGGAGTAATACCGATTCTTCAGGGCATTCAGCATGAATTCGGTTATCTGCCGGAGGCCGCGATGGAAGCTGTCTCGTCCGAGATAAAGGTACCTCTTGCCGAGCTTTACGGAGTAGCGACTTTTTACGCTCAGTTTCACTTGTCTCCGCGCGGAAAGCACATTGTGCGCGTATGCCGCGGCACGGCATGCCATGTGCGCGGGAGCCTCGGCATTTTGAATAAGATAAAGAGGGACTTGGGACTTACAGACGACACTCTCACAACAGATGACTTCCGTTTTACGGTAGAACCTGTCGCATGTATAGGAGCATGCGGTCTCGCCCCCGTGCTTATGGTGGATGATGAGACTCACGGACGGCTGACTTTGGAGAATGTCTCGGGCATTCTTGCAAAGTATGAGTAACGGAGGAATATTATGGCTGCAGCATTTATAAACGGAAAAGAAGTAACTTTCGAGCCCGGCATGACTATTTTGCAGGCGGCGCGCGGTGCGGGGATTTTTATTCCGGTGCTCTGCGAACACCCGGCTCTTGAAATTGTGGGAGCGTGCAGAATATGTCTTGTGGAGATTGAAAACAGTCCCAAGCTCCAGGCTGCATGTTCCACACCGATTTCGGAGGGTATGGTCATATACACGGATTCGGAAAAGGTGCTTGAGGCGCGCCGCGGCGTAGTGGAGCTTATGCTCGTGCGCCATCCTCTGGACTGTTTCTCCTGCTCCGCAAACGGCGCATGTCTGCTCCAGAATATCGCATACGACCTGGGAATCGAGAGCTCTTCATACAAGGACGAGAGCATCAAACGCGAAAAGCTGCCCATAGAGGATTCAAACCCTTTCTATATAAGGGATTTGAATAAGTGCATACTCTGCGGACGGTGCATAAGGGTGTGCACCGAGCACGCTCAGTACAGAGCGATAGATTTTCAGAACAGAGGCATTAACACTATGGTTATGCCTCCGACAGGCAGAGATCTCGAGCACTCGGACTGCAAATTCTGCGGTCAGTGCATTGCTCTCTGTCCCGTTGGAGCTCTTGCGGAAAAACCGTCTCTCGGCAAGGGACGCCCTTGGGAGCTTGACACTGTAAAGACTGTGTGCCCCTACTGCGGCGTCGGATGCGAGCTGCTTGTGAAGGTGAACAGGCGCACGGGAAAAATCGCAAATGTGACGACAGACCATGCGAACACAAAATCTCTGACAAAGGGGCGTTCCTGCGTGAAGGGGCGTTTCTCGTGGGAATTTCAGGACAGTCCCGACAGGCTGACGCACCCTCTCATAAAGGAAAACGGAGTTTTCAGAAAGGCCTCGTGGGACGAAGCCTTAGACGCGGTCGCAAAGGGCCTTAAGCGCAATATGGGAAGCACAGGTTTCTTCTCCTCCGCGCGCTGCACAAACGAGGACAACTATCTTATGCAGAGGTTTGCAAGGGAGGTAATGGGCACAAACAATGTCGACCACTGCGCCCACCTCTGACACTCCGCTACTGTTGCGGGTCTCGGAGAGACTCTGGGAAGCGGAGCAATGACAAATGATTACGAATCCATAAAGTCGGCAGATGTGATTTTGGTAATAGGCTCAAACACTACGGAGACACACCCCGTAATAGGCTCTATGATAAAGGAGCGGACAAGAAACGGAGCGCGCCTCATTGTCTGCGATCCGCGCAGAATAGAGCTGCACGGGCTTGCTGATATCCCCATACGCCAAAAGAGCGGTTCGGACACAGCTTTAATCAATTCCATGATGAATGTGATAATAGAAGAGAAACTTTATGACGAGAAGTTTGTAACGGAAAAAGTCGAAAAGTTTGACGAGCTTAAAGCATGCACCGCGAAGTACACGCCCGAGTATGCGGAGGGCATAACGGGAGTCGGTGCGGAGGTAATAAGAGAAGCGGCGCGCACATATGCATCGGGGCCGAACTCCGCCCTTTACTACACAATGGGCATAACTCAGCACACATCGGGAACAAACAATGTCAGAAGCCTCTGCAATTTGGCTCTGCTCTGCAATATGGCGGGACGTCCCGGAACGGGAGTCAATCCTTTAAGAGGTCAGGGCAATGTCCAGGGAGCATGCGACATGGGCTGTCTGCCAGCTACTCTGCCCGGCTACTTAAAAGTAAATACGGCGGAAGCGGCGCAGAGGGTAAAAGACGTGTGGGGATGCGAACTGCCGAACCTTGCCGTACCGGGCCTAACTGTGGCGACAATGGTGGCTGCCGCGGGAGAGGGCACTCTTAAAGCTCTTTATGTCATGGGAGAGAACCCCATAGTGACGGAAGCGGACACAAACCACGCGAAACACGCATTTGACAAGCTGGATTTCCTTGTCGTGCAGGATATATTCCTGACAGAGACCGCGCTTATGGCGGATGTTGTGCTCCCTGCCGCTTGCTGGCCCGAAAAAGACGGAACATGCACAAGTACGGTGAGAGCCGTACAGCGTCTGCGCAAAGCCGTAAGCGCCCCCGGAGAGGCCCGCGCGGACTGGACTGTTTTTGCGGAGCTTGCGAAGAGATTGGGGCATGAGTGGAACTTTAAGAATGTAGAGGATGTTTTTGAGGAGATAAGGTTCATCACTCCGTCATACGCGGGCATAACATACGAGAGGCTGGAAGAGGGCTATCTGCACTGGCCCTGCCCGAACACGGAACACCCCGGCACGCCCGTGCTCCACACGGAGAGATTCGCTCGTCCCGGAGGCAAAGCGTCGTTTGCGCCTTGTGACTGGGAAGCTCCTCACGAGTGGCCGAACGATGAATACCCCTTTATAGCCACGACAGGCAGGAGCCTCTACCATTACCACTCGGGCACAATGACAAGGCGAAGCGCCCCCGGCAAATTTATAAAAGAGCTTTACATCGAGATAAATCCAAAGGACGCGGAAGAGATAAAGGCGGCAGAAGGAGATATGATAACCGTGACGTCGCGCAGAGGAAGCGTGACGGGCAAAGCTAAGATCACAGACGCAGTACGTGAGAAGATGGTATTTCTGCCCTTCCATTTCTCCGAAGCATCGGCTAATCTATTAACCGCATCCGTGCTCGATCCGACATCGGAAACACCCGGATACAAGGTAAACGCTGTAAAAGTTGAGAAGAGCCTTTAGCCTGTTTATGATTTATTGATGAAGCGGCTCTATAATTTCATGGTATGTGAGCCGCAAGGTCTCTTTCACAAATATTACGGAGGTGCCGCACAAATGAACTATAAACCGCCTGTTGAGATAGCGAAAAACGCTTGTTCCGTCGCGAATGCTAAGGGAAATCTGCCGATAAAGACCATGGCTGTAATGGGATTTCTGGCAGGGGCATATATAGCGTTCGGAGGATTTCTCATGACCACTGTCACTCAGGACAGTGCGGCCTTTGTCGGAGTCGGCATAACAAAGCTCCTTGCCGGCCTCGTCTTCCCCGTAGGGCTGATGCTTGTTGTTGTCGGAGGAGCGGAGCTCTTTACGGGCAACTGTCTCATGCCGATAGGTGTGCTCTCCGGATGTGTTCCGCCTCAAAAGATGATAAAAAATCTTGTCATTGTATATCTGACAAACTTCGCGGGAGCTCTTACCTTTGCATGGATGGTCTACAGCACGGGACTGGTAAACGGTGCGGTAGCGGCGGCTGCTCTCAAAGTCGCAGCGGCAAAGGCTAGCATCCCCGCTTCTCAGATGATATTCCGCGGCATACTCTGCAACTGGCTTGTCGTTCTTGCCGTTTGGCTCTCATACTCGGCAATGGATATCATAAGCAAATATATATGCTGTCTCATCCCCACAGCGGCTTTTGTCACAATGGGCTTTGAACACTGCATAGCAAACATGTACTTCATTCCTCTCGGCATTATGATAGAGCACGGAGATAAAGCGGCAGCGGCTGCGGCGGGCATAGCCGCGTCCCAGGCAGCCAACCTCACTCTGGGAGGGTTATTCAACAACCTCTTCTTCGTAACAATCGGCAATGTCATAGGAGGAGCTTTTTTTGTAGGAACTCTTTACTACTTTGTATTTTCATCCTCGCTGGGCGAAGCTCACAAATAGAGAACTGTGGAAGAAGAGAAGCAAATCTGCTGTGAAAAAATATGCGAAGGAGGCGGCTTGGGGGGAGAACCCATTGACGCCTCTTTGCTTATTCTGGCGGGAGGACAAGGCACCAGAATGGGCTGCGGAAATAAGCTCTACATGAAAATAGACGGAACGACACTTGCAGAAAAAATTATAACGAATATAGCTCCCATATTTAAAGAGACAATCATCATAGTTTCGCCTGGAGAAAAATCCCGAGCTGATGCCCATTTGAAATCCCTTGCATTGAAGGATATAAGAATAGAGGAAGACACATTCTCCGATTTAGGCCCTCTCGAAGGGCTCAGAACAGGGCTTGCTTCTATGAACAGCGAATGGGGATTTTTTATAGGCTGTGACATGCCCTGCGCAGACAAAGCCACTGTCCGCATAATGCATGCACATATAACATGCGGCACGGACGCACTCTGCGCCGAAATTGACGGCTTTATCGAACCGCTCCACGCATTTTACAAAAGAACGTGTCTGCGCCATGTGCAATCATCCATAGAGCTGGGACACAGAAAGACAAAGAGCTTCTATCCGCACATAAAACTGGCAGTAATCAGAGAGAACGAGCTGGAAAATGCGGGAGGAAGAGCCTCATCATTCCTTAATTTAAACACACCGCGCGACCTCGAAAACTTTACAAAAGAGCAGAAAACCGGATAGTCCGCCCCAAGCTGACATACAAATCAAGCGTTCTGTCCGCAGAGGACAAGAGCGCTTTTGAGCCATTCTTTGAGACCTTGCCCCAAAACGGACATAGAGCCGTTTCACACTGCTGCAGGCGCGGCCGCAATAAAAAACATTCATCTGAATCAAGGATTGGAGCATTTATATCATGTTTAAAAAGTTTGTCAAGCGTATATACAAAACGCCGGCAAAGTTTTACAATTCTATTTTTGTTAAAGGCTGTACAGTCACACCGAAATGAGCGAACTTATGTCCAAGGGTACTTTTCATCCCGAGTGAATACAAGTATAATTAAGTCCACAATTACTCTATAATCCTAATGGTGCATTTGCGGAAGGGGAGCTTCTGTATGAACAGCCATATAAAAAAATCGTATCTGCTTTTCTCCGCATTCGCACTTTTGTCCTTTATTTTTCTGACCTGCATAGCAATTTATATAATATCCCTCAAAAGCACTGTCGAAAGTGAAGCAAGAACCTATCTGAGGGATTCGTCACACTTGGGAGCGTCATACATAAAGCACCAATTGGACGGCACGATAGAAGATCTTACAGGCATGGCGGATTTTATCGGCCGAGGAGGAGACATATTCTCCGCAGAAAGTTCTCGTATTCTGCAGAAAAAAACTTCAAGAACTATGTTCTGCCGTTACTCTGTCGTTGACATGTTCGGAATGTGTAAAACTCTCGACGGAACTCCTATGAATGTTGCCGACAGAGAATATTTTAAAAAAGCGTCGGTTGGCGAAGCAAATATTTCGCCTGTCCTGATCTCACGCTCGACAGGCAATAAGGTCATAATTTTTGCCTTTCCCATAAAGAAAAACGGGAAAACCATAGGCGTTCTGCGAGCGCATCTTGAGGAAGATGATTTCTCGGGATTTTTTGCCGTTCCGTCTTTCGGAGGCGCAGGATATTCGGCAATAGTGGAAGCGGACGGAGATATAGTCTCTCAGCCCTACGCTGCCGACGCAGGCAAGCATGTGCTGCCTTCCAATATTTTTACGGCACTCAAAGGCATCAAGAAACTTGATAATGTCGGCGATATAAACTCTGCCGGCACTCCGCGGGAAGGCATGGTGCGCTATTACCGCGACGGCGACCTCAGATACCTTTACTACACTTCCCTCGGCATAAACGATTGGTATTTGATATCCATAACGCCATACTCTGCTCTGAGCGACAGATTCTCGGGTTTTATAAGGCTGACTTACTTCGTCAGCATTTTCATGTTTATTTTCTTCGTATGCACTATGGCGGCAATTATCGTTATCTACAGAAGGAAGTCAAAGGAGATACAGGAAGCGCGCCGCAAAATGGCAATGATGGCGGAAAACATTCCCGGAGGCGTTTCTTGCTGCTCCGCCGATGACGAAATAAAAATCAGAGAAGCAAGCGATGGATACCTGGCTCTGCTAGGATGCTCCGACAAGGAAGAGCTTGAGAAAAAATATCAAAGCCGCTTTATAAACACAGTACATCCAGATGACAGGGAGAGAATTATGCGTGAGGTCGCGGAGCAAAGCGCCTGCGGCGGAGATTTCCTTCTTGAAATGGAGTACAGGCTCGCCACAGACAACGGCGAAGAGCTGTGGGTCTTTGACAGAGGCAGAATACTTAACGACTGGGACGGCAACAAATGTTTTTACTGCATTGTCGTCGATATAACAAAGTCGCGCAAAGTAAAAGAAGCCCTTGAACTCAGCGAGGAACGCCACCGCATAATAACGGAAACAGCGGATGAATGTATTTTGGACTGGGACGCAGTGAGGAGAAAAATGTACTATTCTCCCAAGTACAAAGATACCTTTGCCGAGTTTAATACCGATATATCCATTATTGACGGACTGCTTGCCGAGGAGAGAATCTATTCTGAAGACATTCCGCGGTTTAAAGATTTCATAGACACCCTGACAAGCGGCAAGATGAGAAAAAACAGCATTGAAGTGCGGATGCTCACAGTCTACGGAAATTATTCATGGTTCAGGCTGGACGCAGCTGCCATAACAGACAGCAAGGGAAAAATGATACGTCTCTTGGCCATGCTGAAAAATATTGACGTTTCCATGAAAGAAAAACTCTCATGGAAGCACAAGGCTCAGACAGACAGTCTGACAGGCCTCTATGACAAAGGCATGACGGAAAACCTTATCAAAGAATATCTGAGCGGAGAAGGAAAACCCCATGCCTGCGTGCTCTTCGTCGTCGATATAGATAATTTTAAAGGCATAAATGACATGTTCGGACACCCGTTCGGAGACACCGTTCTGGCCGAGACCGCAGGTGCGATGAAAGCTCTCTTCAGGGACAGTGATATTGTCGGACGCATAGGCGGAGACGAGTTTATGATTCTTATGAAAGATATAAACGGCATGGGAGCCGTATACCAAAAGGCGGTAGATCTGTGCGGCATATTCAGCAGAACTTTTGACGGTATCGGAACGGAAGACGCAGTTAAAGTTTCGGGAAGCGTCGGATTGGCGTTTTATCCCGAAAACGGGGAAGATTTTGACACACTGTTCCGCAGTGCGGACATGGCTCTATACTCTGCCAAACGCTCGGGCAAAAATCGCTATGTCGCATACACAAACGCAATAAGAGATGAATTTGACAGCAGAGAAATAGCAGACATACGCACAGAGATAGTTCAGGACGTACCGGAAGGACAGAAATCCTTTGACGAAAATTTTGCAGAGTACATTTTTAAAATACTGTACTCATCCGACAATGCCATGGAGGCTATAAAACTCTGCCTCGGAGTCGCATGCCGCCGCTTTAACACAAGCAGAGCCTACATATTTGAATACAACGAAGATTTCACGGAAATGAGCTGCACATATGAGTGGTGCCAGCCCGGAGTGAGCCCAATTATCAGCCATTATCAAAAACGGCCCGTAAGTTCGCTTCCGTCATATAAAGAGAGATTCGCAGACTCGGAACTGTTCTTCATTGACACACTGGACTGCCGCGGCGACGCAGAATACCTCCGGCGGCTGCGCAGCGAGGACGTCAAGAGTATGTTCCACTGCGCGCTTTTGGAGAATGGCATTCTGAAAGGATTCGTAGGCTTTGACGAATGCATAGTCGACAGAAGGATGCCCAGCGATACGGAGTGCGGGTATTTCACCTTTATGGCCAAGATACTGGGAACATTCATCGCAAAAGAACGCTCGCGCCGCTCTCTTGAAAAAGTGAGTATCTGCAGCGAGGCCCTTTTGGACAGCATGAAACAGTGGGCTTATGCCGTGGACAGCGAAACGTACGAACTCCTATACGCCAATAAAGGGCTAAAAGAATATTTCGCGAAAATCACGGAAGGAAGCGTTTGCTACCGCGTGCTTAAAGAACAGGAAGAACCATGCGCCAACTGTCCGATAATACGCATGAAAGGGGCAAATCTGGAAAATCTCTCCGTCTATATGGATTTTCCGCTGAGAGGAATCTCAACTCCCCTTACAATAACAAAAATAAAATGCGGATATGAAAATATATACCTGCTGACGCTA
>CAZNYN010000018.1:0-35733 GCA_964577295.1 uncultured Synergistaceae bacterium | reverse complement strand
GCGCAGTAGATTTTGCGGAGCTTTGGTTTTTCTATTTTGCCTGTCGGGTTTCTTGGTATTTCGGCAAATATTATTTTCCGCGGGCGTTTGTAGCGCGGCAGATCGAGGCAGAATTCGTTTATTTCTTCTTCACTGCATTCAAAGCCGGGCTTAAATTCTATTATGGCCGCTGCTATTTCACCGACTCGCGCATCCGGAAGTCCTATGACTGCCACGTCTTTTATCGAGTTGTGTGCGCGCAGGAAGTCTTCTATCTGCACAGGGTAGATGTTTTCTCCTCCGCTGATTATTACGTCTTTCTTACGGTCTACCAAGTATATGAAACCGTCCGGGTCACGCATGGCCATGTCTCCCGTGTAGAGCCAGTCTCCGTGGAGCACGGCGTTTGTCGCTTCCGGGTCTTTGTAGTAGCATTTCATTACTCCCGGACCTTTTACCGCAAGTTCTCCGACTTCGCTGCCAGTGACTTCCTCTCCCTGTTCGTCTATTATTTTGACGTCCCAGCCGAAGCCCGCCACTCCTATGGCTCCCACATGGTCTATATTTTCCACACCCAAGTGAACGCAGCCGGGCCCTATGGATTCGCTGAGCCCATAGTTTGTGTCGTACTGGTGGTTGGGGAAGTGTTTTTCCCATCTTGTTATGAGGCTTGACGGCACGGGCTGAGCTCCGATGTGCATTAGCCGCCACTGCGAGAGTTCGTAGCTGTCAATCTCTATCTCTCCCGAGTCTATAGCGTCCAGTATGTCCTGCGCCCATGGCACGAGCAGCCAGACTATTGTGCATTTTTCTTTTGATACCGTCTCTATTATGCTTTTGGGGTTAACTCCCTTCAGGAGCACGCCTTTGCTGCCGGAGATGAGGCTGCCGAACCAGTGCATTTTTGCTCCCGTGTGATAGAGGGGCGGTATGCAGAGGAATACGTCGTCGTGTGTCTGGCCGTGGTGCGCCTGTTCCACTTTGCACGCGTGCATCAGGCTTTCGTGGCTGTGAAGTATTGCCTTCGGAAAGCCTGTCGTGCCGGAAGAAAAGTATATTGCGGCATCGTCGGAGTCTGCCAGAAGCACACGGGGCGAGTAGCTTGAGAGGTTCGCCGCCAGGTGCAGGTAGTTTTCGGCAAAGCGCGGGCATGTGTCGCCTATGTAAAATATGAGTTTGACTTTGGGGATTTTGGCGTAGATTTCTTCCATGCGTCCTATGAATTCAGGGCCGAAGAATATGGCGTCCACATCTGCCAGGTCAAGGCAGTAGCGTATTTCGGAAGCTGTGTATCTGTAATTTAAGGGCACGGCAAGAGCTCCCGTTTTGAGTATGCCGAAGTATACGGGGAGCCACTCAAGGCTGTTCATCATAAGGATGGCGACTTTGTCGCCTTTTTTGATGCCGCGGCTCAGAAGAAGGTTTGCGCAGCGGTTGGCTTTTTCGTCAAAGACGCTCCATGTAATTTCACGGCGGTAGCTTTCCGTCGGGCTGGATTCTATGAGTTCGTACTCTTTCCACGTCACGCGGCGAAGTTCTTTGACTTCGGGGTTTATCTCCACAAGGGCTGTTTCGTGGCAAAATTCGTGCGCATTGCGTTCAAGTAATTCTGTTATCGGCATAACGTCTCCTCCTCAATTTTTTGTTTCTTTTTTGGGGAGGCGGGAGTATAAAAAAATCCCCGTCCTCCTGTTACAGAGGACGGGGAGTAATCACCCGCGGTACCACCTCAGTTTGGCGCCGCCTCACGGCATGCACCCTCGTCGGGTACTAAGCCTTAGCTCTATACCCTATCGCTTTTACGGGCGAACCCGTCACAGTCTACTCGAGAATTATTTCCCTTTCAGTGTGCTGCTCATGGAATGTATTCAATATGTCCAAGTCCGCTGTCTCGCACCGACCGACAGCTCTCTGAAAGACTTTTGGCACACCTACTTCTTTCCCGTCATCGCATTTGCATATTTAACTAGCGGATAGTTTTACACACAAAAAGATTTATGTCAAGCGGGAAAAGTAAATCCTTCCGCTGTTTATTTCCATAATAGCAAAAGTGCGGATATCGTCACCAGAGTGACTGTTTCCATGTATTCTATTGTTGATATTGCTTCTAGTGTAGAGGAACTTCTGCCCGTTCTTTTTTCAAAGCCGCGCAGTTTTGCCGCTCTTGCGCTTCTTACGCTTTTTTTGAGAGCCGAAAGGAGCAGAGGAAGCATCAGGGATGAAGCCAGAGCCGTTTTTTTTATTATGTCCGCACTCTCAAAATCCTGTCCCCGTGCTTTTTCTACCTCGATTATATCCTGAAGCTCGGAGGAAAGGTCGGGGATAAAGCGAAAAGCGGAAGAAAGGGCAAATGCGTATTTGGGCGGGATGTGAAGATCTCTCGCAAGACTGTCCATAAGGTTTTTCATGTCAGCCGACTTAAGCACGACAAGCAGAGGAAGCGACGCGGCAATTATCCGAAGAGAGGCTTCGCACGCCGCACGCAGAGCTCCCGAGTATATTGTAAAAGGCCCTATGGCCGCCGCGGGTACGCCGCTCTTGTCCGACAGAAGAACTGTAACAGCAAGCAGAAGTGACAGTTTTCCAAGCAGCAAAGCGGTTTTAACGGCATAGCGCAGCTCCTGCATAAAATAAGCAAACAAGGCTGTCATAAGCAGTATCAACACCATAGAGTACGGATTGTGCGCAAATAGCGCCGCAGTACCGGCAGCGGACGCGCATACTATTTTAAGAGTCGGATTCTTTATCATTGCGCCTCATCCTTTCTTTATTCCGCAGAAGGCGGAAGCAAGTTCCTCTGCCGATTTTTTTATGTCGGGCTCTACACCCAGGCAGAGAGCAAGTTCACACAGCACGGGAAGTTTGAAGGAAGCCCCATGCGTGATATCTCTGCTCCGCATCACTGAATCCGCACGGCCCAATACAACCTGTCCGCCGTTCAGCACCAGCATATTATCCGCACACAACGCCGCAAATTCCGGGTCATGGGTGATGAGGAGTATTGCGGCCCCGCGTGCTTTTTCTTCTTTTATAATCTGAACCAAACTACCGCGCATCGCAGTGTCGAGGGCGGAGGTCGGCTCGTCTAAAATAAGCAGGCTCGGAGATGAGGCGACTGCCGAGGCGATGGCCGTCATCTGCCTTGCTCCGCGGCTCATTGTAAAGAGAGAGCCGTCCCTCGGAAGCCCCATGCGCGCGCACTGCATCTCCGCGATTGCTTCCGCATTATGAACCTTCTTTACTCTAAGTGAGCAGCTTATCTCCTCAAAAGGCGTTTCTCTGCATAGCTGTCTGTCCGGCTCCTGAAAAACATAAGATATCCCCTTGCGCAGCTTTCCCATATTCTTCCCCGATGTCTCTGTACCGTTCAGCACGACACGCCCCTCTGTGGGAAGAAGCAGCCCTCCCGCCAATCTGCACAGTGTGGACTTTCCCGCTCCGTTTTTGCCTACTGCACAGAGACAGCTTCTCTCTTTGATTTCAAAATTTATACCGCGCAGTATGGGTTCATTGTCTCTTTTGAATGAGACATTTTCAAATTTCAGCATAGACTGAGCTCCATAGCAAAGGAAGCCGCCTTTTCAGCCGTAGCTGCAATCACGCACTCTCTGTGAGACATACGCGAGAGTTCGGCTGTAAAGCGCGCTGTTTTGGGAACAAGTTCCGTATTTGTTCCGCCCTCCGTCAAAAGCTCTTTATACACGGCCTCCGTGCTTCCGACACACTTGGCTCTTCCCTTTTCAAGGAGCAGAATTTTGTCCGCATAGGGCGCGTAGAGTTCGCTTCTTTCCTCCGCGGCTATGACTGTCATTCCATTCCCCGCAAGGCGCTTCATAATTTTATAAAGCTCTTCCGCACCTGACGGGTCGAGAGCTCCTGCCGGGTTGTCCAAAAGCAGCACCGGAGGCATAAGGGCTGTCATCGCGGCAATTGCGGTTCTCTGCCTCTGCCCTCCCGAAAGAGAGGATATGGAACGATTTGCAAGAGATGTTATGCCAAGCGTTTCCATTGCTTCTCCCGCTCGCTTTTCAACGGCATCGGCGCTTATGCCCAGGTTCTCAAGCCCGAAGCGTATTTCGTCCTCAACTTTGACACAGACCATTTGAGCCATAATATCCTCGCCTATGAAGCCGATGCGCTTTGCCCTTTGAACAGGTTCCATGAGCGAAATATCCTCGTTCTCCAGCAATATGCGCCCCGACTGAGTTCCAGCAGTACAAAAGGGAACGATGCCTGCTATAGCCTCCAAAAATGTGCTTTTGCCCGAGGAAGACAACCCTGTGGCGATAAACAACGAACTGTCTTCAATAGTTAAATTGATATCGCGCAGAGCATATTGTTCACACCCGTCGTACCTGAATGAAAAATGATCCAGCACTATCATGGCAGAACCTCTAGCGAAGCCTGCTCATAGCTTTTGAAAGCGGGATAAAAAGCATCTGCACTATAACGGCATTTACTGCGGCAGTCCCAGCTATTATCGCCCCGAATACCGAAAGAGAGGCTCCCGAAGAGTTAGCAAGAAAAAGCGTCTTCAGGAACAGCAGAAACACAATTCCGCTCACAGCAGTGGCGAAGAACGTAAGGACGGCAGGGCGAAAAAACATCTTCCGCGGAGTAATTCGTTCGGCAAAAGCTATAAAGAGCGCCCCTGCGGCCTCGCTGATGAAGTTAATATAGGGCGTTCCCGGGAAAAACTGACACACTGCACCTGCCAGCAGGCCTATAATAAGAGCCTCTTTCAAAGTCGGCTTCACGAGCAGTATTGCAAGGCAATACATCGCTATTATAAAATTCGGTTTCATGCCTACGGCGAAGAGCGAGCCTATAAAAAATTTAAGCACCGCCCCTGCCGCAAGCAAAAGAGCCACCGCCATTATTTGCTCAAGGCCCAGCTCGCTTCTCTTCTCTTCTGCAAATCCAACATTTTCTCTCAACATTCTCATCTGTCCCTTCTTGTCTTGGCTATTCTTTTCTCTAAGCTCATCTATAAAAAAACTGTCCTTCGGCTGCGGATATTATTCCGCTGCCGAAGGACAGATATTTTCTGCGGTGCCACCTTCGTTGACCCGTGCATACACGAGCCCCCTCACAAGAGCGCTAACACGCCCCCGACCTTGTTACGCCGGTCAATGCGTCACGCCATACTTGGGAAAAATCCCTTTCCGCGTGCCCTCTGCGGTCCATTTGCCCCACTGCCTGCTGCGGGTTCTCAGCATCCCCGCTCTCTGTAAGCCGCATATCAAAGCTTTATCTCCGCATCATCGGTTTGGTTATTCACGTTGAAAGGCATATTATACCCATTATTTGAAAATGTCAATGTTTGTTAAAATATACCAAAGGGCCGACACCCGAAATTGTGTAAAATTTATTCGGACACATCGGAGCAATATAAATCGGGAATACACCGCAGGCAGGCAATATAATACATATAAACAAACAGGGGGGGGCGGAACACGTGGAATGGATAGACGGCATAGGCAAAGCACTTGACTATATCGAGAAAAACCTGACTCACGAACTCACGGTTGAAAAGATTGCAAACCACACTCACATATCACCCTTCTACTTTCAAAAGGGTTTTTCCATGCTCTGCGAAATCAGCGTGAGCGACTACATAAGACAGAGAAGGCTTGCACTTGCGGGAGAAGATGTCGTTTCAACGGACAAAAAAATTATAGATATAGCACTAAAATACGGCTACGACTCCCCGGACAGCTTCGCCAAAGCTTTTGCCCGCTTCCACGGAACCACGCCCAAATCTGCGCGAAAAATGGGAGGCATCGTCAAATCATTCGCCCCTTTAAAAATATCCTTCACATTGAAAGGCGGATTCTCAATGGATTACAAAATCGTGGAAAAAGACTCATTCACAATCATCGGAGCGCCAAAGAAATTCTCATATGACAGTGCAAAGACCGAAATCCCGAAGTTCTGGGACGATTATTACAAAACGGGCAAGTGCGATTCAGTCTGCGGCAGATACGGTGTCTGTGTTGACGAAGGAAACGACGGCAGAGAATTTGAATACCTGATAGCAGACCTATACGACGGGCAAAAAGAGATACCGGAAGGCTTTGTCACAAAAAACATACCTCCCTTTACATGGGCGATATTCCCCTGCATCGGCGCAATACCCGATGCCCTTCAGGAACTCAACAGAAAAATCTTCTCCGAATGGCTGCCGAACTGCAAAGAATATGAATTTGCAGCAAGCTGCAGCATTGAGATGTACACTCTCCCGTCAGACTATGCAAACGGAATGGATGACCCAAATTATTACTGTGAAATTTGGGTCCCGATAAAAAATAAAGCTTAGCCAAAACCGTAAAATCTCTGCGGCACTCTGTCTTTGCCGTGCACAGCCGCCGAATCTTTTCGCTGATATAGTAAAGATTTCTACCTTGAACGGCACGCGGAGCAGGTGAAAAGTACAATGTGCCTTGAGATTATTGCAGAGTGTCTGCCCGCGGCATGGTGATGCCGGAAAGTATTTTGTTTTCGCAGTAAAGTTCCGCCGTTTTGCGGCTATGAGCGCAAAACGGCGGAGCGTAACCCTCTTATTTTTTTCTCTTTTCCTTGTCCAGATACATGTTATCGTCAGCGGCTTTAAAGATTTTTTCTACAGTATCGAGGTTCTGCCCATCCCAAAATGCACAGCCGAACGCCGCGCTTATGACAAAGTTTTCCGTCACAGGAGTTGACTTCATCTCGTCTCTGAGCTTTTCCCAACGCCCATAGACTTCGGCCTCCGTTAAATCTCTGAATATTACGGCAAATTCATCTCCGCCGATGCGGAATACCTGAGATGTCTCAAAGTTTTCGCCGAGCATCTTTGCAAATTTTTTGATGTATTCGTCTCCTGCCTGATGTCCGTATGTGTCGTTGACGGCTTTGAGTTTGTTGAGGTCAAAGACACCTATGCCAAAATTGCATGATGTTCCCAGAAGCTCCGGGACTTTTGTAAGCTCATATTCGTAGCTGGCGCGGTTTCTGATGCCGGTGAGTCTGTCCGTTTCTGCAAGCTGCGCCATTTTTATACTGTATTTCTTTACCATCCCTGTCGTAACATTGACTACGGCAAGCACTACAAAGATGAGAAAAAGGAAGCTCACTGCAAGCTGGGAGAACATTCTCTCTTTAAATTCCTTGATATCCTTCAGCACGACAAGATACCAGTTTAAATTGGGGACATACTTTGTAATTATGTAGCCGTCCGCCTCTTTGGTGTGATACCATTTATGGTCGGCCACATCTCTGCCTAAGGTTATTTTATTTTTCATGTCCGCTAATATTGCCTTTTCAAAAAGGTTCACGTTTTCAAAGCCCGTCAAATTGGAAGATAGCTGTACCTTTCCGTCCGTGTCGATGAGATATGCAGAGACTCCATACTCTTCTTCGTTCTCGGTGAGGAAGCCCTGAATATATGGCGTCTCCATTCCGACGCCGACAACGCCGACAACATCATGGAATTTGTTATAGAGCTTGCAGTTCACAAATATGGTTGTGACATTGTTTTTTGCTTCGTCATTATCCACATTAAGAGAGCAGTCCTTCTCTTCCTTTAAAAAGTCAAAATACCACGTATTTTCGGGATTATCCTTCGACATAAAGCGATCTAGGCCGTTTTTATAGTGGTAATAAGCTTCTGTCTTTGTGGATATAAAGAATACAGAGTCAAAGTTATATTTATTTTTATAGGCACACAGGTATTCTTGTATCGCGTCCAAGTCCGATGCGCCGAATCCATCCGAGCTTTCCTTTTCTGCAAAATCTCTCAAAAAGGTATCATTAGCCATCGCTATGGATACATTGATCGGTCTGTCCATAAGGTTGTTTATGTTGACGAAGATGTTCTGCGAGGTAAGTTCGGATACGGCTTCTATATCCTTTTTGAAGAGGTCCTGAAACAAAAATACAGACGACAGCCCTGAGAGGATAAATCCCAAAACAATCGTCATTGAAATAGTTATAGTAAGTGACGAGATCTTTCTTTCTGTCATTGGCAAACCTCTTGATATTTTTGGATATAAAGCATGAGTGAAGTAACTCCCATCACCTTTCGGAACTTTTTATATAATATCATGTTTTGACTGTTTTAACATAAAAAGCACGGCATATAAACAAAAGAAAATTACAATCCCCTGCCGAATTTTATTCTGACAGATACAATCTCGCCAATACTGCCTATCCTGACGGGAAATTCATTCCACACTCCTACGCCGGAACTGACTATGAGGTTATAATCCCCCTTTTTGACATGTCCGTAAAGAGCTTCATTGAACAAAGATGCGATAATATTAAGGGGGAAAATTTGTCCTCTGTGAGTATGCCCCGAAAATTCCAAATCCACGCCTCCTGCGCGTGCCTCTTCGATATCGCGAGGACGGTGGTCCAGCAATATTACAGCCTTTGACCTGTCGGACGAGGAAAGTATCTCCGCAAGAGGGATACGCTCACCCTTATGACCTCCGTCACCTCTGCCCGCCACGATAAAGCCGCCCAAGTCAAGAGCAGTGTCGTCTATAACTTTGACATTGTACTTTGCAAACATGGGAAGCATCTTCGGAAATTCATCCAGATAGAGCTCATGATTGCCTGTCACAAAATATGTCCCGTACTTGGTCTTTATCCCGCCCAACATTTCAAGCGAGAGGCGCAGGAGTTTCCAAGACGAACCATGGTCTACAATGTCTCCGCAGACAAAAACAACATCGGGTGAGAGAGCCGCAATCTTTTGCTTAAGCACGGCAAGCTCGCTCTCCCCGATAAAGGGACCAACGTGTATATCCGAAACCATTACGGCATGCAGCGATGATACGGATGCAGGCTTATCTATCGCAATGTCATATTCCGTTACGGCAAGGTGAGAGGCTCCCAACACCCCGAAGATGGGCAGAGCAAGAGATACAATCAGGACAGAAAGGCCATTCGCATATATCCTGCGGCATATCGTATATAGAGGCGCAGAAAAATTAATAATGCCTCCGACAACAGACAGGATATCCGCAAAAATAAAAAGCATGAAGGAATAGAGAACAAAGCAGATATATACTGCCGAAAAGTATGTCAATGCTTCCTCAGCCTTCGGATTGATGTAAAACAAAATATTGGATGTGAACGAGACAAAGGAGATGACGAGCAGCAGAGAAAAGAGGATAGGCAGAAGGAACGAGGCTGTTTGACAGCCGTAATTTTGCAGAGTGCGCCTGTATTTAAAAGAACAATAGAGGGACATAAGTTCAAGAACGGTAAATGCTGCCGCGATAAAAATCAAAAACAATTTGCCACCCCTTTTCCGCACACACTGTACATATTCCCGCATTGGGGTTAAATTATGTGCAGGTTAACATAATACAGTATTATAAGAAATTTTGAAATAATTATTATACAGGGAGGATTTGTCTATGCTAGAAAAGAAAGTTATGACATTGCTGCTCGGCAGCCCCAGAAAAGACGGCAACACAGAGAGGCTGGCTGACGCTCTTGCCGAAGGAGCTTCCGAAAAAGGTTATGAGATACGCAAGGTGCACCTCGCCCCTATGAACCTCAAAGGCTGTATCGACTGCCGCAAATGCTGGTCGACGGGAAAGCCCTGCATCCAGAATGACGACATGAACGATAAAGTCTACCCCGACATCGAGGCCGCGGATGTGCTTGTCTTTGTCTCCCCCCTCTACTTCTACTCATGGTCAACTCAAATAAAGCCTGTCTGGGATCGCTTGATTCCATTCTATGCCCCTGATGCCCCTCGCAATGTCAAAGGCAAAAAAGCAATACTGCTGGCGGCATCGGGAGACACCGATGAGAGCAAGCTTGACGGCATCACGGTATCTTACAAAAACTGCCTCGAATATCTGGGCTGGCAGTCGCTCGGAGAAATAACGGCACCGGGAATATACTCAAGAGGCGACATGGAAAAACTCGGTGAAAAGTGGCTCAAAGAGGCAAAAGAACTGGGAGCTTCCCTGTAAATTTCATATTCGACATTAATACAAAGACATACCATAATTTTCTGTAACGAAGCCGAACGGCGATTTGCCGTTCGGCTTCGTTTATTATACAGTATCCGAGACCTAGCCCACTCGGATTTGAATGGGGCGACAGTTTGGGGCGACAGTTTGAACAGCACGGAAATTAAGCCCTCATTTCGATGCTCGGGTAAGGGAGAATAATGCGAAGTGCCTAAGCATTGCAGTACCAAGCTCGCAGCCGGTTTTGCCGCTTTCCCAATCTGCGGAGGCGTATTTAAATAATTACAAAAACATCGCCATATACAAGGGGTATGTGTCAATTTTTTCGGAAGTGCCTACATTTCCGGAATGTAGTTTTATGCCATGTGATACTCCGTAATTTTCAATTATTGCGTTCAGCGATTTTGCTTTTTTATTCTCCGCCGATTTTACTTCCACAGCAACAGCTTTTTTATTTCTTCTGATGAAAAAATCTATTTCTATCTGCGAATTATACTCAAAATAGTAAAGTTTCTTGCCGGATTTTGCGAAGATATCCGCAATTATGTTTTCATACACTGCGCCTTTATATATTCCGAGATTGCCGTCTATAATATCTGCCGGAGAACCATCCTCAAGCATGGACGTCAGCAAGCCTGTGTCTCTCATGTATATTTTAACTGCGGTAAAAGGTTATAACGATTTGGATGCGTTGTTGGCAGACCTTAAAAAATGAGGGAAACCAAACTGACCGTCAAGCTTACCACGCAATTCAAAAAAGACTATAAGTCGGCGATGAAATGCGGTTTGAAAATCACACTGCTGGATGAAATCATCACGCTGCTTGCAATGGGAGAAGCTCTGCCGGAAAGGAACAAAGACCATGCACTTGCCGGTGATTGGGCCGGCCACCGGGAATGTCATATTCTTCCCGATTAGCTTCTGGTCTACAGGGTGGAAAACGATGTACTTGTGCTGACACTCTCGCGCAACGGTACACACAGCGATTTGTTTGGTAAATGATTGAAACACCGTACGGAGAAACCTGTACGGCTTTTTTCCTTCACACAGAAAGTCTCTCTCTTTATGTTAAGTTCCATTGAGCCTTGACACTGTGGATTGCCGTGTCACCCTTTACCGTTGCCGATGCGACACAGTTGATTACCTGCGGGAAGTTAAATTTTTCCGTGGCGGAGTTTTTGTACGGTTGGACAGCTCCGACTATGCCGCCGGCTCCGCCATTTTTCGTTCCCTTTGCGGTGACGCTGCCGTAAGCTTTCCTCTATTTATTTGATGACGCCGTGAGGCGTATCATAGCTTCTTTTGCGGGCAAATCTTCGCTCTTTGTCTTCAGTGCCATATTAGTAAAAATAGCAGCCGCTTCTGTCATATATTTATTTTTGTGGAAGGCGAGGGAGAATACTCTGTCCCACTCATGCTCGGGACTGTATATCGCGCGAACGGTTCCGTTTTTTAAATGTTCAGCCAGCAGCCTCACCGATGAGACTCCTATGCAGTTTTCTTCTCTTACCGCTCTTAGAGTGGCATCAAAACAGGCAACCTCCCACTTTATTTTGAGCTTCCTGCGGCGCTCTTTGACAAATTCTTCAAATATCTCTCTCGTTCCGCTTCCTTTTTCCCTCATAACAAAATTTTCGCAGCAGATTTCATCAAGAGATATTTCATCGAAGCCGGCGAATCTGTGAGAGTCAGAGCAGAAGAGCACTACAAAATCATCCATGAGCTTCCGCACCTCTATCTCACGGCTCTTTATTTTGCCCTCTACTATTGCCGTGTCAAGCTCTGCATTCAAGAGCATCTTCTCTATCGTCTCTGTATTATTGACATAGCTGTATATCTCGGTATGAGGAGAGCAAGATGAAAATTTCTTCAATATTCCCGGCATTACGCACATTCCTACTGTAACGGAAGAACCTACTCTGAGTCTTGCAGGACACTTTTCCGGAGACATTTCATATTCGAGATTTTCAAAGGAGGCGAGAACCTTATCCGCATGAAGCAGAAGCTTTGCGCCTGTTTCCGTAAGAAAGAGTTTCTTGGGCATACGCTCTAAGAGCCTTGTGCCGTAATGCTGCTCAAGTTCACGTATAACCTGGCTGACCGCTGGCTGTGAGACGTGAAGAATAATTGCGGCTTCGCTCATTTTGCCGCACTCGGCAACAGTTTTAAAAACTTTCAGGTGGTTTAGCGTCATAATGTATTCTCCATAATATTCTCTTATAGACTTTATTATATTTTATCACTTTTGTTTATTTGATGAACTGTCAGCAACGAGACTGCGGCAGACAGCCGAGCGGAGAGCATCCACGTGAAACGCCCCCGAAGAGACATTCTCTCGGGGGCGTTGTCGCAGCAGGAAATATTTGACTTAATAGCTGTCCATGGAATTGATAATTTTATCTACATCATCGTTGTCATTTGTGACGGAGAGAACCATGATGCTTCTGTTGGCTCTGTCCTCGGTCACTATTACCATACTCTTAATACCGTCGGCTATCATCTCAAATACCCATGTGGACTTGTCCGTCTTTTTGGGAGTTGTGCCTTTAAACTCTTGCGATAACTGACGCGCCACGCTCTCTGCCCGTTCGTCTGTGTTGAAGTCTGTGGTTATTGTGATGGCGGAAGAGTCACCCGGGCCGTAAAGTTCAAGCGTCGCAGATGAATCCGCGGTTGCCGGTGTCTCGACATATCTCCAGCTTTGCGGAAGAGTCAGCTTTACGCGAACTTTGCTGAATACGAGACGTCTGCCATCCTGCGATGATGCCGCGGAAGAGCCGACTTCGGTATAATCCTCGTAACTGTTAGAGGGATATTGCTGAGGCTGCTTGTAGGATGATCCGACGATCTTTATGAGAGAGAAGCCCTGAGCGCGCGTGTTGTTTGGGCTGTAACCCTGGTAGCGGTTTCGCGGGCTGCGATCGTCGGCGGAAAGGTCTATGGCGAGCCCTGTCGCAACATTGATAAAGACTGCTCCGTACGGCCCCTTCACAATACGCCATCTCTGGTTCGCGCCGCCGTTCCACCTCCATAAAATAATCGGGACTCCGTTTCGTCTCTCGCCGCGCGCAAGGTCAAGGGCAAGATTTGTATTCTGCCACATGACGCGGTACTCTCCGCCTTTAAGCGGCTCAATGCGCCAGTAACGTTTGTTTTGCCCGTTTTCGTTCTGAAAGATGATGACCGGGCTTCCGTCACCGTACTTTTTAGTGGGCAGCCAACCTCCCGTCATCACCAACTTGCTCTGTGCCTGACGAATCATATAGCGTCCGGAAATAGCCGCCTCTGTCGGGCTCTCGCACATAAAGAAACAAAGCACGCCAAAGAGCGCCGCCGCTAAAAAGCTTGCCAATTTCTGTGACGACTTCATGACAAACATTCCCCCAATAAAAATAATCTAAAGTAAGCATGTATCATATATTATCACAAAAAGAATGCCGACGGCGAACCCGCATCCCTATGTACCGCATTTGCCGCAGGTAAAAGACTCGTTTACCTGCTTATGGCTTTTATTATTCTGCCTTCACCATTTTTCTGACGAGTTCCCTTGCCGTGGGAGTTACAGCCAGCCCTCCGAGTGAGGTTTCGCGCAGTGAGGGGGGGATGGATTTGCCCACTCTTCCCATTGCGTCTATTACTTCGTCCGCGGGGATTATGGATTTTATTCCAGCCAAAGCCATGTCGGCAGAGAGAGCTCCTATGGCGGCAAGTGTGCCGTTGCGCTTGATGCAGGGAGCTTCCACAAGCCCTCCTACAGGGTCGCAGACCAGTCCGAGGACTGATTTTAATGTGAGAGCCACAGCGCTGTAAACTGCTTCCGGCTCTCCGCCTTCAAGGTAGACCAAGGCTCCGCCTCCCATTGCGGCGGCAGCTCCGCACTCGGCCTGGCATCCGCCTTCCGCTCCGGCAAGAGTCGCTCTTGACGCTATGACCTCTCCTATCGCTCCCGCTACAATCAAGGCGTCTGTCAGTTTTTCGTCAGCGTCTTCTCCGCCTTTAAATTTTTTCCACGTAAAAAGCAGTCCCGGCAGAATGCCGCAGCTTCCCGCTGTGGGAGCCGCTACTATTCGTCCCATTGTGGCGTTGTATGCGGCCACATCCATTGCTATGGCGGACGCGCTCAATATAAAGTCGCCGCAGAGAGAGTTGTCCGCGTTGTAATTTCTGAGCAACGGGCCTGATGGCGGCACGAGTTTGCAGCGCGCTTTGTTTTCCGTCGCTTCGCGAACGGAGCGTTCCATGTCGGCAAGGCGGGACTTTATGATTTCTCTTATTGCGAAAGGCTCCGCTCCGCTGCTCTCGGAATCTATCATCAATATGGCATCGTGCAGAACCAGCCCTTTTTCTTCCGCATAGCTTTCTATCTCTTTTAACGATCTCATTTATGCCACCCCCGGAACAGCTATTACTCTGACTATACCGGGATGCACAGACTGTATCTGTTCGGGAGAGACCGACTCTTCGGCACTGTCAAGTTCAAGCACCATTGTGGCAAGTCCTCCCCTTGCGTCGCGGTGAAGTTTCATCGTAGCTATATTTATATTGTGAAACGACAGGTATGTCGTGACTGCGCAGACGACTCCCTGAACATCTCTGTTCATTATGATTATTGCCGGAAGGACGCCGCTGAGTTCCATTTGAAAGCCGTCAAGCTCCTGGAGGACGACAGCTCCCCCTCCTATTGACGCTCCGACTGCATCCATGCTTCTTCCCTCTCCGTCAGATATTACAATTCTTGCGGAATTTGGGTGAGCTCCTTCCACATCCTCGGTATAAAAATTAAATTCCATTCCCGATGCCGCGGCAAGCTCGCGTCCGTCTCTGACATTGGGGTCGTCGGGCGCACAGCCCATAAGCCCCGCCAAGAGAGCTCTGTCCGTACCGTGCCCTTCGCCTGTCGTTGCAAAGCTTCCTCTCATATATATATCGGCCTTTTTTATCTCCCCGCCCCAGCACATGCGAATCATGCGTCCGAGCCTCACCGCTCCCGCCGTGTGGCTTGAAGAAGGTCCTATCATTACAGGCCCTATGATGTTCCATATAGGCATTTTGCAAAGCACCTCCGCTCTCTTTATCTTTATACAATAACTCAGAACCGATTTACATTCAATAGAGGATAATAAAACAAATTACGCATCATCTCTGTCTTTCGCCGAATATTTCAAGACCGGGGGAGCAGGTAAACTTTTATACATTCTCTGCGCTTCTGACTATGTTTTTGCGGTACAAGTTATCAGACAATACAATCTTTTCTCTTAGAGCTTGACAGATTCAAAATAAAGAGTATCATGCCTCAACATGATATTGAACTTTTAAACCATTCATCTCAGAAAATAGTTCAATAAACGGCAATTTATGAACCTAAGAATTGAAATTGCAATGTTAGACGCAACAACACAGGATATTTGTCAGACTATTTAATAGTTATAATGTAGTTAAGTTTATTTTAAAAATAAAACATATGGAGGTTTTTATTATGACAGCAACATGCACAGTATGCGACGCATCTCTCAATCTTCCCGAAGGGTGCTGCGAAGGCGAACTTCTTATTTGCGGCGATTGCGGAACTGAACTTGAAGTTATCAGCCTTAGTCCCGTTACGGTTGAAGAAGCTCCTCAGGTTCAGGAGGACTGGGGGGAGTAGTCTTGCCTATGCTCAGGATTCTTTTTACCCGTCTGCGGACGGAAGAGAAGCTGCTTCTTGAAGCGGCCAAGAGAGAGAACATTCCATGCGAGCTCATGAATGTGAGCGATGTGTGGTATGGAGAGACACCCTTCTGCTCGCAGGAGGACGTTGTGCTCTCACGCTGCGTCTCTCACAATCAGAATGAGGCTGTGGCTCAGATACTTGAGTCTCAGGGGATAAGGGTTGTAAATCCTTCCTCCGTAATGGCAGTATGCGGAAATAAGCTCACAACCACCCTCGTTCTCGAAAGAGCGGGCATAGCTCAGCCGAATTACAGAACAGCCTTCACGGAAGAAGCGGCTCTTGAGGCTTCGGAGGATTTGGGCTATCCAGTCGTGTGCAAGCCTATCAGCGGAAGCTGGGGACGTCTGCTTGCGAAGATAAACGACAGGGAGTCGGCAGAGGCTATATTTGAGCATAAGTCTATGCTCGGAGCTATGCACAATACTTTTTATATCCAGGAATTTGTCGAGAAGGGGAGCTTTGACGTGCGCGCCTTCGTTGTTGACGGAGAGCCTATCTGCGCCATAAGACGCGAAAGCAGCCATTGGATTACAAACACCGCGCGAGGCGGACTTGCCGCTAATCTCCCCCTCGACGATGAAATTTCATCTGTTCTTACATCCGTTCACTCAGCAATAGGAGGAGAGTTCCTTGCCGTAGACCTTTTCAAGTCAAACGACAGGTGGCTTGTCAATGAGGTCAATGACGGCGGAGAGTTCCGCAATTCTATCGAGCCGACGGGAATCGATATTCCTGCCGCAGTTGTGCGTGCATCATGGAGCAAGAGGCCTTAATATGATCAGCTATACGGTTAAAAGCGAAAATTCCAAACGTAAGTCAATAAAGTGCAAGCGCGGGATAAAATGCGGTTGCCTAACGGGTCGTGGATTTTTGGCTGTCTTGTAATGCAGAATCGGACAGAACCGAATACACGCCCGCTGCTTATTGCAAGCGGGCTTTTTTTTGCGAAAAGATAAAAAGGAGAATTTTTTATGACAAATCAGATAAATGTAACTATATGGGGAGCGACGGGCTTTGCGGGAGGCGAGCTTCTGCGGATACTGGCAAGGCATCCCTTTATGAAGGTCGCAGGATGTATTTCCAGAAGCAGAGCAGGCACACCTGTAGGAGCAGTTCATCCCCATCTGCGCCACGTATACGGCGATATGAATTTTATCTCGCCCGAGGACGGAGCAAATGTCTGCGCAGATTTGAGCTTTCTCGCCCTTCCCCACAGGGCTTCCGCTGAGGAGGCCAAGCGCCGCCTTGAAGCGGGGCATAAGGTTGTAGACCTTTCCGCCGATTTCAGACTTCGCGATGCCGATAATTACAAGAGATGGTACGGAGTGGAACATCCATGCGCGGAGCTGCTCGGCGAAGCAGTTTACGGTCTTCCGGAGCTTCACAGAGAGGAAATAGCGTCGGCAAGGCTTGTATCGGGAGTAGGCTGCAATGCTACGTCGGCAATAACAGCCCTTCTGCCTTTCGCGCGCGCGGGGCTCATCGAAGATGCGCGCATCGAATGCCGTGTAGGTTCCTCCGAGGGAGGGGCAGCGGGAGACGAGGGCAGCATGCACTCTCTTCGCAGCAGAACTCTCCGAGTGGTATCTCCCTTCGTTCACAGGCACATGTCGGAGCTGATTCAGGAGCTCGCCCTTCCCGAGGAGAATCTCTCCATGGGCATTACGGCAGTCGAGCTTGTGAGGGGCATTCAGTGCATCGCTCACCTCAGACTGAACAGAGCCGTCAAGGAGGCGGAGATTTGGAAGCTCTACAGAGCCTCATGGGCAAATGAGCCTTTTATATCCTTCACGCCAGCGCGTCCCGCCCACTTCCGCATTCCGGATCCGAGGTTCGTCATAGGAAGCAACAGGGTGCTTACAGGCTTCGCCCTTGCGGAGGACGGACGCAGAGTTATGGCGGCATCAGCGATAGACAATCTGATGAAGGGTGCGGCCGGTTCTGCCGTTCAGTGCGCGAACATTATGTGCGGAGCGGACGAAAGATCCGGACTTGATATGATGCCGATTTATCCTGCATAAGAACGGGATTGCAGAGGGAGAGATAAATATGATAGGTGTAGTGAAAATAGGAGGGGCTGCGGGCAACAGGATAGAGCCGCTAATGAGAGAGCTGGCCTCGCGTGTTTCATCGGGCGAGAGGTGGATTTTGGTTCACGGAGCGAGCGGCATAATGGACGCTCTCTGCGCGGAACGCGGAGTCGAAGTACGGATGGTGACAAGCCCCACCGGCTACAGAAGCCGCTTTGTCGGAGAGAGGGAGCGCGCGCTTTTTGAAGAGGCGGCAATGTCTTACGGAAAAGCGATAAAGGAATCTCTTGCATCTTTCGGCGCGGAAGCAGTACAGGCTGACCCTGCTCTGACGCGCCACGTATTTGCAAGCCGCAAGGATATCATACGCGAGTGCGTAAACGGACGGACAAAGATTCTGCGCGGCAATTACAGCGGGACTGTCACCGATGCGGACGGAACAAAAATTATGGAGATTGTCGAGAAAGGAGAGATTCCCATTCTGCCCCCCCTTGCTCTCGACCTCGAATCGAATCTCTCTTTGAACATTGACGGAGACCGCCTTGCCGCAAGAGCCGCGGGAGCTGTGAAAGCCGATGTTATGATAATTTTGTCCAATGTACCGGGACTTATGAAAAATATAGACGAACCGTCATCTCTCATAAGAGAGGGGCGCATGGGAGAGTGGGATATTCTCGAACATTACGCCAAGGGAAATATGAAGCGCAAGCTCGTCGCATGCCGCGAAGGGCTTGAACTCGGAGTTTCCAAGGTTTATCTGGCAGACGGAAGAGCGGAAGACCCCATTGCAAACGCTCTTTCCGGTAACGGCACATGTCTCGCTCGCTAAGCTCGCTCTACGGCGGGCGCGGCATAAGCCTGGCGAGAGGCTGCGGCAGCCGTGTGTTTGACAGCAACGGCAATGAGTATCTCGACTTCTTCAACGGACACGGAGCGGCTCTCTTCGGACATGCGAACGAGACTCTGACGAGAGCTCTGACGGAGGCATCATCGCATCTTTGGAGCTGCGGAGCTGGCTTTGAGTCCTCCGTGAGAGAGGAGCTTGCGGATGAACTGGCCTCTCTTATCGGAGGAGGGCATGTATTCTTCGCAAACAGCGGCACGGAGGCTATAGAAGCGGCGTTGAAGCTCGCGGCCGTCCTGCGCCCCGGCAGGAAGAGAATTCTCGCATGCCGCAGAGGATTTCACGGAAGAAGCTGCGGTGCTCTCTCTGTAACATTCAACCCCAAATACAGAACTCCCTTTGCTTCTCTCATTCCTCACGCCGAACACTTTAACCCGGAAGCTCTGGCAGAGCATATAGACAAAGATACTTTTGCCGTATTTGTCGAGCCTGTGCAGGGAGAGGGGGGAGTATTCCCCATCGAGCCGGAAGTCGGACGCGCAATATCCGAAGCCTGCCGAGCAAACGGAGCTATTTTGATTGCGGACGAGGTTCAGACTGGGCTCGGAAGGTGCGGAGCTCCTCTCGCCGCCCCTCTTGCGGGACTCAGCCCCGATATCACATGCGTGGCAAAGGGGCTTGCCGGAGGACTTCCGGCGGGAGCTGTGATATGGAAGGAAGAGCTCGGAGATTTTCCGCCCCACAGCCACGGCTCCACCTACGGAGGCAACGAGCTTGTCTGCTCCGTCGCTCTCGCAGCAGTAAAAATGGTCAAGGAAGAAAATCTCTCTTCTAAAGCCTCTGAGCTCGGAGCTTTCCTGCGTTCTGAAATAGCGAAGATAGAAAGCCCTCACATTAAGGCAGTGCGCGGACTGGGACTGCTTAACGGAATAGAGCTTGACATTCCCTCTCTGGATGCCGTAAAGCTGCTGCAGGAGAAGGGGCTTCTCTCTCTCGCCGCAGGGCCTAGAGTGCTGCGCTTCCTGCCTTCTTTTGCCGCATCTGAGGAAGATATGAGAATCGGAGCGGGAAAACTGGCGGAAGTTTTAAAGGAAGCAGCGATATGAGGATGCCCGACTCAGCCTGCCTTTTGGCAGACCTTGTAGCAGTGCCGAGCCCGACCGGGCACGAGGAGGACGCGGCGCGGCTGCTTGCCGACAGGATGCCGCACTTCGGATGGGAGAGCGCTCACCTGGACGGCATGGGGAGCGTCATTGCCTACAGAGGCAGAGGCGAGAAAGAGCTTGTGCTTTTAAGCCACATAGACACAGTTCCCGGCGGGCCGAAATTTAGGATGGATCAAGATATCATAGTTGGACGAGGTTCTGTAGACGCAAAAGGCCCTTGCTGCGCCATGGCTGTCGCGGGCGGCGCCGTTTCCCTGCCCGAGGGGTGGAGAATCACCTTTGTCGGAGCGGTAGGAGAAGAGATAGATTCGCGCGGTGCGCGTTTCCGCATGCCTCTGCACGAGCCCGCCGCCCTTGTCATAGGAGAGCCTACGGGAAGTTCGGGTGTCGCTCTCTCTTACAGAGGCAGAGTCCTCTTCAGCTTTGTGGCGGAGGACAACGGAGCTCACAGATCCGGCAGCCCCGGCCCTATGACGGACGCTGTCCGTGCGGCTTCTTCAATGACCGATATAGTCGCAAACATGGGAAAGGGCTACTCCATCGCCGTAATGGATATGGAAGGGCATGAGGCGGGCACAAGGTTCGCAAAGATAACGATGGACTTCCGTCTGCCCCTCGATGCCGTTCAGGAGGATGTCGAACTTGTGATAAACGAGACGGCTGCGGCTTTCGGAGTGACTGCGGAGGTCATAGAATATGTTCCTCCGCACGGAGTGCCAAAGACAGACCCGGTAATCCGCGCTTTCAGAACGGCTATAAGAGACGTTACGGGGGAGCCGCCGAGGCTTCTCGCAAAACAGGGAACCTGCGACCTTAATGTTCTCTCGCCTTGGGGATGCTGCATGGGGGCTTTCGGCCCGGGGGATTCAAAGTATGACCACACATCGAATGAGCAGATAGAAATTGCCGAATATTTAAGAGGAATAGAAGTCCTGAAAAACGCAATTCCGAGAATTATGGCAGCTCTGTAATATGAAAGACGCACCGCCCTATGTCGGGGGTGCGTCCTTTTTTTGCCTTTTATCCGCGCAGGTACTTTTCCCAGTCGCTGTTGAAGCTCTCTATCCCCTTTGCAGTCAGAGGATGTTCAAAGAGCATCTTCATAACTTTGAAGGGAACTGTGGCGAAATCCGCTCCCGCTTTTGCGCACTGCATAACGTGAGCGGGGTGGCGCAGACTTGCCGCTATGATTTTAGTCTCTATCCCGTACAGGCGGAATATCTCGGATATGTCGCGGACTAAAGAGATGCCCTCCGCTCCTATGTCATCGAGCCTGCCGACAAAGGGGCTGACGTAAGAAGCTCCCGCCGCTGCGGCAAGGATAGCCTGATTGGCTGAGAATACCAAAGTGACATTTGTCTTTATCCCGAGAGAGGAAAGCTCTTTTACAGCTCCGAGACCGTCGGGGCAAATCGGAATCTTTACCACAACATTCGGGTCTATCTTCGCTATAACTTTGGCTTCCTCTATGAGTTTCTCCTTTTCAAGAGAGACTGCTTCGGCGCTTACCGGCCCTTTCACAATTTCCGCTATCTCTTTTATGCGGCCGTGAAAGTCGCGGCAGCCTTCTTTGGAGACAAGAGTGGGATTTGTCGTCACTCCCGCTACAACTCCCCATGAGCAGGCCTGCTTTATCTCATCTATATTCGCTGTATCAAGAAAAAATTTCATATCATCGCCCCAATGCCCTATATATTATTTCCGGAAGCTCCGTTTTCGGAGAGGAGCTTTCTTTCTTCGCTCTCTCTCTTCTGTCTGTCCATTTCAGCGACTTCTTTGCTCAAAGTAAAGCTCAATATCACTCTCAGGAGAACTATCACTGAGAGGACTACTACTCCCTTGAGGTCGGGATTGCTTATTGTGCCTATTATGTCGGCCGCCATAAGAAACTGAAGACCGAGCATGAGAGTGCCTTCAAAGGAGAGACGCAGACGTATAAGAGAATCGCTGTCCTCGCCGCACTCTCCCCTGTGAGACCTTATTATGAGTTTGACGAGGCGTATAGATGCCATAAGCACACCTGACATTATGATAATTATGCTGATGTACTCTATGATGTCTCTTACAATCGCAGAATAGGTGTGAAGCATTCAGTCTGCCCCCTTTAAAGGTAACTCTGCGGCTTATTGAGCAAGCAGCTTTTCCGTCATTGCAAGCTTTGCCGAAACGCAGAATATCTTCATTGCTAGGGCAAGCTCATCGGCGGAGGGGAAGCTCGGAGCTATGCGTATGTAGGAATCATCGGGGTCTTTGTGGTACGGGTGTGTGGCTCCCGCTCCCGTGAGTGTGACTCCAGCTTCCTTGCACAGAGCGACTATTCTCTTAGCGCAGTTTTTCTCCGCTATGTATGTGACAAAGTAGCCTCCGTCGGGCTTAACCCATGAGCCGACAGCGGGCTCGGAGAGCTCTCCGTCCAGGGCGTTTAAGACCGCATCGAAGCGCGGACGCAGTATAGCCGCGTGCTTCTCCATAATTTCCAATATGCCGTTGTAGTCCTTGAAGAATCTCACATGGCGCAGCATGTTCATCTTGTCATAGCCTATGGCCTGGCTGCCCATCTGCTTTAAAGTAAAGTCGATATTCTCCTTTGACGCTGCGAAGAAACCCACTCCCGCTCCCGGGAATGTGATCTTTGACGTAGAGCCGAACATATAAGCCCTGTTTGGATGTCCCGCCTTTTTGCACTCGTCGAGGAGGTTGAGGAGAGGAACGTCCTTATACACCTTGTGCACGGCATAGGCGTTGTCCCAGAATACGCGGAAGTCTGCGGCCTTTGTCTCCATCGAGGCTATGCGGCGCACGGCTTCGTCGGAATAGACTCCGCCGAGGGGGTTTGTGTACTTAGGCACGCACCACATGCCCTTTATCGTCTCGTCGGAAGCGACGAGCTTCTCTATCATATCCATATCCGGGCCCCACTCTGTGAGAGGGACGTTTATCATCTCTATGCCGAGAAATTCGCATATACTGAAGTGGCGGTCATAGCCGGGAACCGGGCATATAAATTTTATCTTCTCATACTTTCCCCACGGCTGTTCCGAGTCCAATACTCCCGTCAGCATGGCGCGCGCAAGGCAGTCATACATAAATGTCAAAGAGGTGGAGCCTACGACAATTATCTCGTCCGCCTCTACTCCCATATATTCTGAGAACAATTTTTTCGCGTCGCTTATGCCTGAAAGTTCACCGTAGTTGCGGCAGTCTGCTCCGTCATCGGCACGGCAGTCGCTTGATGAATTTAATACATCGAGCATAGGCATTGATATGGCAAGCTGCTCCGCCCCGGGCTTTCCCCTCGCCATATTGAGCTTAAGGCCTTTTGATTTATAGTCCTCATACTGCGCCGTGAGCTTAGACTTCTCGCAAAGCAGCGCTTCTTTGTCCATCTGTGAATATTTCATCGCCGTCAACACCTCTGCATTCAATAATATGTGAGATAAATTTATATGTATTTTACATCTTTGCCAAGAGCATCTTTGCCTGCAGTGACATAAATGGCGGCAGAATCTCTTCCGCCGCCTCTTTGGTCTGCTATATTATGGGATAAGCGTCAGGGTCATACTGCTCCTGAAGTCCTATATCAACCATAGTCTCTTTCATGTACTTGCTCGGCAGGAAGTCTTTGGCAACCTGCGGGAAGAGTATGTAGCTCAAGATATCTTCCGGCTGTGTGGCATATATGCCTATTTCTCTGCGCGCCGCTTCGATTTCGGGAGCTATCTTCTCTCCGGGACGGCATGTAATGGGAATCTCATCGCCAAGAACCTTCTTCTGTATCTCGGGGTCGACGGGAGCAGGTGTCTTGCCGTAGTAACCGCGGAAATACTGATAGACTTCCTTCGGAACCATCTTCCAGCGCTCGCCCGCTATTACATTCATTGCGGCCTGAGTTCCGACTATCTGGCTTGTCGGTGTGACAAGAGGCGGATATCCCATCTCTTTGCGCACGCGCGGAACTTCTTCCATAACCTGCTGGAACTTATCGAGGCATCCGCCCTCTTTGAGCTGGCTCTGAAGGTTGGAATACATGCCTCCCGGTATCTGGTAGAGCAGAATGTTGATGTTGACTCCGCTCACTCCCATGATTATGTCGCTGTACTTGTTTTTAAGATTTTCATAGTGGTTCGCGACAGGCAGGAGCTTTTCGAGGGAAAGCCCCGTATCGAGAGGCCCGCCCTTAAGAGCAGCTACTATAGCTTCCGTAGCAGGCTGGCTTGTCCCCATTGCGAAGGGAGATATCGCGCAGTCCACAACGTCAGCTCCGGCTTCGAGCGCCGCCATGTAGGACATTGCCGCCATTCCGCTCGTGTAGTGGCTGTGAATCTGAACGGGAAGATTAACCTTCGCCTTTATCGCCTTTACAAGTGACGAAGCAGCCACCGGAGAGAGAAGCCCTGCCATGTCTTTTATGCAGATTGAATCCGCTCCCATGTCGGCCATGTCCTTCGCCTGTTTCGCGAAGAGGTCAAGAGTGTGGACGGGAGATATTGTGTAGGAGATTGTCATCTGAAGCTCTCCGCCCTCTTTTTTGACTGCATCCGCCGCTATTGACATGTTGCGGAGGTCATTGAGAGCGTCAAAGACTCTCACTATGTCTATGCCGTTGCCGAGAGCGCGCTTTACAAATTCACGCACTACTTCGTCGGAATAGTGTCTGTAGCCGACAATATTCTGTCCGCGCATAAGCATCTGAGTCTTTGTGTTCTTCAGACGTTTCTTTATCTGTCTGAGTCTCTCCCACGGGTCTTCATTGAGAAAGCGCATTGCGGAGTCAAATGTTGCTCCGCCCCACATCTCTATAGAGTGGTATCCGACCTCATCCATAGCCTCGCATATCGGTAGCATGTCATCAGTGCGAAGTCTTGTCGCCATTATCGACTGATGAGCATCACGGAAGGCTGTCTCCATGATTCCGACGCGCGCTTTGGGCTTCTGCTCCTTTTTGACAGGGGCAGCTTCTTTAATTTCTATCGACGGAGATTCCTCTTTTGCGGCCTTAACTTCGGTCTGAGGAATATTTATAATCTGCTCCGCCTTATCGGATTTGACGCTCTCCTTCACCACAGTAACTTTTGTGGCAATGACTCGTCCCATGCTGTCCTTTATCTCTTGCTTTACTTCTTTTGACATTTAAAACTAATCCTCCATTTTCATAGCAGCCATGTGGCTGTAGTAGCGCCAGCGGGCCTTTATGTCTTTCTCTTCTTCGGCAAGGAGTTCCGCCGCTTTTTCCGGCTGCTGGGATGCCAGGCTCTTGTAGCGCGCTTCGTTGTAGACGTAGTCTTTAAGCGGGAGCGTCGGCTCTTTGCAGTCTATTGTAAGCGGGTTTTTGCCTTCTTTGGCAAGGTCGGGGTTGTAGCGCATGAGCATCCAGTGGCCGGATTCGACAGCTTTTTTCTGCTGGTCGAGGCCTTTGACCATGTCTATGCCGTGCGCTATGCAGTGGCTGTAGGCTATTATGAGGGACGGGCCGTTGTAGGCTTCGGCTTCCTTAAATACTTTGACTGTGTGGGCGTCGTTCGCTCCGAGCGCCACTTTGCCTACGTATACGTTGCCGTAGCTCATAGCCATGAGGGCGAGGTCTTTCTTGCCCATTTTTTTGCCTGCCGCGGCAAATTTGGCTACCGCGCCTCTCGGCGTTGATTTTGACATCTGTCCGCCTGTGTTGGAGTAGACTTCTGTGTCGAGGACAAGGATGTTTATGTTTTTGCCTGAGGCTATTACGTGGTCAAGTCCGCCGTAGCCTATGTCGTATGCCCATCCGTCTCCTCCGACGCACCATACGCTCTTTTTGACGAGGCAGTCTGCCAGTGAGGCCATTTCTTCGGCTTCTTCGGTGCATATATGGTGTTCGAGGATGTGTTTGAGGTCTTCGACTTTTTCCTGTACTTTCTTTATTTCTTCTTCTGTGTTCTGAGGCGCGTCAAGTATTGTTTTGACTATGTCTTCTCCGAGTACGGGTTCCATTCTCTGGAGGAGTTCTGCTGCGTACTGGGCATGTTTGTCTATTGTGAGTCTGAATCCGAGTCCGAATTCCGCCGCGTCTTCAAAGAGGGAGTTGCTCCATGCGGGACCTCTGCCTTCTTCGTTTACTGCCCACGGTGTCGTGGGGAGGTTGCCTCCGTATATGGAGCTGCAGCCTGTGGCGTTGGCTATCATTGCTCTGTCTCCGAAGAGTGAGGAGAGGAGTTTGAGGTACGGTGTCTCTCCGCATCCCGCGCATGCTCCTGAGAATTCAAAGAGGGGACGGAGGAGCTGTACGTCTTTGACTGTGGAGGTGTTGAGTTTGTTTCTGTCTGCTTCCGGGATTTCAAGGAAGAAGTTCCAGTTGTCGCGCTCGGGCAGACGGACTTCCATCTGGTTTACCATTACGAGAGGTCTCTTGTCTGTGCCTTCTTTGGCTTTGACTGGGCAGTTGTGGGCGCAGAGTCCGCAGCCTGTGCAGTCTTCGGGCGCTATCTGTACAGTGTATTTGGCTCCTTCAAAGTTTTTCCATTTGGCGTCGGCTGATTTGAAGGTTTCGGGTGCGTCTGCCAGAAGTTCTGGGTCGTATATTTTGGCGCGTATAGCGGCATGGGGGCAGACAAGGGAGCATTTGCCGCACTGGATGCAGAGTGCGGGGTCCCATGAGGGGATGTCTATGGCTATGTTGCGCTTTTCGTACTGTGTCGTTGCACTTGGGAATGTGCCGTCTTCGCTCATGGCTGATACGGGGAGGCTGTCTCCTTCGAGTATCATCATGGGGCCGAGTATGTCTTTGACGAATTCTGGCGCGTCGTCGGCTACGGGAGGCAGTATGTCGAATGTGCTTGTGGCTTCGGCGGGCACTGTTACCTGGTAGAGGTTGGCGAGTGTCGCGTCTACTGCCGCTATGTTTTTGTCTACTATTGCCTGTCCTTTTCTTGTGTAGCTTTTGACGATTGAGTCTTTGATGGCAGCTATGGCTGTTTCTTTTTCAAGGACGCCGCTGATTGCGAAGAAGCAGGTCTGCATGATTGTGTTGGTGCGTCCGCCCATGCCTGTTTCTTTGGCTATTTTGACTGCGTCTATTGTGTAGAATTTGAGTTTTTTGTCTATTATGTGTTTCTGTGTCGTCATGGGGAGTTTGTCCCAGACTTCTTCGGGGCCGAAGGGGCTGTTGAGGAGGAATGTGCCGCCCTGAGCCGCACCCTTGAGTACGTCGAGTTTTTCGAGGAAGCTGTATACGTGGCAGGCTACGAAGTTTGCTTTGTTTATCATGTAGCTTGCGAGTATGGGGTTGGGACCGAATCTGAGATGGCTTACTGTTATGCCTCCGGATTTTTTGGAGTCGTAGCTGTAGTAGCCCTGAGCGTAGAGTTCTGTCTCTCCGCCTATTATTTTTATTGAGTTTTTGTTTGCTCCGACAGTTCCGTCCGAGCCGAGTCCGTAGAAGAGGCAGCGGACTGTCTTGGGGTCTTCTGTGTCAAATGAGGGATCGTATTCGAGGCTTGAGAAGTTGAGGTCGTCTTCTATGCCTATTGTGAAGCTGTCTTTGGGCATGGCTTTTTTAAGTTCGTCAAATACTGCCTTGACCATTGCGGGGGTGAAGTCTTTGGAGGAGAGGCCGTAGCGTCCGCCCACTATTGTTATGTCTGTGCCGGAGAGTGCTTCTTTTACATCGGCGCAGAGGGGTTCGCTTATGGATGTGGGTTCTTTGCAGCGGTCGAGGACTGCTATGCTTCTGACTGTAGCGGGGAGGGCGCGGAGGAATCTTGATATGTCAAAGGGTCTGAAGAGGCGTACTACGAGTACTCCTATTTTTTCTCCGGCCGCTATGAGTTTTTCTGCCGCTTCTCTTGCCACTGCGGAGCCGGAGCCCATTATTACTATTACGCGTTCGGCATCGTCGCAGCCGTAGTAGTCGAAGAGGTGGTACTGTCTGCCTATCTGTTTTGCGAATTTGTCCATGGCTTTCTGGGTGATGTCGGGAACTGCCGCAAAGTATGAAGAGCAGGCTTCCCTAGCCTGGAAGTATACGTCGGGGTTCTGTGCCGTTCCGCGTATGCATGGCATGTCGGGGCTGAGTCTGTTCCAGCGGTGGTTTCTGACTGCTTCGTTGTCTATGAGGGCTTTCATGTCGTCATAGGATATTTCTTCGACTTTCATTTCTTCGTGGCTTGTTCTGAATCCGTCGAAGAAGTGGAGTACGGGAACGCGGCTTTCGAGTGTGCTCATCTGAGCTATAAGTGCCATGTCCATTACTTCCTGCACTGTGGATGAGCAGAGCATTGACCAGCCTGTGGAGCGAACCGCCATTACGTCGGAGTGATCTCCGAATATGGAGAGAGCGTGTGTCGCAAGGCTTCTCGCCGTTACGTGCATTACTGTGCTTGTGAGTTCTCCCGCTATTTTGTACATGTTGGGAATCATAAGAAGAAGCCCCTGGGATGCTGTGAAGGTTGTGCCGAGAGCTCCGGCCTGCAGGGCTCCGTGATAAGCGCCTGACGCGCCTCCTTCGCTCTGCATTTCCTCAACGAGGGGAACTGTGCCCCAGATGTTGGTGCGTCCTTCCGCAGTCCACTGATCCGACCATTCACCCATCGGTGATGAGGGTGTTATTGGGTAGATAGCTATGACTTCGTTTACCGCATGTGCCACATGTGCCGCTGCTTCA
This sequence comes from uncultured Synergistaceae bacterium, assembly GCA_964577295.1. Classification (GTDB taxonomy): domain Bacteria; phylum Synergistota; class Synergistia; order Synergistales; family Synergistaceae; genus CAZNYN01. Next base: position 7,395 of record CAZNYN010000018.1, on the reverse strand, counting down.
TTTCCGTCCAGAGTTACCATCTTGCGTGTCATTGCATAATACCTCCTCAAGGATTCACCGACATTTAGCCGGATTTGTTGTTTTTTGTAAGTCGTTTTTCATTATCTCACACTCGGGATAAAATACCTAGTATTTTTCAAATGTCACAATAAATAGAATATTTCTATTTATATCACACAACATACCATTATGCCATAGATTTTCAACGACGGCACTCTCGGCATAAGTCACGAAATTTGTTCCTATACCCAAATTTTATTTACATTTCGGCTATACTGCACCTTATATAATACGCGTCATCACTTTTTCTTCACTAGCACTCTGCCTTACGGATACAGAGCAAGAGGCACTTCGTCGTTAAACGAATGCTCTTTTGCCTCGGCAATGCAGAAGATTATACCATTTAAAAATACGTAATCGTCCAATATAATAAAAATATATTTATGTTTTTCTCTGCATGGGAAAGGTTTTACATGTCATGCGCGCTTCGTGCGGAACAGCCGACGAAGCGCACATTTAAAGTGTATAAGGGATGGCCTGATCTGTTTTTGTCTGTCTATTTAAGAGCCCAGACCGTGTCAATGAGAGTTCCGTCTCTGTATTCGACGTAAGCCGCAGCCTTTTCTCTGTTGAACTCAATAGGCTTCGGAACGCCTGTCAAGGACTCGGCTTCCGCTTTAAGCTTGCTTATGTCGTATATGGGAAGCCCGGCTTTGCCGACAGACTCAAGGAGATCCTCTCTCCTCGGATTAATGCAGATGCCTCTGTCCGTAACTATGGCGTCCACACTCTCGCCCGGCGTTGTTATTGTCGTTACTTTCGACTTTATTCCCGGGACTCCCGCTCTGAAAAGAGGAAGAACCACTATAGAGAGCTTGGCTCCGGCGGCAGTGTCTTGATGTCCTCCCGATGCGCCCCTTAAAACTCCGTCGTTGCCGGTAAGCACATTCACATTAAAGTCCGTATCGACTTCGAGAGCCGAAAGTATCACGCAGTCAAGATTGTGAACTACGCAGCCTCCGTTGAAGGGGTTGGCGTACCATGACGCGTCTATCTCTATGTGAGAGGGGTTTTCCGTTATGGACTTTGTGACGACAGAATCGAAACTCTGAACGTCAAACAGAGTTTTAAAGAGTCCCTGACGGAGCATGTCTGCCATATAGCCCCCGACTCCGCCTATTCCGAAGCCTCCGACTATGCCCTTCTCTTTCATATATTTCTCAAGATATACAGCCGCTGCGAGGCTCGCGCCTCCGACACCCATCTGGAAGGAAAATCCCGGAGTTACTATTCCTGCCGCTTTCATAAGAAGGAAAGTGTCTCTCGCAATTTTGAGGTCTACGGGATTTTTCGTTATGCGGGCAGCCCCGCTTGCTATCTTTGCCGGGTCTCCCAAGCTCTCTGTCACAACTATGTGGTCGACAAGATACTGAGGTATGGAAATGCGCGGAGCAAGAGGATATTCAACAAGGTTGTCCGTAATGGCTACGGTGCACTTCGCGTTTCTCGCATCTGTAATCGCATATCCGAGAGAACCGCAGGCGGAAGGACCTGAGCTTCCTGTTATGTTGCCCATTGCATCGCATGAGGGGGCGGCGAGAAAAGCTACGTCTATTGATATAGAACCTTCTTCAATGGCTCTGGCTCTGCCTCCGTGGCTTCTTATCACAACTGGGATGTCAAACTCGCCGCTTGAAAGCAGTTTGCCGAGCTTGCCGCGGACTCCCGATGTGTAAAGTTTTGTGATAAGTCCGCTTCTTATATAGTCGGCTATACAGTCGTGAACGTCGGGAATGGAACTCGGAGCAAAGGTAAGATTTTTGAACCCCATTGCCGAAAGCTCCGCAAGCACCATAGGAATGACAGAGTCCCCGTTTCTGAGGTGGTGGTGAAAAGATATTGTCATTCCGTCCTGAAGTCCGCTCTTTTCCACGGCTTCTCTCAGGGACTTGCGAACCTTGCCGGACGACAGAGGCGCGCAGCGCATCTCAGGGCGGATTGTGCGCCCCGCATGAGGAATATCAAACATGGCAAAGGGAGATTCGTAGGGTTTGAAGCTTCCCACTCCCGGGATATCTGTAAGTACGCTTCTTCCGAGAGAATTCAGCACAGTATTCATATAGAAGCGCCCCTTTCCGCACCGCATGCCTCTGCAAGAGAGACCAAATGGCGCGCTCTTGTGACAACGGGAGCGTCAACCATCTTTCCGTCTACGGCAATAACGCCTTTGCCCTCTTTCTCTGCCTTTTCGGCAGCTTCGACAATCCTGCAGGCTTTGCGCAGCTCTTTTTCGTCAGGCATGAACGCACTGTTGATAATCTCGCACTGGTCGGGACTTATGGCAGCTTTGCCCGTGAAGCCGAGGCCTATTATGCGCTTTGTCTCTTCGTACAATCCCTCTTTGTCATTGATGTCGGCCCATATTGTGTCATAGGCTTCAATTCCGGCGGCGTGCGCCGCAACGGAGACGCGGCTTCTCGCATAGAAAAGCTCCGCGCCCTCCTTTGTCTTTCTCACTCCCATATCGGCGGTAAGATCCTGTCCGCCAAGGGTAAGGGCCTTAACTCTCGGAGAAGCTGATGCCATAAGGAAAGCGTTTTCGATTCCTACGGCTGTCTCTATCATCGCATGTATCTTCACTTTTCCGTGAGCCATTCCGTGACGCTCTTCTATTTCCGTAATAAGCCTGTCTGCGAGCAGAACATCCTTAGGCCCGTCGCATTTCGGAATGCGAACTGCGTAGGGCGCTTCGGGAATTATCTCCTCAAGATCATCTTTAAAAAATTTTGTGTCGGCTCCGTTTACTCTCACCGTCACTACAAGGTTTTTAAAATCATAGTCTCTGAGAAACCATCCGACCATTCTTCTTGCGGAATCCTTCTCACTGAGAGCGACCGCATCTTCGAGGTCAAGGAGGATGCCGTCTGCGTCAAATATAGGGGCGTGCTGAATCTTTCCCGGAGAATCTCCGGGTATGTATAGCATCGAACGGCAAATATTCATCTTTACAGCTCCACTGCTGCTCTGAAAAGAGCGGCTTCAAGACGCGCCTTTATTGTCACAGCCAAGGCTCCCTGATCCTGAATCAGGACATCGGCGCACAGGACGGAATTTTTCTGCAATATTCTTTTCACGAGAGAATCTGTTCTCTCTTCAAACAATACCTTGTTCGCGCCCCTGTAATCAAGATTATATTTATCCGAAGGGGCAATAGTTACAATGCAGTCGGAGGACTCCAATGTCCCCGCACTTGCGGTACGAAATAATTGCAACCCTATTCATCACCTTTCCTGATAAAGATAGGAAAATCTCTGCTAAGGCGAGAGTTCTTCTCATCCGCCGCTTTGGCAAACAGCGGATGAAGCAGACATTTTACACTCTCTCTTTTACAAACCTGACTCTATGCCGCTTTCGCCTTTCTCTTTTTGTTCCAATCGCTTATAAAGGGCCATACAATTGAGAATATGGTAAGGAAGAAAAGCACCCAGCATATCGCGGAGCGGAAAAGAATGGAGATATTTCCGTCGGAAAGCATCATGGACTGTCTGAAAGACTGCTCCATAGAGACTCCGACGACGACAGCCAAAATCAAAGGCGAAGTAGGAACTTTATACTTCTTCATGAAGTAACCGATAAGACCGAATATTACCAAAAGGACAAAATCCAAAGTGCTGAAGTTTATCGTATATACGCCGATAAGAGCCATAGCAACTATGACAGGATAGAGTATCTTGGTAGGCACAGCCAAAACTCTTACAAGAAGGCTGGCAAGAGGTATATTGATAAAAGCGCAGATAATATTTCCTATAAACATACTTGCTATAACAGTCCATGCTATATCTGCATGCTGCTGGAAAAGAAGCGGCCCGGGCTGAAGTCCCAAAATCATAAGAGCTCCGAGCATAACAGCCGTTGTTCCCGACCCCGGAACTCCCAAAGTCATCATAGGAATAAGAGCTCCCACGGAGCAGGCATTGTTTGAAGCTTCGGGAGCGGCAAGTCCGACGATCTCGCCTTTGCCGAAATTCTCCGGATTCTTTGAAAGCTGCTTTTCATTGTTGTAAGCCATAAGAGCCGCTATGGTAGCTCCGGCTCCGGGAAGCACTCCGACAAAAAAGCCGACAGGAGTCTGGCGAATCATAGGCCACCAGCAGCGCTTAAACTGCTCCATCGATACCCATATACGCCCGAACTTGCTCTGAACCTTCACTCCGAGGTCAGACCTAATATGCTCCATATTGTGGAATACTTCGCCCAGACCATATACTCCGATAATGACTATTACAAAATCAATTCCAGTCTGAAGAGCGGGGATTCCGAAAGTAAACCTGATAGCGCCCGACTGCGGGTCGATTCCGACTGTGGCAATCATAAGTCCCAAAGCCATCGAAAGAAGACCTTTGAGCATTGCTTCCTTTGATATAGCTGCTGTAGCTGCGAGAGCAAAACACATAAGCATAAAATATTCGGGAGGCCCGAATTTGAGAGCAAACCTGGCGACGGGAACTGCTATGACAACAAATGCTATCGTTGCTATAAGCCCGCCTATAAAAGAAGCTATTGCCGATATTGCAAGAGCGGCTTCTCCTTCGCCGTTAAGGCACATGGGATATCCGTCAAAGCATGACGCGACAGCGGCTCCGTCTCCCGGAACATTGAGCAGGATTGAGCTTCTGGAGCCTCCGAACATTGCTCCGTAATATATGGCGCACATAGTCACAAGAGCTGTATCCGGAGCCATAGTAAATGTAAGGGGCATCAAAAGCGCGATTCCCGTAGTAGGGCCAAGACCGGGAAGCATTCCCAAAACAGTACCCAGAGCCGAGCCCGCCAAAACCCACATAATATTCAGAGGAGTTAGAGCACTGGCAAATCCTGACATTAAAAGCTGTAAAGTTTCCATCCGGACATCCCCCTATGGAAGAGTAATCATAAAGATTTTTTCAAATATGTACCAGACACCCGACGAAAAGAGAACCGAGACCAGCACATTCATCTTCCAGCCGCCGAGGCCGTTGACCAGAAAGAGCATCGAACCGAGAAAGAGCGGCGTGGCGATAAGAAAACCGATTCTTTCCAAAATAAGGGCATATATCAGACATGAGGCGATAAGACCTGCGATAAGCACCCAATACCCGGGATCGGCGCTCTTCTTTTTCTTTACAAAAGACTTATTTTTTGAAGCTTTTAGAAGGAGCAGAACAGAAAAAATTATCGAGAGAATCCCCACAACAAGCGGAAAATATTTCGGAGCCATGGGATTTCCAATAGCGGCATCTGGCAGATTCCACGCGGCTACCGTATAAACAGTCCCGAATAAAGCAGAGAATAATCCAACTACCATTTCCGGATTCACAAGCCTTCACCATCCCTCTTATTAATGATACGGCAGGAAATCCTGCCGTATCATCTTTCAAACGCTGAATTTTTTACAATCTTACTTCTTAAGGAAACCTATTTCTCCGAGAAGCACTTTATACTCTTCGTTAGTCTTATCGAGGAATTTTGTAAAGTCTGCAGAGTTCATGTACTCGGCTTCCCATCCGTTCTTTGTGCAGACATCTTTCCATGCCTTTGTCGCGCTCATCTTCTTGAGAGCGCCAGCCATGTAGTCGCGCTCCGCATTGCCCATTCCCGGTGTTCCGAAAAGTCCGCGCCAGTTGATAAACACTGTGTCTATGCCGGCTTCTTTAAGTGTCGGTACCTTTGAAAGCACGCCTGTCTTAATTCTCTTCGGTGAACTCACTGCGAGAACCTTAATGTCTCCGGCTTCAAACGCTCCGACCGTCTCCGCCATACCTGTCGAAAGAAGGTCTATGTGACCGCCCATAAGCGAAGCCATGCTGCCTTCCTGGAGAGAGATATAGGGGATTTCCTTAAGATTCTTCACGCCTGCCGCCTTAGCAGCCTGCAGGAACTGAAGGTGGTCCATACTTCCGGCAGAGCTTGTGCCGCCGACCTTTACACTCTTGGGGTCTTTTTTCAAGGCATCCATAACGTCCTTGATTGTATTGAACTTTGAGTTCTTCGGCACGGCATAGGCTCCGAAGTCATTAATAAGCATTGCGATAGGTGTCAGGTTCTTATATCCCAGCTCCGTCTGTCCGCTCAGGTTAATAAGAAGAATCGGGGGTGAATAGACTGTGATTGTGTAGGGATTATTCTTTTTCTTCTGCATATAGGCAAGGTTTACCGCGCCGCCGCCTCCGGGCTTATTCGTAACAGGCATAGGCTGTGTGATAATCTTCTCTTCGGCAAGAACCTTACCGACCATTCTTATCGTCGTATCCCAGCCGCCGCCGGCTCCTGCCGGTGCAAGGAACTCAAAGGGCCTTGACGGATAAGACGCCGCACTTGCGGCACATGCAAAAACTGTGATAATAAAAGCGGAAAGAGCTAATAATGTTGTGCGTTTCATGTTGACTATTCCTCCCTGTGATTTTTATTATGCTAAGCTACACCTTACAAAACAACAAAACGGATAAATAGTAAATAATGAAATTATGACAGATAAGAACCCATACTTCAAAATCCGGCCGGGATTTTCATGTATCCATGTATCCATGGATACATTTTGTGTGTATAATAATAGCTGTTAGGGAAATTATGTCAAGAGATTTTTAATACGAAATTTTTGTTCCCGGGATAAAAAATGAAAGTTGTGATACCATTAACTGGTTTAGAGCTATGAAAGAGGAGTGGAGAAAAAATGACTGTCAAATTGGATGAAGGACTCGATGCGGTGCAGACCAGCCCACTCAGAACAGAGGTCGCAAATCTCCTTAGAAAACACATACTTAACGGAGACATCCAAAGCGGGGAACGGCTTATAGAAGTGGAGATAGCCCAGCAGCTCGGAGTAAGCCGCATGCCGGTAAGAGAGGCTCTGCGCGTTCTGGAAAGCGAAGGGCTGATAAAACAAATTCCGCGAAAAGGAATAGTCGTATCCGAATACACGGAGGACGACATCATAGAATATTACACAATAAGAGAAGCTCTTGAAATCTGCGCCATTAAAATAGTAATAGACAAAATCACAAAAGACGAGATTGACGAGCTTAAAATGTACTGCAGCAACGCGGTCAAAGCCCATAGAGAAAACGATACGGACAAAGTCTGCTTTTGGACATCAAAATTCAACGAAAGAATTTACGACTCCTGCGGAATGCCGCGCCTCAAAGAACAAATCAGCTCCACCCAAAAATACCTGCGAACCTTCAGAATGGTCTCCTTCAGAGAGCCTAACCGTACGGAAAAAGCCCTGGCGGAACACCTTGAAATCATACAGCTTGTAGAAAGCAAAAACATCGAAGGAGCGGTAAAAGCAACCTCCGCCCACCTAAAAGACGCAAGAGAGGCATACCTCTCTCTCTGGAAAAGAACAAAGGGCAAAAT
>CAZNYN010000017.1:0-37553 GCA_964577295.1 uncultured Synergistaceae bacterium | reverse complement strand
AGTGACCATGGCATTACATTGCGCAGGTAGCTTTTTATGTAGTAAGAGTCTGCGGAAGCCAGTGTCGGTACCATTATGTGAAACACAACTTGCTGCAATGTTGTATTTACGCCGTAAATCCGCTGAATCCAATAGGCGGACGCAAAGAGCAATGCGACAGCACACATGAGAAGCAATAATATATAGTCAATACATTTAGATTTTAAAAGGCGCATAGTTTATTCTCCTTACCTGGCGGCAAGCGATGACAGGTCGAATATTGGCAGTAGGACTGCTATTACGACGAAACCTACAAGTCCTCCCATTACTAGTATTATCATAGGTTCGGCAAGTGTTGCCCATTTTTGCATTGATGACTGGGCGTAGTCCCAGCAGTTCGCGCCTAGGCGGTTCAGGCTGTCGGGGAGGTTGCCTCCGCTTTCTCCCACTCTTACTACCGTGACTATTTCTTCGGGGAACGAGCCTTCTTTTTCAAGTCCCTGAGAGAAGCGGTAGCCTTGTCTTATGTGTTCGGAGACGATTGCAAGGCGGCCTTTTACGGGGTCGAGGGGCGCTGTAAGTTTGAGAGCCTGTACCAGAGGTATGCCGGCTTTTATGAGAGTGCCTATCTGGGAGAATATCATTGCAAAGGCGATGTTGTCTCTTACGTCTTTAAACATTGGCAGTTTGATTTTTTTGTTGTTTCTTCTGCACCAGAATATTGCAATGGCGACGAGGCTTATGAATGGGATGAAGCCTACTCGCACGGCGTTTGAGATGAAGATCAGCATTTTTGTTATGAAGGGAAGTTCCGCTCCGGATTCTACTACGAGTTCGGTAAGTTTTGGGACTACAAAGCTGAGCAGGAATACTACTACACCGAGCCCCACTATAAGCATTAGTATGGGGTATGTGAGGGATGATTGTATTTTTCTGCGAAGCTGTATTTCGTTGTGTATGAGTTCAGCAGCTTTTTCCAGTATGTCGGCAAGGGACGAGGATTTTTCTCCCGACTCAACCATGCCTGTGAGGCTCGGACGGAATACTTCGAGAGCCTGCATGGAGGATGCCAGAGAACGTCCTCCTTCTACTGATTCTCTTAGTTTTGTGAAGACGGGCTTGAGAGATTTGTCTCTGGTCTGTTTTTGCAGCAGTCTGAGGACTTCTGTCAGTGACAGGCCGCTTCTCATAAATGAGCAGAGTGTAGTGCAGAATAGGTGCTGCTCTTCGAGGCTGAGTTTTCGCGCTTTGCCCTCTTTGCCGTGGAAGAGCGACCATGTGCGTATTTTTTCTTCTTTTAAGGAGACGACTGTACAGCCTTCGGACATGAGAGTGCGGAGAAGGTCGTTTTCGCTTGACGCTTCTCTGCGCAGTTGTTTTTTGTCGCCTTTTGATGTGTAGACTTCCGCTCTGTATAATGGCAATTTAAACTTCTCCCACTACGCGGAGCATTTCTTCTGCGGTGGTTTCTCCGTTCGCCACTGCTTTAAGCCCAAGTTCGAGCAAGGTGCAGAAGCCTGTCTCTCTGGCAAGCCTGCGGAGTTCGCTTATCGGAGCTTTTTCAGCTATTGCGTTTTGTATTTCGGGTGTCACGTCAAATTGTTCGTAGAGTCCGAAGCGTCCCTTGTAGCCTGTGCCCCCGCACTTTGGACAGCCTTTTCCGCGCCATGATTTTGTTATGCCGTTTCTGAGAATAACTCCCGAGGTGGGGACTTCTTCTTTGCAGTACGGACATACTCTGCGCACCAATCGCTGTGCGACAACGCCGAGCAGCGAGCCTGCCGCAAGGTATGGTTCTATGCCCATGTCGGTGAGGCGTGTGACTGCCGATATTGAGTCGTTGGTGTGGAGAGTGGAGAGCACGAGGTGTCCCGTCAGGGATGACTGGATGCCTATGTGCGCCGTGTCGAAGTCACGCATTTCTCCTATCATTATTATGTCCGGGTCTTGGCGCAGTATAGAGCGCAAGGAGGAAGCGAATGTCAGTCCTGCTTTTTCATTTACCTGAACCTGTCCCACTCCGGGCAGGTCATATTCTATAGGGTCTTCTACTGTGATTATATTAACCTGAGGACGCGCAAGAGCCTGCAATATGGCATAGAGGCTCGTGCTCTTGCCCGAACCTGTCGGGCCCGTGAAGAGTATCATTCCGTTCGGGCGGCGTATAAGTGTTTCAAGCCTTTCGCGCTCTACTGTTTTCATTCCAAGGTCTTCCAGGGTGAGAAGCCCTCTTGCTTTGTCGAGCAGTCGTAAAACAAGCCTCTCGCCGTGCTGAGTTGGCAGGGAGCTGACTCGTATGTCGACCATGCGTTCCCCGAGGCTTATGCCTATGCGCCCGTCCTGAGGTATGAATCTTTCCGCTATGTCCATGTTTGCCATGACTTTTATGCGGCTTGTTACGGGAGCCTGGTGCCCCTTGGAGAGAGAGTATCTGTCCTGCAGAACTCCGTCGACTCTGTAGCGCACTACTACTCTGTCTTCGTATGGCTCTATGTGGATGTCAGTCGCTCTTTCTTTCAGGGACTCCATCATTATGCCGTTTACGAGGCGGACAACGGGTGCGTCTACTGTGTCGCTCATGACTTCCTGACGCGCAAGTTCGGAGAGGTCGTCCACTTCTTCTATTTCGTTCAGTGTATCCTGTCCGACGCCGCTTTTGAGGTCATAGAGGCTTCTTATGAGGTTCTGTATTTCGCTTGCCGGGCAGAGCTCAACTTTTGCGGTACAGCCCATTGCGGCAGCGAGAAGCTGTGCCTCCGCCGCGGAGGTGTAATCCGAGAGTGCAACTGTCAGCACAGAACCTTCGAGAGCTACTGGCAGAAAGCCTTTGTCGCGCAGTATGTCCAAGCTCACACCCGAAGGTATGAGCTCAATTACATTTTCCGCGGGCGGAAGATGATATTCCATTACTTGGTCCCTGCACCGTTTGGTGCGTCTTCTTTTTTATCTTTTGCTCCTGCCGTCGGATCTAAGACTTCTTTGGTTATGTTCTGTTTGTTTACGGATTTATTGTAGTCCTCATGGTTGCGCTTCAGCACTGTTTCTTCCGCTTCGCTGAGTGACTGTCCTTCGTTTATTATCTGTGTGGTTATGCCAGATGCGTGCTGCGGCGTTTCGAGTATGTAAGGCGTCAGGAAGATCATGAGGTCTATCTTCTCACGCTGTTTTTCGTTTGATTTAAAAAGGTTACCTATGAGCGGTATGTAGGAGAGGACGGGGACTCTGTTGCGCAGAGCTTTTTCCGCCTCTTTTATAAGTCCGCCCAGTACGACAGTCTCACCGTTTGCGACAAGGACATTTGTCTTTATCTCGCGCTTTGAGGTGATGGGTGTTGAGGAGCCCTGTGTCGTGAGGAGGTCTTCTATTCTCTGTTCTATCTCGAGCGCGACCAGGTTGCCGCTCCTTATGTGAGGAGTGACTGTGAGTATCAAGCCCACGTCCTTGTATTCGTAGCTGTTCTGTACTGCGCCGGGGTTTGTCGTGTCTGTGAGGCTTCCCTTCATCTGAGGAATGACCTGACCGACCTGTAGGTGGCTCTTTAAGTTGTCCGTGCACATGAGGCGCGGCATAGAGAGGACGTTTATAGCGTCAAATTTGTTGAGCATTTTGACATAAGCGTATATGAGCCCTTTGCCTTCCGTGTTTGTTGTGGTTACGGCATTGCCGTTGGCATCGTATGTGACTTCTTCCTGAGTTATCATTTTGTTGTATAGGTCGAGGAACTGTGATGGGACACCCGCCGTTCCGAGCTGGACATTTGCCGCTCCTATGACGTCTCCCGCCAATGCTCCGCCCCAGGCCGCCCAGTCTATTCCCGCACTGTTGAGTTTGTTGAGGTTGACTTCCGCAATGAGGCCGCGCAGAAGCACCTGTTTCGGCTGAGTATCAAGCTGTTCGAGGACGCTTTTCAGTGAGTTAAACTGTTCCTGAGATGCTGTAAAGACAAGGCTGTTTGTCGGAAGGTCTGGGACGACTGTGGAAGGCATAACGCCTTTGGGGTCGGGCGATAGTTTGGCCGCTACGGAGAGTATCTGACTGAGCTGTTCCGCGACTGTTTTGGCATCCGCATTCTTCAGGCGGTAGACGTGGAAGTTTTCTGTCTTTGAGGGCACGTCAAGAGCTTTCAGGATGCGCTCCGACTCTCTGAGGGACTGGCTGTTGCCTATGAGTACCAGTCTTCTTGTACGCTCGTCCGCGACTGCAATCAGCCCCGTGAGCTTTGACGAGACGTCTTTTGCCATTGCGTTGAATGATGCTTCGAGTGTTTTTACATTGGCATATGCGATTGAGTAAACTTTTATCGAGCGTATGCTGTCATTTGCATCGAGAGCCCTTATGATGCTGACTCCGCGGTTGAGCAGGGATGCTTTGCCTACAAGCAGAACGGATCTCCCGTCAGCAAGGGGGGTAATCTGGATGTTCGGCAGTGCCGATTTCAGCGGGGCAAGAATGTAGCCGGCCTTTACGTAGCTCAAAGGCACAACCTGAACTGTGACAGCCTCGCTCGGTTCTATGCTCATATCTCCCTTTATGACGCTGTTGCTTGCCGTAGGGCCTGCGCTCAAAGGCAGGACTTTTGAGTAGCCTCCCATGTCCTGTATAGCAAGGTTGTTCATCTCAAGAACTGAGAGCATGACCTGACGGGACTCTTTTATCGATATGGGTTTCGGGGAAACGACCGATACTTTCCCCCCTACAGCCGGGTCAACAAGGATATTTTCTCCGAGAAGCTCCGACATGAAGCGGATGAATTTCGCCATTTCAAGGTCTTTGAAATTAAGCTGTATTCTTCCCGTGCTTCTCATCTGGTGCGCGGCTTCAACCAGGTTCTGCTCTTCCTGATCTTCGGCATAGGCGCAGTTTCCTGCCGGAATTAAAGTCAATGACAGAAGAAGGAAAAGAAGAGAAAAAGCCTTGCCATACTTACCCATTACATACCACTCCTTATATTCAAAAGCATAAAACATTATCCGTGTTTCATTCTGCGACAGAGCGCGTTTTTATTTTTTGACATCGGACGAGACTGTTGATTTCTCTATTCCCTTTGATGTTCCGACCTCTGCGGGAAGGCAGAGAGTTATATGTGTGCCGTCCTTATTTTTTACCGTTAGCTCTTTCCACTTGAGCTCAAAAGCTCCGTCGGCCATACGATTATCGCCCGATGGTGTATTCTTGTCAAAATCAAGTTTTCCGAAGTTTTCTCCGAGCATTTCCTGATGTTTTTCCACGCTCTCCCATGAGATATCTCCGCTTGTTCCGGAACTTTCTCCTTTGCCTATGCGCAGCGATGTCTGTATATCAAGAGCGCTGTCCATAAGAAGCTGTCTCTGCCCCGCTTCCGAAAGGGCGCTTTGGGCTATTATTACAAGCCGCAGAGCCGCCGTTGCGGTAAGAGATAGTATTACGACCGCGACCATGACTTCTATCAGAGTGAAGCCCTTTGCCGCACTGACTTTAGCCATTATTTCACCTGATATTTGAGATCCAGAGGTTTTCCTCCTCTGTCAACGGTGACGTCAAATCTTGTGCCTGCCATGAGGGAGTTTACGGCATTGGCGATGTCACCCATGTTCGTTATGTTGACTCCGTTCAGAGCCTTTATTACGTCTCCCTGTGCAACTCCTACAACTCCGAGAACGCTGTCGGGGGCTATTCTCTCAAGGCGCATTCCTCCGCCCTCGTTAGGAATCATTCTCATCTTTCCTATTTCGTCATAGGGGTTCATTAGGAGTTTGTCCACAAGCTCCCTGGGGACTGAACCTTCTTTGCCGTCTCCTGCCGCTACTATGGCGGACGTGTCAAGGCCTGTCTTTTTGCCCGCAGCCGCAGGAGGAGGCGGCGGAGCCACTGTGTTGCCGCCCGAAAGTATGAGGTAGAGAGGATAAGACTCCCCTCTGTGAGATAGGAGGATTTTTCCGTAGGATATGTCTTCAAGCCTATAGCCATTTATCTCCTGCCCCTTGAGAATCAGGCTTGTGCCGGCATCATCCCTTATCCAGGCTCCGACTTTCGGCAATGTGCCTACCAGCATGAGAGAGGATATGGGATAGCTGTTTTGCTTGACATCTTCACTATTTGCCGGTACATCGGCTCTAAATGGGTTCTGTTCCGCAAGAGATGATATTCCCGCATTCAGATTGGAGTTCGCAAATGACGGGGTGCGTGTCGAAATTTTTTCCGCCAGCATCATCCTTGCGTCGAGAGCACGGGACATTATTAAGCTCTCTCCCATACGGCAGATGCAAAGGGCGATAAGCAGCCCTGCGAGGAAAGCCGTCAGCCTTATGAGCGAGAGGCTCATTCTGTCGTTTTTGTCGGAAGTATTTTCTCCGACATCTTTTTTTGCTTCAATCGCCGAGGTATCTTTTATTTTGTTTCCCAATGCCGATACAAGCTCTTTCAGACGGGAGAGATTGTGGGTTTTGATATTCATTATCTTTCCACCTTCCATTCTCCGGGGCCTGTCTGGCTAAGCGGCAGAAGCCCGCCCGCCTGTACCATTTGGAGCGCTCTGTCCAGCTCTGCGGGAACTTTAAGCGTCATTTTCGCGCGGCTGATTTTGCCGGTATCCGTGGAGAAGTCCATAAAGCCTGCCACAGAGAATTTGCCTGTGAAATTTATCTCTGTCGCGCTTATTGTGGTTCCCGATACGGATATTTTTGCCGTTCCCGATGTCCATTCGAGCTTCTGTCTTGTTACGGGCAGAATGTATCCGCGCCCTATCTCCACAGTTGCGGATGGTGAACTTGCCAAAGTTTTCAGTATGTACGGATCTACGGTGATATCGGACGTTACAAATCTGAAAACGGGGAAGTCGGCAGTTATGCCTCTGTATATAAATTGTTTATCGAAAAGTCCGTCTGTCTCGCATGAACGGACTGATGCGTATATTCCGTTTTCTGCCGCACGTTCAAGCCCTTTGGCCATGATGTAATCGTTGACGGCATTCCATGGCATGAAGAGTATTGCGCCAAGGACAAATCCTGCCAGGCCTATTAGGAGTGTCTTTAGGGTTTTTATCGATTTCATCAGCGTTCACCGACAATCGCCAGAGTTATGTTTATAAGGCGCCCTTCCTTTTCGGATCTCATTGCTCTTATTTCCGCAGTCTTTATTTCAAGGCCGTTTTTTGAAAGTCCTTCGACAAGTTTTGTCAGCTCTTCGGGGTATATTCTATTAATCTGCACAACCAGCCCCGATGCGGATGAGGACATCTGCCCCACTCTGTCCTTCAGCCCCAGAGAGTCTGTCAGAGCGGAGATCGCGGCTATGGGTTCACTCTTTGAATCCGTTCCGCTGTTGGGGTATGACTTTATCGTGTTTGCCGCGTTGATTATTCTGTCGCTCTCCTCAAGGCGCAGACGTGAAGATGAGAGAGAGAGCAGGGCACCCGACATAAGTATGAAGCCGATAAGCCAAAGAGAGGCCGCAACAGCGGCAAGCTTCAGAAGTTTTTTCGCATCGGGCAGATCGCGGATGTCTTTAAATGAAATCATTTTCCCGCCCCCGTCAGTGTCAGAGAGAAGCGCATTCCCGAACCGGGAACCTGCTGAACATCTCCGACTTTAGATGTGAATCCGTTTTTCTCAAGAGCGCCGCTCAAGGCCTGTATCGATGTCATACCGTCCGCAAGCCCCTGAATTTCGGTGCGCTCCGTACCGTATCTGACGCTGTCCATGGTTATGTTTGATGCCTCGGGACAGTTTTTCCATGCGGCGGAGAAGTTGCTCAGAGTCTGCTCGAGTGTCATCTGGACTCCCTCGCCGGTGATAAGCCTCAGTTTTTTTGACGAGGAGGATATAGGGCTTCTGCTCTCTTCTCCGAATGAGGCTTTGTATATTGCCGACGGAGCATTGCCGAAGGTGTCTTCGTTCAACGAAGTCTGCACCATGAGAGCAAGAGAAAGCAGAGCAAAGACTGCTCCTAATACCGTAAAAATCTTTATTGCCGAAAAAGCCGCGGCTGTAAAGGATTCTATCTCACGTGCGATATCGACCCCACGGTTTGAGAGGTCGAAGTTTTCAAAACTTTTCAGATTTGAGGAAAGGCTCTGTTTTCTGCAAAGAGCTTCGGATAATTCTTCTGTGTCACGGAAGATTTCCGTCTCCGATACCGGTTTCCCCACTGATTCCGCATAGCTCCTCATCCATTCGGCAAGAGAATCACCGTCTCCGTCGGAAAATGGCATCCATCTGTAGAAAATCGGCTCTCTGTTTTCAAAAAGCATGGCGGAATATCCGGCATCGTCACAATATATTACAAGGGAGCAGCCGTCTCTTTCGGGAATGAATGCAAGAGGAGCGGGCCAGAATATAAAATCTTTTCCAGCCAAAGCTTCCGTCTCTTCTATTTCGGATTTTGCCGCAAACCAGACGCTTCCTCGTGTGAGGTTTGATGTCTGTTCCGCTATATGAGGCACAACCGACAGCATAGACTCTCTTTCTCCGAGAATGGGACGAAAGGTGAGTCTCAGAGCATCGCGAACTTTTCCTTTGCGCCCGAAAGGAAAGGAGAACGGAGAGAGCACAAGTGTCTTAAAGGGCACAAGCAGAATGCGCGGCTCGCCGAAGATCGGCTCTTCTTTTTTTATTTTCTCAAGAGCTGAAAGTGTGACAAAGCGAACCTTTTTTACAGATGTAACTCCGTCCTTCTTAAAGACAGAGGTTGAGCTTATTTTATTTTTAAAAAAATCTGCTCCGCCTTTAATGTCCATTGGGCTCTATTCCTCCCAGCGTGATATTTTGCATGATGATCCCGCTCTCTCCAATATTATTCTGTAGTTACGCTCTTTCCCCGCCTTGTTCTTTACTTTCATCACAACACGAAAGTATGTGCTCTCGAATCCAAGTACATTTGCCAGCTTAGTTACAACGGCGTCGGGAAACGCAGGAAGTTTCTTTAAATCATCCAAGCTCTTTATCGGAGAGATTATCCTTGCGGCGACAATGCTCTGTGCCTGCGATAAATCTATTCTTGTGTCAAGTATAGCAATAACTTCCGGTCTTGCAACATTTACGTTTATTTTTTCTTTGCCGTAGATGCCGAGATAGCGTCCCAGTCCGCCCGGTATCTTTTCCGTTCCCCAAAGCACACCGTCGTCAATCTCTGGAATGAGCTTCAGCTCGGAGAGGTCGGAGACTATTCTGTTGATGCTGTACTCTCTTTCGCTTCCGCCCAATTTCTGTTTTTCGTCGCTGTCCATAAAGTCTGTAACTATGGCGGCAAGCTCGCTTTTTTTGAGGTAGTCCCAGATTCTCGTCCAGGCCGTCTCGTATTCGCTTCTCATCGTTACACCGTCGGGCAGAAAGAGCCCCCTCACGGGAATTTTATCATCCAAAGGCTCTATTTTATAAGTAACAGTGAAGTCTCCCAGCTCTGTTTTCATCTGAGATATGCTTGAATAGAGCATTTCCGTGGTACTGTCGTACCCGTTTTTGTCCGCGGCAATTTTTTTTGCGGCAAGGGAGCAGACTATTTCCGCCGCGCTTCTGGCCTGTACTATGAAGATGCGCGTCTCTACCATCTTTACCTGAATACGCGCAAACCACGCAAAGGCGGTAGCCGCACTCAGCAGGAGCGTGACGGAGAGTATTACGGAGACGAGGATAAAGCCGTTCTCACTTCGTGAGCGCCGGCAGCCACTCTTTGTAGACATGGACTCCCTCCTTCGTCTCTATCTCTATTTGCAGAGCTGAGTGAAGGGCGCCGCTGTATTCGTTCGCCCACTCTTCTCCGTTCCACACGGAAAAGCTCAGCCCCGTAACATCGGGATCGAGCATCCGCCCGTCTTCTTTTTTTAATGTATCGGTGTCTATTTCGATGGGACTTTTTATTGTTTCGGCTTTGTCTCCCGATTTTTCGGCAGGATTCATCGTGCTTTTAAGGTCTTTAAGCACCCAGCGGAAGAGTCCCGACTGTTCTTTTCCGCCGCTCAGCATAGGAGGAGGAACAATTTTATAAACCACGAGGCTTACGGGATTTCCTTCGCGGGCAGTGGAAGATGTCCAAACAAGAAGTCTGTCGTCTTTTTTCACCGACAGCCCATCTTTATGAATTATTTTGAATGATGTGAATGTGGGATTTTCAACATAAGACAGAACGTCATTAAAAATTCTGTCAACGGAAGCGCGCTCACGTGTGCTTAGTTTCCAGCGCTTCTGCGCGTCTTCAAGGGATTTTACGGTAAAAACCAAAGGTGCCAAGGCAGTCGCTGCGATTATTCCCGCAATTGCGACTGCCAGCATTATTTCTATTAGAGTGAAAGCTTTTGAAGCTTTTCGCATTACGCTACTGAGACTGAGCCGCTCCCGGAACAACTCTGAACGCTCCTGGCTTGAGGTAAGGAACCAGCCTGCGCAGAAGTTCCTGATTTCCTGTCTGCTGAGCAAACCTCACGAGCTCCATGAGCTGTTTCGCCTGAGGTCTTATCGTAAATGAGCGATAGAGTTGGTTAATGGCCTTTGAATAGTCTTCCGGCTTGTGTGTCGCATTGGCTACGGCAAGGAGGTGATAGGCATACTGTTCTTCCGCCTCGTCGCGCGCCATGGGCATTTTCATAGCCTGAGATATTTTGTAAGCCTGAAGTCCCGCATTGTTTGTCCGGACAGAGCTTCTGAGATACTGGTCTCCGCGCAGTCCGCCATAGAGGAAGATAAGGCCCGCCACTGATACAACGGCCATAAATACTCCGAGAGCGCGGTATATGGATGAGTGGCGAATTTCCGACCACTTGAAGCTCACGGGAAGCAGTTCTCTGTTTATTATGGCAAATGCGAAAGCGACCCAGAGCGCATTTTCTATTCTGTGAAACGGTCTGCTGAAGAGAGCCACAAACCAGACAAGGGCGAGAAGTGAGCATGCCCAGGAGGCTTCCGCGGAGAGGACTTTTTTGTTCACCATGGCGCAGATAAAGCTCCAAAGCCACCATATTCCCAAAGCCGCGAGCAAGAGCCCGCCGAAGAGTCCGAACTCTGCGTACCACTGCAAATATTCGCTGTGTGCCCAGTAGGTAAACTGCCAGTCCATCTCGGGGTGTTTCTCAAAAGCTATTCTCTGTCCGTCAAGGTAGTGCCACTTGTACTGTCCTATTCCGACACCCTTTATCGGCGCCGTTGAGATTACTCCGAATGTAGAACGCCAGATTTCCACGCGGTTGCCGACAGTAGCGGCATTTTTGAATATATCCTCCGTTTTGCTGACCAGAGCATCGGAACGTCCCGTGTGAAGGACGTGCCCCAGCCCCAATGTCATGGCAAGCATAAAAGCTATGACCGCAAACATCTGGAACATTCTCTTGAGTTTCGGCTTGCTGCCCGATCGCAGGACGATAATAAAAAGTACCGCAGATCCCGCGGCAAGAGCCAGAATGCCGCTTCGCGAAGTCGAGTTCCAAAGCCCCCACGCATTAACGGCAAGGATAAGAAGGTTTCCCCACTGCATCCATTTTGACTGGTGCCCTTTGCCCTCCTCAGACCCGAAAGCGACATGGAGATATATGCCGTTCATTATCGCCATGGAGATCCACATGGCGAACATATTCTGCTGTCCCGTGTTGCCTATATAGTTTCCGGGAACATTCATTATAAATGGGAACGGGCCGTTGAGGTTTCTTATCAGAAGTTCTGCGAATATGACGTTTAAGGCCGCGTTGATGTTTGCAAACCATAGTACAAGTTTATGATAGCCGCTGTCTTTGAACTGATTATAGGAGAATACGTACGCTCCAGCGAGAGTGGCAAAGAAGAGCCACTCCTTCATATATGTGGACCATGAGAGTATGGGAACCCAAAGTGGCTGGAGGGATATGTAGCCGAGCATGATAAACCAGGCCCAGCCGAAGAGATCTATCTTAAATCCCGTTCTCTCTTCTCCGTACAGTGCGAGCCTTGTTCCTCCAACAAGTGCCATAACAGCAATAGGGACCATTGCAAATGTCCACTTCATTATGTGGAGTGTATCAAACCAGCCGGTCCCTGAGAATATTATATTAGGCAGTGTCAGAGAGACAAAGATTAAATAGTAAAAGAGCATTTCGGGAACGGCCTGTAAACTTCCGCCCCCGGAGGCAAAGCCTCGGAAGAGAGACGCGCCTTTGGCATTTGATACGTTGCCGGCTGTTTTCTTAACAGAATTGGCTTTCATGGAGAAACCTCCTAAATCCGCAGCGGACTATTCGTAAAGATTCAGTTGTGCAATTTTTATAAGTTGATGCCTATGCCGTTTTCAAATCTTGCGTATTCTTTGAAGAAGACTAAATTTACCTTCCCCGTAGGGCCGTTTCTGTTCTTTGCCACTATGACTTCCGCGGATGAGTCCTGAGTTTCTTCCTGCGCATAGTAGGCCTCTCGATAAAGGAATATTACCATGTCTGCGTCCTGCTCTATCGCTCCGCTGTCTCTGAGGTCGGAGAGCTGCGGTTTTTTGCTTCCGCCGCGTTTTTCTACGTCTCGCGAAAGCTGGGACAGGGCTATCACGGGAACTTTGAACTCCCTTGCCACTCCTTTTAGAGCACGGGATATTTCGGAGACTTCCTGCTGTCTGTTCTCTATTTTTCGCGCCACGTTCATAAGCTGGAGATAGTCTAGGACGATGAGCCCCTTTTCCGACTTCTGCTTCGCAAAGAAGCGTCTGCACCTTCCTCTGAGGTCAAGAGTGTTGAGGGTGGAGCTGTCGTCGATGTACAGAGGGCATACGGAGAGCTTCCCCGCCGCCTTGGAGAGCTGGTTCCACTGCTCGTTCTGCAGGTTTCTCGATTCGAATATCTGCCTGAGATTGACTTTTGCCTCCGAAGAGAGCATTCTCTGGGCTATCTGCTCCGCCGACATTTCGAGGCTGAAAATCAAAACGGGGATGTTCTCCTGAACAGCGGCATACTGCGCCACGTTTATAGCCCATGCAGTCTTTCCCATTGAGGGACGTGCAGCAAGGATATAGAGCCCCCCGGCTTGAAGTCCGCCCGACATTTTGTCGAAATCTCTGAAGCCTGTTGGTACGCCAGTCATGGTCAGACCGCCCGCAAGCCGCTTTTCTATCTCCGAAAGAGCCGACTTTATGACTTCTTTTGACCCTCTGATATTGGCGGTGCGTCCCGAGCGCGCTATTTCAAACACTTTCTGCTCTGCGGATTCAAGAGCCTCGGCAACTTCCACATCCTCCGAAAATCCCATGCGGGATATATCGCTTCCGACAGTGATAAGCCCCCTGTGGACAGATTTATCCCGCACTATGGATATGTGGTGTTCCACGTTTGCCGTTGTGGTGACGGCGTCAAGCAGAGCGGCGATAAAGGAGAGCCCTCCGAACTTTTCTTCCAGTCCGAGCTTGATAAGCTCCTCGCGGAAGGTCAGAGAGTCTACAGCTATATCCCTCTCCGCCATTGACGATATTATTTCAAAAGCGTTTCTGTGCCTCGGGTCATAAAAATCATCGGCAGAGAGCCCTTCCGTAACAGCCATAAGAGCCTCGCGCTCCAACATGCATGCGCCAAGCACCGAACGTTCGGCTTCGAGGTTAAACGGAGGAACTCTGTCTGCTCCCATCGGCTGAGTCAATATTATTCTGTCTCCACTTTAAGCGTCATTTCGGCATCCATTCCGGGATAGAGTTTTATCTTGAATGGGAATGAACCAGCCTGTTTTACCGCTTCGTCGATCTTTATGTCTTTTTTGTCGATATCCGTACCGTAGGCGGATGCCACTGCTTCTGCGATCTGAGCTGTAGTCACGCTTCCGAAAAGTTTGCCGCCCTCACCTGCGTTTACCTTTATCACGACAACCTTGCCTCCGAGTTTTTTCTTTGTCTCTTCGGCGGCCTTTACTCTCTTGTCGTCCTTTACCTTCTGTGTCTTCTGAAGCTCCTGGTGCTCACGCACCTTGCCGGCTGTAGCCTCTTCTGCAAAACCTCTTGCTATAAGGTAGTTGCGTCCGTATCCGTCGGAGACCTCGAGAAGCTCACCCTTGCGTCCTATCTTATTTACGTCCTGTTTGAGTATTACTTTCACTTTTTCTTCCTCCTTAAACGCTTTCTTAAATCGTACCAGATATCAAAGATTCCGACCATAGAGAGAATGTACGATACCGGCGAAAAAACGACAGCAAAAACGGTCAGAAAAACTTTGAGAAATTTATTTATGTTGTGTTTTGACATGAAATACCACATTAAGGAGAGTCCCTGAACCATAAATACTGTCCGCAATACCTCCATGAGGTTCGCGGAAAGCACCAGGAATATTCTCGCGTCCGGCATGGCTTTAGTCGCTAAA
Source organism: uncultured Synergistaceae bacterium (assembly GCA_964577295.1). Taxonomy (GTDB): domain Bacteria; phylum Synergistota; class Synergistia; order Synergistales; family Synergistaceae; genus CAZNYN01. The sequence goes on along the minus strand of CAZNYN010000017.1, from coordinate 23,314 downwards.
TCCGTTATCAGTGCCGCCATAAGGGCCCAGAATATGTTTTTTGGGAAGCGCCACGTGCCGAACGGCGGAAGTTTCGGCAGAGGCTCGGAGCCCAGTCTGCCGAGAGCCAAGGAAGCCGCTACGTATGTGCACATAGTATCGCTGAAGGAGAATAGTATCAGCATCGATGGCATCAAGAGGGATATCGCCTCGCTCACTATTGAAGCATAGTCGCTTATGGCTGATTTGGAGACTGAAAGTCCCGCGGTACTCAGGCTTGAAGCCATTCCCGTGACCATCTCCGATATGGCATCTCCCGTAAGCATGAAGGGATTAAAACCCGCCGCTTTTGTAAAGATAAGCATTAACATTATCTTCACAAAAACCGATGCGGATACACAGGCTGCGATAAATTCCGTTCCGTTCTTTATTCTTCGGGACAATATACCGAAGAGCAGTCCCGTTATACCGAAAATAAGGGAGTACATTATTGCGGAAACAGGGCCGGAAATTATGTAGATGAAGAGAGTGCCCAAGACTGAACCGAAAGAGGCTTCTCTTTCTCCGATGCGCCTTGTCAGCATGAGGAACGGGAAGGGCGCCACCAGAATTGTCAGAGGCGCAGTAAACAAGAATCCCATGCCAAACGCGTACATAAGAACGCTGAGGAATACCCACGATATCCATTCAAAAATTTTTTTTGCTTTCACACTATGACCTCCGCGCTCTGTTATAAAAAAACGAGAGAGCCGTACAGGCCCTCTCGCTATTATAGCAGTTATGAGAGAAAATTTAATCTGATGTGAACGGAAGCAGAGCAATGATTCTTGCGCGCTTGATAGCTCTTGTTATCTGGCGCTGGTGCTTCGCGCATGTGCCTGTTACACGGCGCGGCACTATCTTTCCGCGTTCTGTTATGTACTTCTTGAGTTTATCTACTTCTTTGTAGTCTACGTGAGCAATCTTGTCAACGCAGAAATGACAAACCTTCGGCCTGCGCTTGCGACGCTTGCGATTGAATGAATTTTCCATTTAAGATTTCCACCTCTTCCTAAAACGGTATCTCAACGTCTCCCGGCCCGTCAGGACCGTTCATCTCAGAAAAGTCTAGAGGGAACTCATCTTCAAAACCGGCCTCTTCACGCAGGCTCCCCATATCGCCTCCGGATACTGCATCCGAAGGTGCGGGGCGATTATATCCGCCCTGGGGCGCCGCGGGGCGCTGGCTGTATTCCGATGAGCCCTCGTCTTCTCTGCGGCCTGAGCCCAAGAGGACGATGTTTTCGGCAACGACTTCCGTAACCCACCTATGCTGTCCGGTTTTTACGTCGTCATAATCGCGTGTGCTCAAACGTCCCTCTACAAGAACCTGACGTCCTTTTTTGAGGTATTTTTCGCAGAGATCCGCAAGAAAGCTCCATGCCGTAACCGATATAAAATCGGTGTGGCTCTGAAGTTCTCCCGTCATTTTGTTCTTCCACTGGCGTCCCGTCGCAACCGATATACGGGCGACTTTCTGCTTGTTCGGAGTGAACCTGACATCGGGATCACGGGCCAAACGCCCCATGATTATGACTTTGTTGAAATCCTTAGACATAAGCTTATTTCTCTTCCAGGTTTACAACCATCTGGCGTATTACCTGGGTTCTGAGACTGAGAAGACGCTCCATTTCCTTAACCTGCGCGGGGTCGAGCTTGAACGTGTAGAGAACGTAGAAGCCCTCGATCTGTTTGTCGATAGGATAGGCAAAACGCTTCTTGCCCCAGAGATCCACCTTTTCTATCTCTGCTCCTAAACCGCGCACGATCTCGGCTATTTCTTCCGATACCATTTTGTGGTCTTCAAGATCTGCCTGAAGTATAACTACCATTTCGTAAGATCGCACGTATTTCACCTCCTCCCTTTGGACTTTGGTCTCTTCCTTCAAGAAGAGACAGGGACATACAGTCAGATATTATAACCTTACACACATTTTAGTGCAAGGGGTCTTTTGATGTAATTTCTATTTTGTATATCGTCTCTCCCGAGAGAACTAAGTTGAACTGCTCTCTCGCAAGCCGCGCCATTCCCTCCGGCGTGCTGTAATAATTTATGTCTCTTTCGAGCTGCTGCGTTTTGCGTTCTTCTTCGACGAGTTCCTCCATCCTCTCATCAAGGGTGGAGGAGAGATTGTCGATGCGTTCAAACTCTTTGAAGAAGGAGGTCAGCAGCACCGCTGTCAAAAAAGTTACCGCCGCCATATATACTACCCAGCGCAGCCTAGGCGCGTTCATTTATTGCAGCTCCGGTTCAAATTTACATTTTCTCGGGCGCAGAGACTCCGAGAAGCGTCAATGTGTTTTTAAGGGCTATTCTGGCAGCTTCCATAAGGAGTATGCGCGACTTCATCAGAGGCTCTTCTATGCCTAAGATTCTCTGGCTGTTGTAGAATGCGTGGAAAGCCTCTGCAAGTTCCGTGGCATAGTAGGCCATACGGTGCGGCGCAAGTTCGGCGGCTGACTTGGAAACTTCCTCGGGCATCTTCGAGATGACTTTGACGAGGTTGTGTTCCGTGGGGTCTGTCAAAAGCGACACGTCAAACTCTTCCATCGAAGGCATTTTCACTCCGCGCTCTTCAAGCTCGCGGCATATGCTGCATATACGCGCATGTGCGTACTGCACGTAGAATACGGGATTTTCGGAGGTTGCCTTTTTGGCAAGCTCGAGGTCGAAGTCCACTGTGCTGTCGCAGCGGCGGATGACAAAGAAGAAGCGCGTTGCATCCACTCCGACTTCGTCCATTATCTCTCTTAAAGTGATGATTGTTCCCGCGCGCTTCGACATCTGAACGGGCTTGCCGTCGCGAAGGAGGTTGACCATCTGTATAAGCAGAACGTCAATAGCATCATCTTTGTATCCGAAAGCTTTGTTTACGGACTTAAGACGCGGAACATATCCGTGGTGGTCTGCTCCCCACACGTAGATGAGCTTTTCAAAATTTCTGTCATATTTGTTTTTGAGATACGCAACGTCGGATGTGAAGTATGTAGGCACTCCGTTTGTGCGGATAAGGACTCTGTCCTTATCATCTCCGAACATGGTGGAGCGGAACCAGAGAGCGCCTTCCTGCTCATAAGCGTAGTCGCGCTTTTTGAGAGCTTCCATGGCAGGCTCGACAAGTCCGTCGTCGTAGAGTGACTTTTCCGAGAACCATACGTCAAACTTGACACCGAAATCTTCGAGGTCTTTCTTTATCATTCCTATTACGATTTTGCCTGTCTCGATTGAGAAGAATTCCTGTGTCTCCTCAAGGGGCTTGTCGGCAAGGGAATTTCCGTACTTTTCCACATACATTGCGGCTATGTCCGTCATGTATTCGCCGTGGTAGCCGTCTTCGGGCATGGGAGCTTCGTCTCCGCGGCCTATAGCCTCAAAGTAGCGTGCCTGAGCGGATTTTCCGAGCAGTTCCATCTGAAGTCCCGCGTCGTTGATGTAGTATTCGCGCTCGACATCCCAGCCGGCAAAGTCCAGTATGGATGCTGTGATATCACCGACAGCAGCTCCGCGTCCGTGTCCCATGTGGAGAGGCCCTGTGGGGTTGGCGCTGACAAATTCAATCTGAACCCTGCGTTTTTTGCCGTCATCTACGCGCCCGTAGTTCTCTTTCTTTTCTATGGCGCTCTTGACGGCTTCCGTTATCCAGTTTGACGTAAGAGTAAAGTTCATAAAGCCCGGTCCCGCTACTTCGGTTTTTTCAACGATATCTCCCTTGGGTATGGCTGTTATTATGGCCGTTGCCAACTCTCTGGGGTTTGTTCCGAAGGGTTTGGCAAGCTGCATGGCTATGTTTGAAGCCCAGTCACCGTGTCCCGCCTGTCTCGGACGCTCAAGGCGCACTTCAAAATCTTCGGGAAGAGTCTGTCCGCGCTCTTCCGCTACATGACGCACGGCACTGTCAAGCGCCAGTTTTAGTTCCTCTGTGATGTTCTGCAAAGCGATAACACTCCCTTTATAAAAATCTAAAACTTTTACTTTCTGAACGGTATGTCAAGGACAGGCCACCTGAGTGAAGAAGCAAGCTCTTCCTTCAGTATTCCGGCCAAATCTTTGTCAACCGTGACACTCTTTACTATCCACATGCTGTCTGCAAGAAGCTGGGCCTTCTTCGGCCAGTGCGTTATGGATTCCTTCAGAACCGCCTTTGAGCCTTCGCCGATTTTTTTGACTGGGGGCAGCTGTACGACTTTATATCCCTTAGGCATGTTTATCCTGACTTTTTGATCTATGGTGAAAGGGAATCGGAAAGTATAGTCGGAATTTTTGCCTATCATCTCACCCACTCGTGCGGGGATGCCTCCGGGCAGACGCAGCAGAAGATTTCCTGATTGGACTATTCCGGGGACACACACCACATCGAATGCAATTTTGTATCCCGTCTTTGTGGGTTCGACGGATGTAGGAGTCAGCCTCATTCCCGGAAGGGCAAAATTTATCCTTGACCTTATAAGGGATTCGAGTCCCGTCTTCTGCGGATTTTTTCCTCCGAAGAAGAGAGAGGTCCAGCCTCCCGTCACATTAAGCTGGAGCGTTCCCCTTGCTGTTCCGTTGTCGTCAAGATCCATAATCCAGAGGGATGAGAGCTTGTGATCCGAAGGGCTTCCGGGCTTCACGCTCTTCTTGACAAATTTATCGCCGTTGAGTTTGTATATCATGGAACCTATTATTGCGGGCGCTGTGACGCCGAAATCTGACATCTGCCCCGCCTGATAGAGGACTTCCTTGCCTTTTCCGGAATTTGCTTCCAGAACGGGAGCCGCCCACAGAGAAAGTGCCGCGGGGCTATCCTCGTCAAGCTCCGTTACGGACTGCCACCACACGGATGATTCCCACCCCAGCTTTGCAAGCCAGCGGTTAAGCAGCAATGTCTGTTCCCACGGAGTCCAAGGGCCTTCTTCCGGTATCTGAACCGAAGGGCGCACCCAGTTTTCGGGGTATCCCGTAAGCAGGCGCGACGGCTCGGCAATCCACTGCATGAGCCTCAGACCTCTTGTAAGTTTGTCTCCCTTTGCCGCCACAGAGGGGATGGGGAGTGACGGTATACTTTTTTCCAGATTCTGCATCTCTTTTAGGTTCTGAACGACGCCCTTCTTGGTACTGAAGGCGAGCTCGGGCCTCTTGTATACGACAAAGCCCTCGCCGTTCCACGGTTCCTGGTTCATAACAGTCCACTTGTACCTTTTGAGCCCAAGTTCTTTTGTCACAGCGGGTTCTTTTACGTCACGCTCATAGCGGTACAGCTCAAGTCCTTCCGGGACTTCGGCCGTTACGTTCTGCTCCCATACGGGATAGTGTGATGCCATGGGTATCGCCGCGTCTATGCCGTATCTCTTTGGGTGAGTTTCCCTTACGATAAGCACCACGGCGCGTCCAACGGCCGAATCAGGCGTTTTTATTATATTCGCCTCTGCTCCGCCCTTTAAGGTCTCTTTTGAAACTTCGAGAGAGCCTTCTTTCATCGTGGTCATGGGGTTATACCACGATGCGTCGATGATTTCCGTTTTTCCCTCTTCTGGAATGGGAATTATCATATTTTTCCAATCATCGGGGATATTTTCCCCCATCATGATTATTGTTCTTTTTGTTGTCTCCATTGTTCCGTCGTTGAGCATTTTAAATTCGCTGTCTTTCAGCCATATCAATGCATGAGCCTGTGCGAATCCGTCCATGGAGGGAACTTCTTTGTTAAGTCTCCGCAGCTCTTCTCTCGTATCCCATGCAAAAGAAGGTGCGGCTGCGATAACAAGAGCCAGAAGCGCCGTGCAGAGCGCAGTCCGTAACTTGCCTTTATGCTCCTTCATAAAAATCACTACTTTCCGCAGCACTGCTTGTATTTTTTCCCGCTTCCGCATGGACATGGATCATTGCGTCCTACTTTTGCGGCATTGATAATAGGCTGTGTCTTCTGTGCGGTTGCCATGAGCCCCGGATTTTCCATATCATTGTCTCCCGCGGTGCGCTGCTCGGGAACGGTGAACTCATCGTGGCTCTCTACCCATTTTTTCCTGTTGTCATGCTGTTCCTGAGTGACTACGGATACTCTCAGGGCAAACTCGGTTATACCCTCTCTTATTTGGAGAAGCGTCTCCTGGAAGAGGTTGAATGACTCGAACTGGTACTCTATAAGAGGATCTTTCTGTCCTATGGCGCGCAGCCCTATGCCGCGGCGCAGCTCGTCCATGGCGAGCAGATGCTCTTTCCAGCCCGTGTCCAAAACTTCGAGGAATATGTATCTGAATATCTGGGATGATATTTCCGGGCCCAAGTCCTGCGCCTTCTGCTCGAAGCGAGTGCGTATCTCAGCAAGCAGATTCGGCGCGGCCTCCTCAAGCTCCTGCTCGGACTGGACTTTTTCTATGTGGCGTGATATGCCCGGCCAGAAGAGCGCATTCAGCTTGACGCAAACGGACTGGAGGTCGTTATCTTCCGCATCTTTGTCCGCAAATATTTTTTCAAGCTGTGCCTTTGCCGTGTCCTCTATAACACCGAGTGTGCGTCCCTGTATATCGGGATCGCTCAATATTTCGCCGCGCTCCCTGTAGACAGCCTCGCGCTGCTGGTTCATGACGTTGTCGTATGACAGGAGCTGTTTTCTTATGTCAAAGTGCATCTCTTCGACTTTTTTCTGTGCATTTTCGATAGCTTTGGAGAGCAGAGGATGCTCTATACATTCGCCCTCTTCCATTCCGAGCTTTTCCATTATACCCTGTACTCTGTCCCCGCCGAAGAGTCTGATGAGGTCGTCTTCCAAAGCTATGTAGAAGCGGCTCTCTCCGGGGTCACCCTGTCTTCCCGAGCGGCCTCTGAGCTGGTTGTCTATGCGGCGTGACTCGTGGCGTTCCGTTCCTATTATGCGCAGTCCGCCCGCGGCTATTACTTTGTCGTGCTCGTCGGAGCACACTGCTTTGAATTCTGCAAGGACTTCTTCATAGGCGGCTGGGTCGGTCTTCGGGTCGATGCCTTTTTTGAACATCTCTTCCTTGGCGAGGAATTCCGCATTTCCTCCGAGCACTATGTCAGTTCCGCGTCCCGCCATGTTTGTGGCTACTGTGACAGCTCCGAGGCGTCCCGCCTGAGCTATTATGGAGGCTTCTTTGTCGTGAACCTTGGCGTTCAGCACATTGTGCGGTATCTTGCGCGCTTTGAGCAGGCGGCTTACATGTTCGGAGTGCTCTATCGATGTGGTTCCGAGAAGCACTGGCTGTCCCTTTGCATGAAATTCCGCCACTTCATCCGCCGCGGCACTGTATTTTTCTACTATGGTTTTGTATATCGCATCCGCGTTGTCGATTCTGACCATAGGTCTGTGAGTCGGAACGACGATAACTTCAAGACCGTATATTTCTTTGAATTCTTCAGCTTCCGTGAGTGCCGTTCCCGTCATACCGGCAAGTTTTTTATAGAGACGGAAGTAGTTCTGGAGCGTGATTGTGGCAAGTGTCTGGTTTTCGCGTCCGACCTTTACTCGCTCTTTCGCCTCTATGGCCTGATGAAGTCCGTCCGAGTAGCGGCGGCCGAACATGAGACGTCCCGTAAATTCGTCTACTATGACTATTTCTCCGTCTTTTACGACATAGTGTACGTCGCGCTGGAAGAGGTGGTGAGCCTTTAGTGACTGTACTATTTTGTGTGAAAGAGACGAGTTTGCAAAGTCCGTGAAGAGGTTCGGCAGTTTCATAAGGCGTTCTGCCTTCGCAATTCCCGCTTCCGTCAAAGCAAGGTTTCTGTCCTTTTCTTCGACTTCAAAATCCGTTCCGCGGACGAGTTCTCTTGCAACGCTGTCTGCTATGCGGTACGGTTCTGTGTCGTCTTCCGAAGGACCCGATATTATAAGAGGCGTTCTGGCTTCGTCTATGAGTATGGAGTCAACTTCGTCGACTATGCAGTAGAAATGGCCGCGCTGAACCTGCTGTTCTTTCTGTATCGCCATATTGTCGCGCAGATAGTCAAAGCCGAATTCGCTGTTTGTCCCGTAGGTGATGTCTTTAAGGTAGGCTTCCGCTCTGTCCTCCTGGCTCATGAAGGGAGATATAACACCGACGGAGAGTCCCATTCCGTTATATACAGGGGACATCCATTCCGCGTCGCGCTTTGCCAAATAATCGTTTACCGTTATTACGTGGACGCCGTTTCCCGCTATTGCATTCAGAGCAACGGCAAGTGTGGCGACAAGTGTCTTTCCTTCTCCTGTCTTCATTTCGGATATTTTCCCGTCATGAAGAGCCATACCGCCGATGAGCTGCTCTTTAAAGTGGCGCAGTCCCATTTTTCTTGTGGAAACTTCGCGTACCCTTGCGAACACTTCGGCCATTATGTCATCCAATGTCTCGCCTTTATCGAGGCGTTCTTTGAACATTACCGCAGAATCGGCCAGTTCCTCATCTGTAAGTTTTTTGACGCTGTCTTCAAAAGAATCTATTATTGCCGCTTTTTCTTCGTACTTAGCTATCGCTCTGTCGTTCGGGTCAAAGCCCAGAGCTTTGATTACTCCGTTAAAAAAACCCATAGAGTTCTCCACCTTTCAAATGGTACAAAAACACAATTCTGTGTCAAAGCACTTTTTCATATCGAATAATTATATCCTTTAATATACACGATAGTCAAAGTGAAATAGCGTAGAGGAGCAAAAAAGCGGACGCGGTAAAAATCCGCGTCCGCTTTTTTTACGATTATCTTTACTTGCCGGCCATCATAAGAGCGAAAATTTTTGCTTCGTTGATGATGTGCTCTATGACCGCGTATTCATTGGGCATGTGAGCGCAGTCGGCTTCCTGACACCAGACAACAGCGGGAACTCCGCCGCGGCGGAAGAAGGCCGCGCATGTTCCGCCTCCGACTCCTCCGACCTTCGGTGTGACGGGAAGGACTTCCTTCATGGCATCGCGCAGTATGCCGACTATCGGAGCGTCGGAAGGCGTGGGAGCGGGAGCCTGTTCTTTCTGCGGGAAGGTGTAGGAAATTTTTACTTTATATTTATCGCTTATCTCTTTTATGACGGAGTTAATTACATTCATAACATCTTCAAGAGGTATCACGGGCAGGACACGGCAGTCAAAGCAGAATACTTCACGTCCCGGCACAGTGTTGACATTGGGTACATTGGCATTGCGGCGTGTCGGTTCGAATGTGGAGCCTGCAGGTGAGAAGAGGCTGTCCGTTTCGGGGAAAGCTTCGTGCAGAGCTTTGTCGAGAAGCACCGAGAGCTCGTTGGCGGCGCGGCAGGCATTGTTGCCGAGGTTCGGTGTACTTGCGTGAACCTGCTCGCCTTTGACTTCAAATTCTATCCAGCATATGCTCTTTTCGGCTACTTCGATGAAGTCGCCGTTTTCGTTTCCTCCGTCCGGAACTATGACGAGGTCGTCTTCTTTAAAGAGATTCTGAGAGAGCAGATAGCTGATGCCGTGCTTGCTTCCGACTTCTTCGTCAGCCACCATGCAGAGGCATACTTCGTACTCGGGTGTGATATTGTGTTTTTTAAGAGCAACTGCCGCGTAGAGGGATGATACAAGTTCCTGGCAGTTGTCGTTGGAACCTCTCCCGTAGATTCTGCCGTCTTTTATCTCGGCTTTGAATGGGTCGGTATTCCACAAAGAACGCTCGCCTTCGGGCACGACATCGGTGTGTGATATTATCCAAAGGCGCTTTGATGTTCTGCCAGGCATTCTGACTATTATGTTGGGGCGTACTCCGCCTGCGGCTTTGGGGTCGGGTGAGTTATAGACCTCGGGCTCTCCGAATCCCAGCTCCTTCAGCTTGTCGGCAAGATAGAGCCCCTTGCGGTACTCCCCCTCTCCTCCGTCGTTGGGGTTGATTGCGGGGATAGAGATAAGAGAGGAAAGTGTCTCGATCATTTCGGGCTCAAGAGCTTCGATTGTTTTGAAAAGCTGTTCTTTCACATTAAAAACCTCCGATCCAGTTTTTATATTAAAAAAGCGGCTTGCGCCGCAGGTTTAATCAAGCAGGTCGATACACTTTATGAGGTAGTCTCCGCCTGACCATATTGTCAGAAACATTGCTACCCACATAACTTCCATGCCGCCCGTAATGTTGAAAATGAGCAGTGTGATTCCTATTATCTGGCTGACTGTCTTGAGTTTGCCGCCCTTTGAAGCGGCGATTACTATGCCTTCGGAAGCCGCTATCATGCGGAGCCCCGTCACTATAAACTCTCTGGATATTATGACTACGACCATCCATGCGGGAACTCTCTGGATATCGACCAGCGCCACAAGCACGGCAACTACCATGATTTTATCGGCGAGAGGGTCTATAAATTTCCCGAGGTTCGTCACTATGCCCCTTTTGCGCGCAATGTAGCCGTCCGCGGCATCGGTAAGAGATGCTATGATGAACACAAAACCTGCAAGCATATCCCCTATGTTTACGCCTTCTATGAAACCAAACTGTCCCCTTCGTGTAAGGAACACCATCACTATAGGAACCAGAAATACTCTTGATATGCTAAGCATGTTTGGCAAATTTAGCGCGCTCATACTCACGTCTCCTCAGCTCAATGGGAAGTAGTCTGTTTAAAACATAGTCATATTATAACAATAATATCTGTTTTTATAATGTGTAATGTACTGTTTGCTTAAAACAAAAAAACTGTGCGCTGCTGCGGGTTATTTCCTGAATCTTACTATTGTTACGCCGTAACCTCCCTCGCCCGGGCCTCCCAGATTGTGCTCCGCTATGTAGGGAGTCCTCTTGCAAAGTTCCTGAACTTCTTTGCGTAATATGCCCTGTCCTCTTCCGTGTATGACTGTGACAGAGTCGTATCCCGCTCTGTAAGCCTGGTCGAGATACTGTTCCACCATAGGCAGAGCCTCGTCGATAGTCATGCCGCGCACCATTATTGATGCAGGCACTCCGACGGGGCGAGACACTTTTATCTGCACCGTAGGCGCTTGCCGAGGCAGCTCTTTCTGGGTGACAACAGTCAGCTTGGACATCGGCACTTCCACTTCGGCGATGCCCGCCTGCACGCGCACTTTCTTTCCCTTGACCTCTGTAACCACGGCAGTGCCCTTTGTCCCTATTATGCGAACTGTGTCGCCGGGTTTTAATTTTCCGTCCGTGGCGGCTACGGATTGGAGAGCTATCTTTTTCTCCTCGCGCCGAACAGCGGAGTCTTCTATCTTTTGGAAGTGGCTTCTTTTTTTCTCCAGCTCTCTGCGCGCGGATGATTCCGCTTCCGCTGCTTCCATGTTTTTTATGAGAGCGCGCGCGGAATCTTCGGCATTTCTGACTATGCTCATTGCCTTTTTGTCCGCATTGGCTATAAGTGAGTCGCGCTTTTCTTCCAGTGCCTTTATCTTATCTTCGTAATCTTTTTTCAGAGAGTCGAGCTTCGCCTTTGCACTTTCGACCTCGCGGCTCTCTTTTTCGAGAGCTCCGCGCTTCTCGTGCAGTTCGCCTATCAGATTTTCCATAGATATCTCACTGCCGCTTATGGCTTCCTGCGCTCTTTCTATTATTTCACGCGGCATACCGAGCTTTCCAGCGATGAGAAGAGCGTTGCTGCGTCCCGGTATTCCTATGAGTATTCTGTATGTCGGAGAGAGTGTGGCTGTATTGAACTCCACGCTTGCAGTCTCTATGTTTTCCGTTATGAGTGCGAATCTTTTTATCGGATTATGGTGCGTTGTGGCGAGAACCAACGCTCCCTTTTCCCTGAGCCAGTCAAGCAGTGCTATGCCGAGAGCAGCCCCCTCTTCCGGGTCTGTGCCCGCGCCGAGTTCGTCCAGCATCACTATGGAGCGGTCGGTGACTTTTTTGAGGATGTCCGTTATGTGGTTGACATGGGCGCTGAAGGTTGAGAGGCTCTGCTCTATGCTCTGCTCGTCTCCGATATCCGCGAATATCTCGCCTATATCTCCGACGCAGGAACCTTCCGCCGCGGGAATGGGAAAGCCCATCCAGGCAAGTATGGTGCAGACTCCGGCCGTTTTGAGAGCGACGGTTTTGCCTCCAGTGTTCGGCCCTGTAACCACAAGGATTCTGAATTTTTCTCCGCAGCTTATGTCTATGGGGACGGCTCTGTCAAAAAGCAGCGGATGTTTTGCGTTTTTGAATGAAAACATCTTTTTGGGCGAAATTTTGGGGAGCTTCCATCTTGCTGTTCTGCTCTTTTCCGACAGAGCGTAAAAGAGGTCGAGAGTGCCTATGACGCTCTCCGTGTCGAGAATCCCTTTGCTCCTTTTCAGAACTTTGGCTGTAAGCTCTCTTAATATTCTCTGCTCTTCGTGAAGCTCTGCGCTTCTGCATGAGGTGAAGTTGTTGTTAAGTATTATGAGAGAGTGGGGCTCCATATATACGGAGTTTCCGGATCCGGAGCGATCCACGGCTATACCGGGGAAAGATCCTATGGCATCCTGCCTTACGAGGAACGCATGGCGGCCGCTGCGGATGGTGAGCACTCTTTCCTGCAGCATCGAAGCGATGCCGGGGCTGTTGAGAATTGCGTGAGCTTTGCGCCTTATGGTCTCTCTTATGGTGCGTATTTCGGCGCGCAGCTCTCTTAATTTGTCCGAGGCATAGTCATAGACACGTCCGTCATCGTCAATGACTTCAAGTGCGGATATCTCTTCCGTAAAGTCTCTTATTTCTTTTATTATGAGCGAGAATGCGGGGTATGTCTCCCGCTCGGATGTGAGCCGTTCTTTTATTTTCATTGCAAGAGAGAGGAGAATTCTTACTTTCAGAAGCTCTTCTCCCGTCATTATGCCAGTTTCGTCCGCCTCGGCAAGAAAGGGAGAAATCGGAGCAATTCCGTTCTGCCACGGAAGCTCGCCCTTCTTCTCTCTGTATGCTTCGACGGAGGCGTAGAGCTCCTGCCTCCTTTTAAGCTCGGCAAGGTCTGAGGCTGGAACTGTCTCGGACGCGGTTATAACACCAAGCTCGCTTCGGCAGAGTTTTGATATGAGAGATATAGTTTTGGCTATCTCGAGGCTCTGATAAGCCTCTTGTTCTACAAACATTATTTTTACTCCTATATTTTATCCCGCACAGTCAGATTATATCTGAGATTTCGGGCCGTTTTCGCCCGTTCTGTAAGGGCGAAGTATCTGCTCCAATGTGCCTGTCGGCAAATCTGATGCTTCGGGCAGTACGTTAAAGTCAATAAGTACCTGACGCGCTGCGGGCCAATTCCGTCCCGCATAACGCAGAGCATCGCTCTCCGTCATCCATGTCGGATTGACTGCTGGTGCTAAGAGGATTCCCCCTATCAATACAACATATATGAGTATTATTGTCTTGAGCAGCCCCGAAAAAATCCCGAGCATTTTATCGACGGAACCAAGGTGCACGGCGGATATAACGCCTTTTAAGGCGCTGCGCACTATGGCTGTCAGAAGTGTAATCGCAAGCCACACAATTATCACTGCGAGTATTTTTGCCGCATAGGGAGCTATATCGAAAAGTGATACAAGAAAAGCCCCAACCGGTGCGGATAATTTGAAGGAGAAGTACATACTGCACAGGAAGCCCGTAAGAGTAAGCACTTCCGCGACAAAACCGCGAAAACATCCCCGGATGACAAAGTAGCATCCGAGGATGAGAAAAAACAGGTCAAGAGCGTGCCAAGCGGAAAAATTCACTGTAAATCCTCGTTTTCGGGAAATTTAGCCAGCAAAGTTTCTGTTTTTCTGTGCAGCTCTTCAAAGTTAAAAGAGAGGGACATCAGAGCAAGAAATAGACGCTCATCCTGGCACAGCGATGCGGGATACTGCTCTACGGTACTCTGCACGTTTCTGACAACGGAGAAAAAACGCTCCTCGTCAAGGCGTGTCGTAAGTGTATATCTCTGCCTTCCGACAAAGAACGAGTATTTTCCGTCTCCCAGATTTCTTATTTCAGACAGTCCGTCCATCTAATGCGCCCCCTGTCGGCAATCTATCCGATAGATTGGCTCTCCTCTTTCTTTTCTTCCGGTGCTATCGAGTAGAGACGGCCGAGAAGTCCTCTCAGTCTGTTCTCTATCTCTTTTTTCTCGTTGTCCGTCTCGAGAGATTTTTTCTGTGCATCTTCCTGGAGCTGCAATATCTCGAGATCTCTGTCGTCAATTATGCCTTTCAGTTCGGCTATATCTCTCTTTAATCTCTCTTTTTCCTCCGCAAGCGAGGAGATAAGAGCTTCAAGCTTATCAAGTGCCGAGTCAAACTGTTCAAACTGCTGGTTCATAATAACACCTCCGTGTCTGTTATCAGTTGGCGCCTCTTACATCTCCGCCAAACTTCTTGCCTATTTTCTTAACCATTTGCTTTGTAGCCGTCTCTATCTTATCAGATGTGAGAGTTCCCGTGTCGGAACCTATCCATGTTCTGAAAGAAACGGATTTTTTGCCCGCTCCTACCTGAGCGCCTCTGTACTCGTCAAGGAACTGAACTTTTTTGACAAGCTCTACCTTCAAAGCTATCGCTTCAATTTCGGCCCATGTAACATTTTCGTCAAATACTATGGAAAGGTCGAAATCGACAAGGGGATATGCGGGAAGGTGGGTAAATGTATTCTGCCTTGACGCAAGAGGAACCAGCTTTTCTGCATCAAGTTCGAATATCACGGCCACGCCGCGCTTGATTCCCGCGTCACGAGCCGTTTTCATGGAGACAAGCCCTATCTCTCCTATTACTTCTTCACCCATAAGTATGTTGAGCCAGAGCTTTTCCTCTGCCCAGACAGGCTTTTTGACCTGTGCGAAGGAGAGCGGCTCAGACTGGATTCCTCTGTGCATGTACTCTACAACACCCTTTGCCTCGCGGAAAAGATGTCTTGCGTCGGAGCCAGCAAATGCCGCGCCCAAGTGACGAGCCATTTCAGGCAGGAACTCTGCCGTACCGCTGATGGAGTGATAGTTTTTGTCAAAGAATACCTGCGTCATTTCAAAGAGACGGAATTCGTCATAGTAACGCAGATTGGTAAAGAGAGCCTTTAAGAGTCCGGGAACAAGTGAAGAGCGCAGGTGGCTCTCGTCGGGCGCGGGCGGAGTACTGAGGCTCAGCATCTCCGAAGTGTCACAGCCTGCGGCCGCTATATATTCATCCTCCACCCAAGGGTAGGTGAAGATTTCCTGCATTCCGCAGCGGAATGCGAGATACTCCCTCACCGCGCGCTCCATATCGACGCTTCTCTGGTTTATGGCCTTTTCAAGCACGACAGTGGGGGGCGTGAACTCGAAGTTCTCATATCCCATAAGTCTTGCGACCTCTTCCAGTATATCATCGGGAAGAGATATGTCGCCAGTTGAACGCCATGACGGGGCTTCCGCAAGGATTTTGTCTCCGTCTATATTGACGTTGAAGCCGAGAAGTCCCAGTGTCTCTCTGACTTTTTCGTCCGTAAGCTCTCTTCCGAGACGCTTGCGGAGGAAGGAGAGGGAGACTTCGACTTTCGAGGTCTCAAGCGGCATGGGATAATTATCCGTATATGCGGTAACTTCGGAATCGGGGAAGTATAACTTAAACACGGCAAGGGCAACAGAGAGAGCCTCATCCACGCGCTGCGGGTCTATGCCCTTTTCATAGCGTGACGAAGCTTCCGTCCTTATGTCAAACCTCTGAGCCGTGCGTCTGATTCCGAGAGGAGCAAAGTTAGCTACTTCAAGTATTATTTCCGTCGTATCGGGGAGAATAGAGTCAAGCTTTCCGCCCATTACGCCCGCAAGAGCTACGGGGTTTTTGTCGTCGGCAATGACTAGATCCTCGGAAGTGAGGTCAAGGACTTCGCCGTCCAGCAGTTCGAGTTTTTCTCCATCTAGCGCCGTTCTGACATGTATGCCTCCGTTTATGTGGCTTCTGTCAAAACCGTGTGTGGGCTGTCCCGTGGCAAGCATTACATAGTTTGTGATGTCTACGGGCAGATTGATTGGGCGAACTCCGACTCTCCAAAGGAGGCTCTTCATCTCAAAGGGTGACGGAATATTCTTTACGTTATTTATGACAACGCCGGCATATCTTGCGCAGCGCGACGAATCCTCAACCGATACGGGCAGATCTCCGCAGGGAGCAAGGGATGCCGCTTCAATGGGCTTCAAGGAGACGCCGTATATTGCGGCAAGCTCTCTCGCCATTCCGTAATGCCCCCAAAGGTCTGGGCGGTTTGTCATGGATTTGTTGTCTATCTCGAGAATAACGTCATCGAGGCCGAGAGCTTCGGCTACTGATGTTCCCGGCTTCGCTTCGAATTTTGTCAAATCCATTATCTCTGCATGGACTGCGGGGAAGAGCTCGTCAAGGCCGATTTCTCCGGAGGCGCATATCATGCCGTAGCTCATAACTCCGCGCAGTTTTGCGGGCTTTATCTCAACGGGGTCGCCCTCTCCGTGCCAGCGAACCCACGCACCGGGCTTCGCCACGACAACAAGCTGAGCGGGCTCAAGATTTATGCCTCCGCATACGATTGTGCTGGGGGCGATATCTCCCGTGTCCACGGTGCATATTCTGAGCTTGTCGGCATCCGGGTGTGGTTCGACTGTAAGAATGCGTCCCACGACGAGCCCCATGAGAGAATCGGCAAGATTAACCGCATCCTCGACTTCCACGGTACACATTGTAAGGTCGTAAGAGAGCTTTTCCATCGTTAGACCTTCGGGAAGGTCGACATATTTTTTTATCCAATTAAGTGAAAGTTTCATCCGTATCTATCTCCTATTTGAACTGATTGAGGAAGCGAAGGTCGGCGCTGTGGAAGAGTCTTACATCATCCACGCCGTAGCGCATCATAACGAGGCGGTCCAGTCCGATATTGATGTAAAAGCCGGACCAGACAGACGGATCGAGCCCCGCCGCTTTAAGGACGTTGGGGTGCGGTGTGCCTCCGGGCATTACCTCTATCCAGCCTACGTGCTTGCAGACTTTGCAGCCCTCGCCGCCACAGACAAGGCAGCGCATGTCTATTTCAAATCCAGGCTCGACAAACGGGAAGAAGCCGACTCTCATACGGACTTCCACGTCGCGGCCGAAAACCTTGTCCAAAATTGTCTTGACGAGAACTTTGCCCGAAGAGAAGGAAAAATCTTTATCCACTATGAGAGCTTCATACTGGAAAAACGCGCGCTCGTGGCGGGCATCGGTGGTTTCGTTGCGGTATACTCTGCCTGGGTATACGAATCTTGCCGGTGCTCCGTGCTCCTTTAGGTAGCGCACGCTCGCCCCCGTAAGGTGAGGACGCATACAGAGACGCTCCGCTCCGTGTCCTTCGTCATGCCCTTTGAGCCAGTAAGTGTCCATACTCTCACGCGCGGGGTGCTCGGGAGCGAAATTTAAGTTGTCAAAAGCAAAGAGCTCGCTGGTAATTTCAGGCTCTGAGAATACTTCGAATCCCAAAGAGCGGAAAGCATCGTTCAAGTCATAGCACATCTGTGTGATCGGGTGAAGCCCGCCGCGGAAAGGTTCTATGCCGGGAAGAGTTATATCCGCAGCTCCCTCCACGGAAGAGGCTGTGTCCAAAAGCGCGTCATTGCGCTGGTCTATGGCATCGCTTAAAATCTGCTTTACTTCGTTTGCGGCCTGTCCGAGCACTCTTCTGAGATCGGGAGATGCCTGTCCGACACTTTTGAGTATCTCTGTGACTTCGCCTTTGCGTCCGAGCAGATTGGCGCGCACAAGCTGGAGCTCCTCCGGTATTGATGTTTCCGATATCTTCTCCATGCCT
Organism: uncultured Synergistaceae bacterium; assembly: GCA_964577295.1. Lineage (GTDB taxonomy): Bacteria > Synergistota > Synergistia > Synergistales > Synergistaceae > CAZNYN01. The sequence goes on along the minus strand of CAZNYN010000017.1, from coordinate 5,646 downwards.
AGCTGCTTTAATTTTTCGAGCTTTTCAAGCAGGCCGGAGTCGGCTATTGCATCTGATCCTGATTTTTTAAGTTCTTCCAACACTTAGTCATTCCCCCATTATTTGCCGCGGCAGCTAAACCTTGTCGGACAAATTTAATTCCTTTATGTCCTGCAAATCTGACATATCATTTGTTTTTGATACAAGCTTGTCCATGTCCGCCCTATGTCCCAGCACCCACAGCCTGTCATCCTCACAGAAGGGACGCACAGGAGACGGAGTTGACTGTTTGCCGCCGGACTCAAGCAGTATAACTATAACATTGTATTTCTGAGAAAAGCGCAGATCCGCCATGCTCTTGCCCAACATTTCGGGAAGAGGAGGAACTTTTCCCAGAACAAAGTCCCCTCCGTCTATCCTCGTAAAGCTCGAATACCATGGATAGACAAGGCTCTCCGCCATCTTATCCCCCATATCCCATTCGGGAAAAACAACCTTGTGTGCCCCTACACGCTTCAAAACCTTGGCATGAAGCGCGTTGGATGCCCTCGATATAAGAAAGGGAACCCCTAAATCTGCCAATATTGATGTGCACAGTATGCTGTTCTCAAGCGCCTCACCTATGGTAACAATGGCTACGTCAACCTCTTTTGCCCCTACCTTGATGAGAGCGTTTTCGTCAGAGACATCAAGCTGAGCAGCCACGTCTATTTTATCAGACATTTCAAGAACGGGCGCCTGCTGTCCGTCAACACCTATGACAGTCTGACCGAGCTCCGCAAGCTTCTCGCAGAGGGAAATTCCAAAACGTCCCAAACCAACTATGAGAAAAGTTTTTTTGCTCTCAGGCATATTATCTCCTCCGATTTAACCTACCGGTATATGTGTCTCCGGGTAGTGTACTTCCGTTCTCTTGTCCGCAGTAATAAGAGTGGCGAAGAAAGAGAGAATCCCGACTCTGCCCCAGAACATCAGAGCAATCAGGACAAGTTTGCTCGGCGCAGAGAGACTGGGCGTTATGCCGAGGCTCAGTCCCACCGTTCCTATGGCGGAAGACGCTTCGTAAATTATCGCGCTGAAAGGCAGCTCCTCGAGTATCGTTATAATTATAGCCCCTATCATAAATGTCGCGATATAGACAACTGTCAGAGCAAGAGCTCTTCTCTCCGTAGCGGATGATATGCTCCTGTTCATAAAGGTGCTCTCTTTTCTTCCGCGGAGTTCGTTCCATACGGATATGGCAAGCACTCCCAGTGTAGTTGTCTTTATGCCGCCTCCGGTTGACGACGGAGAAGCTCCTATCACCATGAGAATAATCGTCACAGCCTGCCCCAGACCGGAGAACCGTGCAGGGTCAACTGTGTCAAATCCAGCAGTCCTCGCAGTGACGCTGGCAAATAGCGCGTTCCAAATTCTGGATATGTATGGCATATCTTTAAACGCCTTGTTCCAATCGGAAATTATAATCAGAACCGTGCCTATAACGATAAGCCAGAATGTCAAAAAGAGAACCATTTTTGTGTAATGCGAGAGCCTTTTTCTTGTCTTAAGCCAGCCCAGAAATTCTGAGACAACGGGAAATCCTATTCCGCCCAGAATTATGAGAGACATGATGGTAAAAGGCACGATAAATGTATGAGCAAACGGGCGCAGCCCCCCGTCTATGGGAGAAAAACCGGCATTGCAGAAAGCGCTCACAGAGTGAAAAATCGCATAATATATAGATGTCGCCAAAGATTCTCCGTTCGCCATAAAACCGGCAAAGAGAATCGCGGCTCCAATGCTTTCAATGTAAAATGTATATCTCAGTATCATCTTGAGGATATGGACAGCCCCGTTTATCCCTTCCAGGCCAAGGCCTCCCAAGAAAAACAGCCTGCTTTTGATTCCTATTCTTTTGCCGACAGCCAATGAGAGAAAGACCATTGCTGTCATAAAGCCGAGCCCGCCTATCTGTATCAGCAGCACCAAAATAATCTGGGAGACAAGTCCCATGTCGGAGTACACGGATACCGTTGCAAGTCCCGTTACGCACACTGCGGAAGTTGACATAAAAAGAGCGTCCGCGGGGCTCATGTCAATCCCGTATATAAATCTGTTCGAGAGCAATAGCAGAAGGGCTCCCGCCAGTACGACCAGCAGGAACCCTGTAACGATAACTTTTTCTACCTTGTGCGACGTATGCAGCTGCAAGGCAATTCTCTCTTTAGAGAGCCGCTTTCGCCTTTTCGACAAGCTGTGCAAATGCTGCCATGTCATTTATTGCAAGGTCGGCAAGCATTTTGCGGTTGATTGTGATGTCAGCTCTCTTAAGACCGTTGATAAGAGCGCTGTAGGCAATACCGTTTGCACGTGCTGCGGCGTTGATACGGACAATCCAGAGTTTGCGGAAGTCGCGCTTTTTAATCTTACGACCTGCAAATGAGCTTGTAAGAGCATGCAGGTAAGCTTCGCGTGCGCGGCGATATACGTTCTTCTTACGTCCCCAGAATCCCTTTGTTATGCTGTATAGTTTTTTTAATTTATTGCGGCTTGCGCTGGAACCTTTCACTCGCATTTAAAGTCACTCCTCAGAATAAATTCTTATAATAAAGTCAATAATTCCCCGCTTTACGCGTAGGGCATTAGCTTTTTGACGTGTCCCTCTACTCCGGCGGGCAGGATTCCCTGCTTTCTGAGTGTACGCAGACGCTTTGAATTCTTTGAAGAAAGAAGGTGGCCGCGGCCGCTCTTTTTGAACGCGACTTTGCCGCTCCCTGTAATCTTAAAGCGTTTCTTTGTGGCGGAGTGTGTTTTCATCTTAGGCATTGCATGTTCCTCCTCTTGTTCTGTACCCCATACGGGGTCACTTCATTTAATTTTCAGCCGAATCTTCCGATTCAAGCTCTTTAACCTGTTTATCCGAAATAGGCTTTGGCTTCTTCGCAGGCTCCGGCATGGACGGGGCTATCATAATTCTCATATATGCGCCTTCCATACGGGGTTCCATCTCGATTTTGCCGAAATCGGCAACGGCCGCGACAACTTTATTGAGAACTTCACGCCCTCTGTCAAGAAAAGCCATCTCTCTGCCTCTGAAGAAAATAGACACCTTAACCCTATGTCCGGCTGAAAGGAACGTTTTCACGGCTTTCACCTTAAAGTCATAGTCATGCTGGTCTATTTTCGGACGCATCTTGATTTCCTTTACAACCTGATTCTTCTGTTTCTTACGTGCGTCCTTGTCCCTCTTCTGCTGCTGGAAACGGTACTTGCCGTAATCCATTATGCGGCAGACAGGCGGAGTGGCCTGGGGAGCAACCTCGACAAGATCAAGCTCGGCCGCTTCGGCCATGGCTATTGCCTCTTTTGTACTGATAACACCGCGTTTCGCATTCTCTTCGTCGATAAGAAGTATCTCTGTAGCCCGAATATCATGATTTACGCGCGGTTCTTCTTCCTTGTTGTTTGCTATGGCGTTACACCTCCTGAAATTTTTTCATATAAAAATGGGATGATGCAGTGCATGCACCATCCCATAGAAATTTCTTTCCGGGTCGGCCTGACAACATAAAATCGGCAGGCGAGAGCGCATCCTCTGCTTAAATACCCGTTGATATAAATCAACTGGTGAATCATAGCACACGGTACGGATAAATGCAAGTACGCCTTTGCTATTGACACGCCTTGGGGGATATGGCATATAATAATTTTTTTATGATAAAAATTTACACCGTTTAAATTTGTTCAGGCGCGGCTGCGCAAAAGGCAGGAGGAGTTATTTTGAAAATCGCAGTGCTTGTAAAACAGGTTCCGGCTGTCGACACAGTAAAAATAGATGAAAATACGGGAACTATGATTCGCGACGGAGTGGAGGCGGAGCTTAACCCGCTCGACCTGCACGCGGTAGAATCCGCCGTGTGCATAAAAGAAAACCGCCCCGAAGGCGAGACCGAGATAACAGCCATAACAATGGGGCCGCCTCAGGCAAAAAAAACAATCCTTTACGCAATGGCGATGGGATGCGACAGGGGCGTTCTTATATCCGACAGGAAATTCGGAGGAGCGGACACACTGGCCACGGCAAGAACCATAGCCGCGGCTCTTGAGAAGGAAGGCCCTTTTGACCTGATTTTTGCCGGAGAGAGAGCCACGGACGGAGAGACGGGACAGGTGGGCCCCGCATCCGCAGAAATTATGAAGATGCCGGCTCTGACATACGTAAGCGGCATAGAAGAACTGACAGATAAAAAAATCAGAGCGGTTCGTTCCGTAGAGGGAGGGCATGAGACAGTCGAGTGCCCTCTGCCAGCTTTTATAATACCGGTTAAAGAGATGAACATTCCGCGCCTCTGCACTCTGGGGGGAAAGCTACGGGCAAAGCAGAGCGAGATAGCGCCGCTTAATGCGACAGACCTCGGACTGTCGGACGATGAAACGGGGCTCAAAGGTTCGGCCACTCAGGTCGTGAATGTAACATATCCCAAAGTTACGAGACACGGAGTAAAAATCAATGCTTCCTCATCCTTGGACGAAGCCCTCTCCGCCGTAATAAAAGTATTGGAAGACAACAATTTCATGGAGGCGGTAAGATGAGCAATACAAAAGGCGAAGTCTGGACACTTGCCGAAGTGCGGGATAAAGAAATTCACCCCGTCTCTAGGGAGCTTCTCGCATGGGGACGCGAACTCGCCGACGACCTTGGAGTTCCCTTGGCAAGCGTCGTCATCGGCAGCGAAATAGAAGATAAGGCAAAAAATTTAGCTTCATACGGTGCGGACAAAGTTTATTTCGCAGACGAGCCCGAATTTGAAAATTTTAAATCTGACATCGTAGTTGCCGTGCTTGAAGAGCTCACGGAAAAGTACATGCCGTCGATTTTGATAGCTTCCGCAACAACTCAGGGCAGGACGGTAATGCCCATGCTCTCCGCGCGCCTTGGCTGCGGACTGACGGCAGACTGCACAGAGATGAAAATAGACGAAAAATCAAAGAGACTGATACAGACACGCCCTGCCATAGGAGGCAACGTCATGGCGGATATAAAGACAAAAGGGCGCGATCCGCAGATGTGCACTGTCAGGCCTAAGTCAAAGAGACCGTTGATATGCGATCCGAGCCGCAAATGCGAGATGATAAAAGAAGAGCCGAAAAAAGACGCGCTGGACTCGCTTCTTGACTACATAGGATTTGAGCCCGAGCATTCCGTGGGGCTTCCCCTCCAGGAGGCGGAGCTCATCATTGCAGGCGGCAAAGGCATGAAGGGAGCTAAAAACTTTGCAAAGCTCGAAGAGCTGGCATCCCTTCTCGGAGGCTCTGTCGGAGCTTCGCGCGCCGCGGTAGACTTGGGGTGGGCACCATACTCGGCTCAAGTAGGACTGAGCGGCAAATCCGTAACACCCAGAATATACCTGGCTTTCGGAATATCCGGTGCTGTCCAGCATATAGCTGGAATGTCGGGAGCGGAGACAATCATAGCCGTCAACCACGATCCCGAAGCTCCCATTTTCAGAGTAGCGGACATATCGATACAGGCAGATGCCATGGAATTTTTAACCGCACTGACGGAAAGAGTTCGAGAACTTGCAAAACACGTTTGAGTTTTAAAATTTAAAGGAACATACAAGCCCCTCCGAAGAATGCTTCGGAGGGGCTTTGCGATAAATCATAAATTCAGCCGCAGAGAGT
>CAZNYN010000016.1:0-39924 GCA_964577295.1 uncultured Synergistaceae bacterium | reverse complement strand
TCTGCTCGCTGTGGAGAAAATCGTTGAATATGACTATTTAAATTGCTAAAGTAAATTTCCTGATTAAATGGAAAGACATTGCCTATCTTCCAATCGCTTCAAGCAGGGATTCCGCTATTTCCATAATTCCTAATGCTATCGTTTTCGCCTTTCTCTCGTTCATGCCTATTTTGCGTGCTGCGGACATAATGTTGCTGATATCAGGATTGTGTCCTTCTCCGTCAACAGTTGTTGCGTGCTCTCCTCCGACAGAATTGCTGTAGGTAAGGTCGTATGCGGGGGAAAGATGCCAGCCCCTTTTCTGCTCATTAAAGATAAAGGAAAAATTCTTTGCGTGGTCGTCTCTGTTGTGCGCAAAGACATTAAAGCACATAAGGCGGAACATTTTCTCAACATCGCCAAAACTCCTTGTGAGTACCATAGTGAGTTTCATCAAGTCATTATAATCAAGGTTGGGAATTCTATGCGAAGTTTCCAGCAGAGCACTTACAGATGCCGTATGAATGCGTCGTTGTGAGTTGCCATTCTTGTGAATGTCAAATCGCTTGACTCCAAAATATCCGGAACATATATTTGACGCAAAAAGCCGAGTCTCTGGCATTTCTATGCCGCACTTCTTCGCCGCGACAGAATATTGGTACTCATCAGCCCCTGCTGTTAGCCCGTCATAAGATGAAGGGAATTTTATTATCCAATCATCGCCGTCTATCTCCGTCAGAATTTTTGGTCTTGCACCGCCGGAAGAGCCTCCGAGTTTGAAGAGCGCATCAAGATCATCGGAGTATTCGCTTCTCAAAATCTTTCCGCACTCCTGTGAAAGCACGTCAAAATCTTTTCGCTCTGCCGCACTCTCAAGAAGAAGTTCAGGTTCATAAGTCAACGCTCCCATACCTCCCGCGCCTACAATGGCAAGACGCTGAAGCATAGTTACAGCACGCGGCGAAAGGCCTTTCTTGACTAGCATCCGATCGACAAGAAGACGCCCCCAGCCGTCGGGCAGGGAGTCTGCAAATATACCGAACATTCCTTCAAAGGGTTCCCAGCTCCTAGGAACAAAAACACCGTTTCTAAGAGGCAGACTAAAGGGGCTTATAGAAAAGCCGTTAAGAAGCCACGAACTATCGTACTCAAAGGCAACTAAGCCTTTGGGGGTCTCTGCCAGCTTGCCCACAGGCATTCCGTTGTATTTTACATTTAGGAATTTAACGTCTCTCATTTATTACATCCTCAATGGAGCTGTAATATTTTTTTGTGAAAAGGGATAAGAATTCTTCCTCGCACTCCAGCACAAGGGCAATGCGTAGAAGGGATATAAGAGATATCTCTCCGCTGCTCTCAAACCTCTTGAGCGACCCAAGACTGACACCGGATACCTTGGCAAGTCCGGCCTGCGTTAATTTTCTCTCCCTCCTCCTTGCGCGGACATTAGAAGCCATCTCCAAAGCAATCTCAGGCACACTTTTTTTTTCCAAAAATGAAATATTCATAGCTAATATTTTAGCGATATATGGTTAATAAGTCAATTTTAGATAATATATTAGATTTCATAGTACAAAGCCCGGCTTTTGTCTAAACTCATCTGCTATCCCCAAAAAGCTTGAAAACATGTAATTTTCGCATAGTAAAAATCTTGAAAAGATGTAAATATGCTGCTACAAAAATCTTGATTTGCTGTTATTGGTGACGGATGAATTTCTCCCATTGAAGTCAAGTCAGGTAAAAATTATACTTTATCGTCTCTTAACAAATTCAGAAATAAGTATGAAGAGCAGACGCATATACCGTATGTGATTCACACGGGAGATTTTAAGGAGGAAGACGGAGTTGTCTTTCTCCCCGTCTATATGACTTCTCTGCTGTGATTTTTAAATTATCTTCTCTTTCTGCCTGAGGTGCTCTTTGAATGTTAAAATTGCAGAGGAGGTGTTTGTATGTCTGACTGCTGGAAGGTTACGGCTTGTCCCTATGATTGCCCCTGTACATGTTCTATGAAGGCTCGTCATAAGGATGGGCATGTTGAGATAATTCGCAATCCCGATAATCCGTGGACCTCTTTTATCTGCGGCAAGGGTCTGCGTTTCCGTGAGAGGGTCTTTGACAGCAAAAGGATTACTGATCCTCTTCTGAGAGACGGTGCCGGGTGGAGGGCTATTTCTTGGAATGAAGCTTTTGATATTTGGGCGAAGAATGTCTCATCGGCAGTCAGCGAGTACGGGCCTTTGTCTGTTATGTATTTTGCCGGGGCTGGCTCTATGTATTTCAGCAAGGAGCTTATTAAGAATGTATTCACCGAACTCGGAGGCTATACTTCAACCAAGGGTTCTCTCTGTTCGAGTATAGGCTCTTTCGGACTGAAGACTTCAACCTGCGGCTTTGGCGTGCCTTTTATAACGCCTGAGCAGATGTCGTTTTCCAAAGGAGTACTGCTTTGGGGAAGAAATGTGTACTGCACTCAGCCCCAGATGGTGAGACAACTTAACTCGATACGTTCAAACGGAGGTTCAGTCGCATCTGTCGAGGTGCGAAATAGTGTGACTTGCAGGCATTCCGACCTTTATTTGAGGATTCTGCCAGGGAGCGATTGGGCTCTCGCCGCATATTTATGCAAAAGATTTATAACAGAGGGCGGCGCGTCTCCGTCATGGCAGGGCAGAGTTGTAAATTACAGTGACTTTATAGCTGTTTTGAATGAACTGAAGTGTGAGCATCTCCTCGAAACATGCGGCATTTCATACGCCGAAGCAAACAGTCTTTTTAATTGGATGAAGGAGAATTGCCCCGTAACTCATATACCGGCATACGGTACTCAGCGCTATCTGCACGGCAATTTGCAGTTTTCATGGATATTCGCACTCTCGGTTATATGCGGAGGCTTTGAAAATCCCTGCGCGGGGCTGAGTTTCAGTAAGGACGAGCATGCTCTTTTTCCCGACTCTTTAATGAATAGCTGCGGCAATATAAGAAAATTTCCCGCAGGAGCATGGGGCAAATATGTCTCTGACTCGGAACCTCCCGTGCGTGTGCTGAATATTGCCAATGCCAACCCGGCGCGGCAAAATCCGCAAAGTTCTTCTATTGCCGAGGCAATGTCTAAGATTCCGTTTAAAGTATGCTCCGATATCTTTATGACAGAGAGTGCCAAACTATGCGACCTTGTTCTGCCCGTGACGACTTTTCTTGAGGAGGATTATGATTGGATTGGTTCGTATTGGCACAGTTACATTGTGCGAAGCGAAAGAGTTCTGCCTCCTTTGGGAAACGCAAAATCGGATATAGAGATATATGACGGACTGGCTCGGGCTTTGGGGCTTAAAACCGATATTATGTCAATGTATCGTGAGATGGACAAGCTTATGATGTCCGATAATAGGCTTATTAAGGTCGGAGAGGGTATATACAGGTGGAATGAGGATGTCTATTGGTGTAAGGAAGAGTCGCGTGCCTCTTTGCCTTTAGAGGTACCTGCGCCGCATGTTTCATGCGAAGGTGCTCTCCGTCTTATCTCCGTACACACAGACTCTTATATCAACGGGCAGAGCCTTGACGCTCCGCGCGTTCCAAAAGAGCCGCTTCTGCATGTATCAAATTTGTATGCGGCAGAGAGAGGGCTTTGTGATGGGGATTTGGTCTCTGCCACGTCTGCAAACGGAAATTCCGTGACGATGAGGATTGTCTGCGAGGACGGACTTGATATCGGCACTGCCGTTGTCAATCAAGGGACAGAGAATATAAATCTTCTGACAGACGCATATACCGCACACGGCGGAGGCGCGCCGTATGCGGAGTGTTTTATAGATATCAAAAAATTTTAGCTAAGAATTTACTTTCGGACGGTGTTTTATTTCAGGAACATGTCCAGTACTTCTTTAACCGAGGAAACTCTCAGAACTTCTATGGGTGTTTCGTCTTTCGGTGTTCTTCTGCTTATGACAGCGCGCTTGAATCCCAGGCGCGCCGCCTCTTTCAGGCGCATTAGAGTGCGCGCGGCGGGGCGAACTTCTCCAGCAAGCCCTACTTCGCCTATAAAGCATACGTCAGAGGGCAGAGGAACATCAGTCAGAGCGGAAGCCAAAGAGGCGCATATTGCAAGATCAGCGGCAGGGTCTCTTAAGTTAAGTCCTCCCGCGACATTCAAATATACGTCGCTTGTGCGCGACGATGCGCCGCACCTTCTCTCAAGCACTGCAAGCAGAAGCTGAAGTCTGTTTGTCTCAACGCCTCTCGCAGTTCTTCTTGGGTACGGGAATGGTGTGGAGCAAGCCAAAGCCTGTATTTCCGCCGCAAGCGACCTTGAGCCTTCCAAAGCTAAAGATATGGCTACTCCGGAACTGCCGAGGTCTGTTCCGTTCCAGTAAAGTCTGCTTGGGTCTGTCACTGCGGCAAGCCCTCTGTCGGACATTTCAAATATGCCCAGCTCTTCGGTGCTTCCGTATCTGTTTTTTTCCGCGCGGAGCAGTCTGTTTGGGCTGTTCTGCTCTCCCGAAAAGAGAAGTACAACGTCCACGAGATGTTCCAGCAATTTCGGTCCAGCTATCTGTCCCTGCTTTGTTATGTGGCCTACAAGAACTGTGGGTATTTGGCAGCGTTTCGCCGTTTCAACGGCCATTGCCGCAACTCCCTTGACCTGAGTCGGAGAGCCTGCCCAGCCGCTTTCGGCATCGGCACGGAAAGCCTGTACACTGTCTATTACCATGAAGCCGTAGTTTTCAGCTGCTTCCAGCGATGAAGCCAAGTCGTTCTCGCAGAGCAAGTCCAGCCCCTCTACTATGAGTCCGAGCCTTCTGCCTCGCAATGCCAACTGGCCAGATGACTCTTCCCCCGATATGTATAGAACTTTCTGCCCGGCTTTTGCCATTTCGGCACAGACTTGGAGCAGGAGTGTCGATTTTCCTACACCGGGCTCTCCTCCGAGGAGTGTTACCCCCCCGCTGACCCAGCCTCCGCCCAGAACTCTGTCAAGCTCTTCTATGCCTGAAGGTATTCTGGACTGCTCTTCTACGTCAAGTCCTCTTATTGGGTATGCTTTTTTTGAAACTACTGGTGAGCCCTGCTTTGTCATTGCGATGGGAGCTTCTTCTTCCATTGTGCCCCACTCTCCGCACTTTGGGCACTTGCCCACCAGCGTGAGGCTTATAAAACCGCACTCGGAACATTTATATCTGCTTATATCTTTTTTTGCCATTATTTATCCCCACGGCCACGATATACGTCTGCCGTCCTCACCTCTTATTGCTTTTTTTATCTCTTCGAATGTAGGTTCTTCAAGTGTCATTTTTGTGCAGTTGGCGCGCGAAAGTCCGCTTAATATGTGTGAATCGGAAGAGCGTATGAATGTCCGCCCCGGATATTTTTCACGCCACTTTGCGGCTTCCTCCGAGTTTATTCGGCAGGAGAGCTCAAACGCGTCTGCGGGGTAATCCTGCGGCATGGGCCCCAGAGCCGCGGGATATGAGAACGCGGGTCTGTCTACATGAGCAAGTATTGCAAGACCGCCAAGCTCATGTATCTTGTTCACTATCTGATCGACTTCGTAGCCCGCGCCCTGTATGAGCAGTATCTCTTCCTCTTTGACAATTTCGTTGTTCTCGTCAACTACAACCTGATAGCCGAAGTAGTCTACATCGTTGGCTATGGGCATTATTCTCTGCCAGAGCCACTCTTTGTATTGCAGCATGACATTGTAGTCGGGAAATATTGTCAGTATGTGAATATCTTCCGCGCTTTGCGTCTCCATACATGGAATTACAGCAGGATGTCCGCCCGCGCACATTGCCGCTGCAGATACTCCCTGGAAGTTCTCGCATGTGTTGTGGTCCGCAATCCCTATTATGTCAAGACCAACTTCCTGCGCTTTTTTAACTATGTCGGGAGCGCCCATCTCTAAGTCTCCGCAGGGGGAGAGAGCCGTGTGTATGTGAAGATCAACCCAGAACGGACGAAGCAATAGTCGGGCTACTCCTCAAACCCAAGCGATGCCATTTTTTTGCACGCTCCGTAAAGAGTTTCTTTTACGGAGGCTATGCAGATATTTTCTTTTTCGCACCTCTCTATGAGGTCAGCGGGTGCTTTTCTTCCCGCAGCTATTATTATTATGGGCAAATCTTTAAGTACCGCGACCGCGGCCACGTTGAGGTGTGCCTGAATCGTCACCCATGCGGCCCCTTCGGGGGCGGTTCCCATTACAAAGCTAAGCAGGTCTCCCGCCGTTATCCTGGTAACTTCCCTTTCGCTGTTTCCTACAACCTGTACATCAGCATTAAGAACTTTGCACAATTCTCCTATTTTCAACGCTGACCACCCTTTCTTTTGAGTGTATGAGGCTGAGAATCGGATAGGGCCACTATTTTGTTGGCCAATGTAGCTATTCCCTCTCTCAGCTTGAATATGCAGTCTGTGGCAGAGCCGTGTCCGCGGACTATTTCCTCCGCCATTGCCTGACATGACGGCCTGCCGCACGAACCGCAGTCTATGTGGGGAAGACCGTTGTATATTTCTTTCATCTGCTGCAGTTTTACCATGGCATCCGCCACATTGTCGGAGAGAGGAAGCCTCGGGCGCGGCAGGTAATCTTTTGTGGAGGGCCAGAATCCCATTGAGTAGAGCTCTTCCGCGCGCATGAGTTCACGCTCGGATATTTTCCAGTCCGTCGCTATATTGTGAAGCCTGAGACTTGCGAGGAAACGCGAGTCTGCAGTGCCTATACCGCCTATACAGCCTGTATCGCAGACACGGCACTCTATGAAATCCACCCCGCGCAGACGCCCCAAGGCGAGCTCCTGCAGCACGTCAAGCGTGTTTCTCATACCCGAGACGGCCAGGAATGTGAGCTTTCTGTCCATAAATGACTGAACGTGCTTGGCCTCTCCGGCACGGCGCGCCCAGGATATCCAGCGGTTGTTCCGTTTTTTTGCCTGGGGTTCCCCCTTTGCGGCAATGTCGCCTTCCGCCATTATGCTGCGAGCCACGCGTCTGACCGTTACCGCGTAATCTATCGGTGAGGACTCCCTGCCCTCGGGCTCATGCACCATTGTTATCTTTGCGGGACAAGGGGCAAGCAGGGTTAAAGATGCGGAGCTGTTTGTCCTCATGCGCCAGAGATCCCCAGCAAGGTCCAGAGGACTGCATATCGGGGAAAGGCGTGAGAGCAGTTCGGGGAAACGAGACTGTATCATTCTTATCGCTGACGGGCAGTAGACCGATATTATCGGCAATGCCGTCTTTGCAGATCTGTTTATGAGCTGAGCCGTGGCATAGGCAGAAAGGTCAAATGCTTCTTCTTGTTCATCAATAAGGACGTTCATATCGCATGCGCCAAGAGCTTCCTCAAGAGTTTGAGGTTTTGCGTAGTGGCTGAATTGAACAAAAAAAGACGGGTCGGTTATTATCGAGGAGCGTGAAGCCTCTTTGATGCGGTTCCAGTCATCTTCATCAACACCAAGGGCTTTTCTGCTGCATGAGCGCAGACATTCTCCGCAATCGATACAGAGTTCGGCTATAATGCTGATTTCACCGTCAACTACACGTATAGCTTCGGTAGGACAAATTTTTATACAGTTTACACAGCCTTGGCAGGCTTCGCGATTTATTTTCACGCTGTGCACCATGCAAATCACACTCCTTGTCAGAAGAGTTTTCACTCCCGCTATAAATAAAGAATATAATATATAGAAAAATCAAAGCTTTCACTAAAATAATACCCGACACGCCGCAATATGGCGAATCGGGTTTGATACGCTACTTTTTAAACATTATGGTGGATTGGAGAGTTGTTCCTTTGCCTATTGCTGTCTCAATTTCAAAAACATCGCTGTTTCTTTTTATATTGGGCAATCCCATACCGGCACCAAAACCCATTTCTCTGGCCTGGTCGGATGCGGTTGTGAATCCTTCCGTCATAGCTTTGTCCAAATCGGGAATACCCGGACCGCTGTCTATAGCGTACAAGTCTACTCGGTCCTCTGATATGACCGCTTTCAGAGTACCGCCTCCGCCGTGAATTACCAAATTCATTTCGGCTTCATATAGTATAACAGCTGCCCGTCTGCATATATCCGAATCTATGCCAAGCATTTTGAGGGTGTTTTTTATATTGTTGGAGGCTGAACCCGCTTCCATATAATCGTTCCCCTCAATTCTGTATTCAAGACAGACAGGGGCGCTCACGGCTTATGCTCCCTGTTGCGGAGCATAGCATGGTTTTAATCCGGCTGCATATAGTTTTCCGCAAACTTCATAAAGACTCTGTTTTGCCAAAAGAATGGGAATGCCGCTTGCTTTGGCTAGGGTTACGGTCTCTTCAAGCGGGATCTTTCCTCTTACAAAGACAACTGCAGGAATATCAAGCATCTGTGCCGTTCTTACTATCTGAACGTTTGTAAGTCCTGTGAGAAGCAGTGAACCAGGTGAGCAAAACGCAAGGACATCGCTCATTAGGTCACAGGCATAGACGTTGGGGATAACGGTGGTGTCTACTACATCGGCACCTGTAAGAACAGAGGCATCAAGCATATCCGCAATTTCGCGTAAAGTCATTTTTCTTCCTCCCGGAAACAATTATAATGAGCAGTGCATAACATCGTTAAAGTGCTTGTGTAGAGAATAACAAAGAGCGCCGCCAATTACAAGGGGAATGTTTGCGTATTTTTAAAAAAAGAGTAATATATCAACCGAAATAAAATATTGGATGTGATTTATATGTATATTTTTTATGCGGCGGCATTTGCGACTCTTGCCGCCTTTGTTGCGGCAGGGACCTTGATAGGGAAAAAATCTTCCGGATCTAAAGATTTTTCTCTCGGAGGAAGGAAATCTTCCGTCAGCGGCGTTACCGGTATATTGCTGGGCGCTCTGGTAGGAGGAGCTTCTACCGTCGGAACGGTGCAGATGGCCTACACTTATGGGATGACCGCATGGTGGTTTACTCTGGGCGGAGGCATCGCATGTCTGTTTTTGGGACTGCGCTTTGCCGCTCCTCTTCGCAGGTCGGAGATTACGACAGTCGCGGACTTTCTGGCTAAAAGCTACGGCGGAAGTGCCTCTTTCTGCGGCAATGCAATCTCTTCCACTGCAACTATTTCCGCATCTCTAGGAACTTTTATCTCTATATGCGCCCAATTTCTATCCTGCATTGCAATGCTGCGCGGCGCATTTCCGCTTTCGGCTTTCGGGGCTTCCGTGCTGGCTTCCCTCTCCATTCTCGGTTTTATAACATCGGGGGGGATGAAAAGTTACAGCAAGCTCAGCGAGGCCAAGATTATACTGCTTTACTTTGTGCTCATATCCTGCTTTGCCGCTGCGGTAATAAACGGAGGTACTTTCTCTCATATAGCAGGGAGTTTGCCCTTTCAGCCATGGTTTAACCTCTTCGGCAGAGGCTTTGTGCCTGAGCTCGGCTATTTTGCATCAATGGTTGCAGGTGTCTTTACTACTCAGATATACATTCAGTCATTCGCATCGGCAAAGGATGCAGCGACCGCAAAGAAGGG
This sequence comes from uncultured Synergistaceae bacterium, assembly GCA_964577295.1. Classification (GTDB taxonomy): domain Bacteria; phylum Synergistota; class Synergistia; order Synergistales; family Synergistaceae; genus CAZNYN01. The sequence continues at coordinate 30,439 of CAZNYN010000016.1, read as the reverse complement.
CGCATTCGCCTCTGCTCTTTTAATGCCCCCCATGGGACTTTTGGGTATATGGATAGGTCTTTCCGTCAGAGCAAGAGGCATAGAGATAGCACCTGATCAGGTGCTGTCGTGGTTTATCATGGACTCCTTCCCGCCTGCCGTCGCGGGGCTGCTTTGGGGGGGAATATTAATCACCGTCATAGGATGCGCGGCAGGTTTGGTGCTGGGCATTGCCACAAACATACAGAAGAATCTAATTCCAAAGGGAATAACCGCGAAGCTGGAAGGCAGAGAGGCTCTTGTTCAGCGAGGGCTAGTCATATTCATCGTCCTTGCCGCGGCACTCTCCGGCATGAGCAGCGCAGGCGCGATGATTCTTGAGCTTAGCTTTCTGAGCATGGGACTGCGCGGAGCTGGTACACTTCTGCCGTTTGTCTTTGCGGTAATGAGCCCCAAATCTCTGACACCGAAGTGGGCTTTGGCGTCAAGCATAGGGGGATTGGCCGGAATGCTGCTGTGGGCTCTGTCTGGGCTCGGAGGAGATCCTATGTTCGCGGGGCTCGGTGCTTCGGCTCTTTGCGTGGCGGCCGGTGTAATCTCTAAGAAAAGAGTGAAAGTGTAAATTTTAAGAGGCACGGCTCTTTTTTGCCGCGCCTCTTTTATATTCTTCGTATTAGCGTTTATAGCCTATTATGTTTCTGAGCAGATTTTTGCGCCATGCCTGCCCCGCTTCGTCTTCAACGCCTTTTGTCCCAAAGCCGTCGATTACTCCCATAACGCCGCGTCCCTGCTCCGTTTCGGCTATCAAAACCTGAAGCGGATTTGCCGTTGCCGCAAAGATGCCGCACACTTCCTGCACGTCTTTGATTCTGCCGAGCACGTTTATCGGATATCCGTTTCTCATTGTTATAACAAAGACGTGTCCGGAATTTATCTGCTTCGCAAAACCGACAGCCATATCCTCAAGATCGGCTTTATTGCCGTCATGCCTTATAAGGCAGTCGCCAGAAGCTTCACAGAAGGCTATTCCGAACTCAAGAGAGGGAGACGAGGTAATAAGCGCCTCATAGAGGTCTTCGACCGTCTTTATAAAGTGGCTCTGGCCTATGATTATATTGCAGTCCTCGGGGACGTTTATTTGCTGTATATCAAGTTTGAGATTTTCCGACATGAAAAACACCTCCGCTGTATTTTGTCCGCTAAGTATAGCAAACATCTTTGATTTTTTCTCACAGAACGGCAAAATCAATTCCTCGCAAAAAGGGCGATCCCGTGTTTACAGGACCGCCCTTGCATCAACTGAATTTATTGCTTGTTTATTTCTTTTTAAGCTGTGTGATTACCGCTTCCGTGATGTCTGTACCTCCGAAGAATACCGCGTCTTTATCTACAACAACCGTGATTTTCTTCGCATTTGCCACTGTGCGTATGGCAAGGTTGATGTCTTTAAAGAGAGGCTCCATGAGCTTTGCTTCTTCTTTTGCAAGTTCCTGGCGCTTTGCCTGATAGATTTGAGCTTTTTTCTTGTCGTCAGACTCTTTGTCTATAGAGGCCTTTGCTTCTTTCTGCTTCTTATCTGTAATGTCCTTAATCTGCTTTTGAACCTGCTCAAATTTGGGGTGCTGGAACATTATCTTCTGTGGGTTTACGCATCCGATAACATCCTGAGCCAGTGCTGTTCCCGCAACAAAAAATGTCGCCATAAAAGCAGCCATCAAAACTACAATCATTTTCTTTGTCAATACCATATTCCAATGTACCTCCTCTGAAATAGCAACAACCTTACTGTCACTTATAAAAATCAATTCGTAGATTTTACCTGTTGCAGAGCCTTAAGTCCACGTATAATTACGGAATGGGAACAGATAAACAAGGATGGTGCGAAAATGAAATGTTTGGCAACTTTTGATACGACTCACATGGCCCTATGTTTTGAGAAATCATGCCGAAATGCCGGGCACAGTGTGAAGATAATCCCCGTGCCCAGGGAGATATCCGCAAGCTGCGGGCTTGCGTGCAGCTATCCGTGCGAAGCTGAAAGCGCGGTAAGGGCGATAGCCTGCGAAAAGGACATCGAAGTTACCGAATATCACCATATGTAGACGGCGGCTATTCTTCCGGCTCGTCAGGCGGAAGCTCGTCTTTGAAGTATTTCTTCCAGAATATATATGACATAAAGCGCCAAAGCAGGTATCCTCCGCATGCGACCGCAATTCCTATCCAGACAAGGTCGCCGAAGCTCATGCCTGCTTTAGCCGCTTGTGCTATTCCTCTTCCTCTGACTTCCTCGCTTCCCGGTCCGAACCATTTCCATGCCCATATCATCAGAATGAGCCCCGATATCACTGTTAAGATTCTGTTTATGAGTTTTTTCGGATAATTGTCAAATTGCATTCTGCTCATCTACTTTCTCTCTATTATTCTTTTTTTCGCCTCTTTTAAGAAGAAAGTTATTATTTTCACCGGTGAAACTCCGTCAAACCTGCTGACAAATTCTTCCTTGCCGTCGGAATTTCTTCTCTTTACAAATGTTCTGGCTTTGGGGCGGAGCATGAGCTGACCCTGGTAGAGGCTTCTGTGTCCTACGACTACGTATGATACGGCACAGGCAATGCCTGCAAAGGGGGCAATTGCCGAACCGAAAAGTTCCATGGCAAGGATTGTCGATGCTATGGGAGTGTTCGTTGCGCCCGCCAGCACTGCCACAAGCCCCAATGCGCTGAATACGGAAGGATCCAAGCCGCCTATGGCTGAGAAGAAGCTCCCGGCTGCCGCTCCGATAAAGAGTGTCGGTGTCAGCACTCCGCCGTTTCCTCCGCAGGCCAGAGTCACCGCCATCGCAGCGGATTTAACGGCAAATGCCAAAAGCGGGATTCTTTCGCCGTTTAGCGCCGCCGCTATCGTTTCATCTCCGAGACCGAGATACATATCTCCGAAGATCAGGCTTATGAGCAGAAGCATTCCTCCGCCTATTACGGGCTTTGACCAAGACGGGGCTTTCATTTTTGCAAATGAGTTTCTTGTCCCTTCAAGACATTCGATGTGAAGCATTGCGACAATGCCGAAGAATACGCCGGAAACTATTGAAAGCATTACCATGTCAGCCCCGAGCCTCGGCAGCACTATTGCGAAAGAGGGCAAATGTCCTGCTCCCCAATAGGAAGCCGTCATGCTTGAGACTATTCCTCCTATGAATGCGGGAAGAAGAACATCGTAAAACATCTGCCCGACATAGAGAATTTCCACGCCGAATACCGCACCCGTTATAGGTGTGCCGAAGACTGCCGATATTCCGGCTGCAGTCCCGCATATTACGACTCTTTTCATGTCGTATTCATCGAGCTTCAGAATCCTTGATATGCCGTACATAATGCCCGCGCCTATCTGGGCGCACGGCCCTTCCTTGCCGACCGCGCCTCCGCACGATATCGTCACTATTGTGGAGATAAGGCGTATCGGAATGGCGGTAAGGCTTAGTTTGCCCGCGCGCTCGTGGATAGCCTCTTCCACATCTATTACTTCGTCTTTTGTAAAAAACTTTACCATAAATCGGCTGAGTAAGAGTCCGGGAAATATCATCATGTAGTGTATGAAGCCAAGAGAGCGGACAAGCTTTATTCCGTACTCCAGAGTGTGAAGAAAGCCAGCCGCGGCAGTACCTACGACCAGCCCCGTAAATACGGAGATAACACACCATTTAACTATAGAGCTCACAAGCCATAATTCATCTTTTACCATTTCGTTAGCCATAAAAATCCACCACCGCTTATATTCTATCACTAAATTTTTATCCGCTGGGGTATAATGTCAAGCGGTACGAATATGAAGAGAACGGAGTGTCACAATGCATAACATGTCTTTTTTGCAAAAAATATTAGCGGGGATATTTGCTCTTGCCGTACTCGGTTCGTTTGTCTTCATAGGATACAGGATAGCGACAAAGGGCGAGTACACAGCAAGAGAAAAGGAACAGTGCCGTCTTCTGGCTATGTCCGCCGCACGCTGTATTGCCGATGCGTCAATCGGAGATCCGCAGATTTGGGACAAGTTTGACGAAAGAGCTTTTACAATAATAATCGACCACAAAATTATGCCCGGCAACTGGGTTATAAAAGCTGCCATAGACAGGAAAGAGAACGGCACGGAAATAACTGCTGAGAGTTTCTCCGGCTGGAATTCGAGAAGTCCGCAAAGCGATACATCCAAAGCGGAAATCCCTCTGTCGGGCAAAGATGCGGTGTACTCAGACCAAAGACAGGAAGATCCCGCACACCGCATAGATTACTCTCTTTTTAAGACAAAGGTACGCACAGTAAATTTCTCGCTTCCCGATGAGAGTGAAATCATTCCCGTCACAATCTCCGCCGATGTAATGGAAGACGATAATGGAATGCTCATCATAAGGTTTGCGGGCTCGGAAAGGAACTAATAGCCCAACGGCTCTCCCACTATTATTACGTGGCACTCTCTGCCGAAAGGCGGGAGTTCCATAATCGTAGTTACCCTGCACGGCTTTGTATCGTAATTTCTGCAGTTCACACAGTGCCCTACGGAAGCGCATGGGGCTTTGCCGTCCAGTCTCAGCACATTCGGTGGGGTTGCTTCGTCCCTTGCGCGCTTCATTGCTGACGCGAGGTCCGGGGTTATCTTGTTTATACCCACTATATAAAGAAGTTTGCCCGTACCCCAAGCCATTGCGCCCACTCTGTTTCCCGTTCCGTCTATGTTGACAAAAGCGCCTTCATCCGCGCTTAAAGCGTTTGTGCTTGTGACAAACCAATCGGATGTAAGCTGATCTATGTGCCTTTGCGGACGTGTTTCGGCTGTCAGGGAGGGATCCCAATGCACGTATACTTTGGACGCACGCTCCTCCAATGCTTTGATAAGCCCTATTTGGCGGATTGTCACAGTCCCCGGCACTCCTACAGATGCTTTTTCCGGTATGAGCTCAAGAGCCGTTTTCAGAGCTTCCTCCGAATCTTTGACGGCATAGGCCTTGAATCCGTGAGATGTCAATACTTTGCACACGCTTTCGCATAGGCGCATATCGGCACTTTTCTTTGCTTCGTACATATCCACATGAATCACTCCTTATAAAGGTATCTTTTACAGGCTTATATGTCCATATCATAGATTATCAATATTATTGTAGTCAACTGTTGGCGTTTTCTGATAAAGGCGTTATACTTATCGACCACGTACTATCATTAAATAATGGAGGTAATTGGACTTGACAAACAAGCACCGAGCTAAAACCGCAAGGAGAGAGACCATTATCGTTCTGGGACTCTACTTGATATTTTTCGCATGGTGGTACATTACTGCCTACGGATTCGGAGACGATCCTTCAGAGTACAAATACATATTTGGTTTCCCCGAGTGGTTTTTCTATAGCTGCATTGTGGGATATGTCGGTATATCCGCTCTGCTTTGGGCGGTTGTAAGGTTCTTCTTTACAGATTTTTCCTTCGACGATGAGGAGCACAAAAATGACAGATAGAATGGAAATGATTGTACCTCTCATACTATATTTCGTATTGATTATGGGAATAGCGGTTTGGGGAAATATGGCGTCGAGCAAGAAGAGCGACACCGCAGGATTCATAGAAGAGTACTTTATAGGCAGCCGCTCTATGGGCGGACTGGTCTTGGCAATGGCGATAATTACCACCTATACGAGCGCAAGCAGTTTCGTAGGCGGCCCGGGTGTCGCATACAAGCTGGGGCTCGGCTGGATTCTGCTTTCGATGATACAGGTGCCTACAGCGTTTCTGACGCTCGGAGTGCTCGGCAAAAGATTTGCCGTAATAGCCAGACGCACAAAGGCCGTCACGATTGCGGATTTCCTGCGCGCGCGCTACCGCAGTGACGCTGTTGTAATTTTAGCCTCGGTCGCGCTTTTGATTTTCTTTATGGCGTCAATGTTGGCTCAGTTTATCGGGGGAGCCAGGCTTTTTGAATCCATAACGGGAATGTCATATCAGGCAGGACTTTTCATATTCGGACTTACGGTAATTATTTACACCACGGTCGGAGGCTTCCGCGCCGTTGTTCTAACCGACATGATTCAGGGACTTATGATGCTTGTGGCTTCTATGGCAATCCTCCTTGCCGTCATTACTGCAGGAGGCGGAGCCGCAAACATAATGGATACTTTAAAGACAATAGACCCCGGGCTTCTGACTCCTCAGGGGCCGGCTAATTCCATACCCAAGCCATTTATACTCTCTTTCTGGGTTTTGGTCGGCTTCGGCATATTGGGACTGCCACAGACGACGCAGAAGTGCCTCGGCTACAAAGATTCAAAATCTATGCACAACGCGATGATTATAGGAACATTTGTCGTGGGATTTACAATGCTCTCGATGCACCTTGTCGGAGCAATGGGCAGAGCTGTTGTTCCGGGTATAGAGATAGGAGACCTTGCTGTCCCCACAATCACTTTGAAGCTCCTCTCTCCCTTCTGGGCGGGAATCTTTATCGCAGGACCTCTTGCGGCGATAATGTCTACAGTAGACTCAATGCTCATAATGTGCTCCGCATCCATAGTGAAAGACCTTTACTTCCATTATGTGGCGAAGAATGATGCCGCGGCTCTGCCTCCCAGCAAGATAAAAAGGATGAGCATAGCGGTTACCGGAGTTATAGGTGCTATCGTGTTTTTTGCGGCGATGAAGCCGCCCTCACTTTTAGTCTGGATAAATCTCTTCGCTTTCGGAGGACTGGAAGCCGTATTTCTCTGCCCCACACTTTTCGGGCTTTACTGGCAGAGAGCGAACGCTTTGGGAGCGATTCTTTCTATGATTGCGGGATGCGCGGCCTTCTTCTGGTTTAACATCACAAAGCAGAGTGTGTTCGGAACAACACCTATCGTACCTACACTTGTGATAGCGGCGGCGGTATTTGTCATAGGAAGCTATATGGGTAAAAAAGAGAGCCCCGAGGTATTGAAAATTTTTGAAATGTAGCGTCAGGAAAAATTATTAAAGAGGAGGGAGCAATTCGCTCTCTCCTCTTTTTTCGTCACTTTCTATTTGTGTATCGTCATTGTGAAACAGGCTCCGCCCAATTTTGAAGGGGCTAGTTCCAGGGTGCCTCCGTGTCTTTCCGCTATCCTTCTGGATATTGAAAGTCCGAGCCCATAGCCGCCGGTCTTTCCGCCTTTTCTGGCTCTGTGCATGTCTCCGCGGCGGAATCTCTCAAAAATTATCTTCTCTTCTCCCGCAGGGATGCCCGGACCGTTGTCATCGACGGTAAAACGCCAGAAATCTCCGTTCTCTTCGAGAGTGAATTTTATTTTGCCGCCGCTCTCTCTTGCAGAAGATACATATTTGACACTGTTCTCAAGCAGATTCGACAGAGCGCGCCTGATGTCCCCGTAAAGCCCGTAAGCATAAGCTCCGTCCGCAGGAAAGTCGGATTCCACAGATATACCGGCCGGTGCTGTCAGAGATTCGAGATTTGATGCAAGCTCTTCCGAAAGTGCGGATAAATTAACATCCTCGTTGTCCCTTTTCAGCGGGTCTACATCAAGCCGCACAAGGTAGAGAAGGTCGTCCACGAGCGAGCTCAGCCTCTCCTGCTGAGATATCATACTATCTATGCCTGCCATGTCTTCGGGGTCTTTTACATTGCCTCCCGATTTCAGCAGATCAAGCCCCATACGTATTACAGTCAAAGGTGTTCTGAATTCATGCCCAGCGTCTATAAAAAATTCCCTGCGCGATTCTTCCAGCATCATCTTCTCCGTAAGGTCCTGCAGTACGATAAGCCGTCCGCGCGCCAATGTGAGCGTTGTTATCTCTATCTCTTTTCCTCCCATTACCGCGGCGGAAATAACCTTTGTACCGTCTGGTCCGTCAAGGAAAATCGACATTTCTTCGCATGGCAGGACAAGCTCTACTGACGAGCCTCTTACGGGAAGTATGTCGGCTCTGCCGCAGAGTGTTGAGGCCGCGACATTGATATAGCGTATTTTTTTGCTGTCGTCTATCAATATAAGTCCTATTGGCAGAGTGCCTACCAGCAATGCCATCTCTTCCTTGCGCTCCTGCGCCTCCTTGATGCTCAATTTCAGAGAGTCGGACATTGAGTTCAAAGCGTTTGAAAGAGCGTGCATTTCCGGATCGTCCGTAATCGGGAATCTTGCCGTGCCGCCGGATGCGATACTTTCCGCGGCTCTGCTCAGAGAGTTAAGAGGCCTCATTACCACACGCAGCATCCAGTAAGCTCCGCCCCATACAAGAAGCAGAATTACTTCAAGAGAGTACAGGAACGATTTTCCCATAGTCCAGCCCAAAGCCCCCAGCTTCTCCACGGGATAGGATATACGTATTACACTCTCTCCCCCGCCGGTACCGGGCAGTACCAGCCTGCGCGCCATGTAGTTCACCCATTCGCTCTGAGTTTTGCTGTAACGTATTTCGGCGCCGCCGCCAGACGAGAAGGCCGCCATGACTTCGGGCCTCCTGTAGTGATTATCCATGTCCGATGTATTTGCTTTGTTGTCAAGAACAACGGCACCGTCTTTATTTACAACTGTTACACGTCCTTCGGGGTATATTTTGCTCCATAGAACAAGAAGGTGCGATATGCCGTCAAGCCCTTCGCTCTCACCTGTCGAGACAAAACCCTCAAGGTATCTTGAGAGCGTCTCTCTGTTGTCCTCAATAAGCTTGTTCCGCTCCGTTCTGTACATCATTATCCACGCAGCCACAGCCACGATCAGAACGGAGGCTGTTATGAGAACAGCTATTTTCTTTCTGAGCGTCATTCTGCCAAACATTTATCCGTCTCCTCCCATGCCAGTCTGTAGCCCCTGCCTCGCAGTGTCTGGGTCGCCAGAATCGGTTTTTTGCCGTCATCCAGTTTTTTGCGCAGACGCGATATGTGAACATCGACAGTGCGTGTATCACCGCCGCTCATGCCCCATATTTTTTTCAGCAGCTCTTCTCTGTTTACCGTGTGCCCCAATCTGCTCGCCAATATTTCGAGCAGGTCAAATTCCGTCGGGCTTAGATCCAGCATATTGCCGCGCAGAAATGCTTCGCGCTCCGGTATGTGTACTTTCAGATCCCCGTTGCTTATAACGGTGCGCTCCTCATCAAATATATTTCTCCTAAGAAGAACCTTCACTCTTGCCAGCAATTCATCCAATGGGAACGGTTTCTTTATATAATCGTCAGCCCCGAGATTAAGCCCTTGGACAACATCTTCAGTAGATGTCCTTGCAGTCAGCATGATAATAGGAATTTTCTGTGTAGCAGGATTGCTCTTAACACGTCTGCACACTTCCCACCCATCCATCTTCGGCAGCATGAGATCAAGAATTACAAGGTCGGGAAGCTCCTCGCAGACAGAGTGCAGAGCCTGATCTCCGTCGTGAGCGCACACCGTCTTAAACCCTTGCAGACGCAGAGCCCTGCCTATAAAATCAGTTATGTTTTCCTCGTCATCAACAATAAGTATCTTCTCAGCCACATCAAGACCCCCCTTAAGCTTCGCGCTTGCGTCTATACTGCGATGCTCGTGTTGTCTTTCCCGTATACATATATGCAATTCTCTCCGCGACATTTGTAACATGGTCGCCCGCTCTTTCCAAAGTACGGGAGACATTCATAAGCTGGAAGGACTGCTCTATGCGTTCGGGCTTCTCCATCACCATTACAAAGAGTTCTCTCATTATCTGCTTTTCCAGGTCATCCACATCGTCATCCATGTGAAAGACCGATACAGCCGTCTCCGGAGAACGAGTATCTATAGCCGTAAGAGATGTATTGAGCATAATATTTATTTTTTCCACCATACATGGAATGTCTATCAATGGTTTTATAGGCTCTTTCCCCGCAAGGTCTATTGCTACTTTGGCTATATTTCCGCCGTAGTCCCCTATTCTTTCAAGGTCCACCGCTATGTGCATTATTGATGTGACCACGCGCAAATCTTCGCCCAAAGGCTGGTAACGAGCCGCGAACTCCATACAGGAACTGTCTATGGCATCCTCTAGGTCATCTATCATGTCATCTTTTTCAAGAACGGATTCCGCCATAGCGATGTCGCGCTCCTTCAGAGCCCATACCGCTCTGTCAAGAGACTCTCCGGCAAGGCGCCCCATCCTGTAGACCATTCTCTTAAGCTCCATAAGATCCGCTTCTATTTTTTTTCTGGTGTTGATGCTCTCTATCATATTATTTCCCTCCGCAGCACATATAGATTTCTTTAATATCTGATTAATATATTAACCGAATCTGCCGGAAATATAATCTTCTGTTTTTTTATCCGACGGAGATGTGAACATTTTAGCAGTACGGTCATATTCGACAAGATCCCCCATAAGGAAAAATGCCGTGTAGTCCGATATTCGCGCGGCCTGCTGCATATTGTGAGTTACTATCACCACAGTGTAGTCAGACTTAAGCTCTCTTATCAGTTCCTCTACTCTTGCCGTGGACATTGGATCGAGGGCGCTGGTGGGTTCGTCCATCAGCAGGACATCCGGGTGAGTGGCAATAGCTCTCGCTATACATAGCCTCTGCTGCTGTCCTCCGGAAAGCCCCGTGCCGGGCTTATTAAGCTTGTCCTTTACCTCTCCCCAGAGTGCGGAACCTTTGAGGCTTGTCTCCACGAGCTCATCGAGCATAGCCTTGTCCTTCACTCCGTTAAGCTTTGGCCCGTATGCCACATTCTCATATATCGACATGGGAAAAGGGTTCGGCTTCTGGAATACCATTCCAACTCTGCGTCTCAGTCCTATTACATCCGTCTCGGGAGCAAGGATATTTTCGCCGTCTATCTCTATCGTTCCCGTTATCTTTGCTGACGGAATAAAATCGTTCATCCTGTTGAGACAGCGCAGGTAGCTGCTCTTCCCGCAGCCAGACGGCCCTATGAATGAAGTTACCGTCTTTCTTCCTATATCGAAAGTTATCTTTTTCAGAACTTGAGTCTCTCCGTAAAAGAGGTCGAGCCCCGATGTCATTATCTGAGTTTCAAATTTTGTCTTTTCCATTGCTATTGCCTCCCGCTTCCGGCAGAAAGTCTTGCTCTCGCTACTACGCCTATGGCGCTGGTTCCCAGAACAAGGCCTACAAGCACCAGTATCGCTCCGTACTGAATCGGCCTCGTGGCCTCGATATCCGTTGATGATGTGGCAAGGACATATATGTGATAAGGCAGTGCCATTACCTGACTGAAAAGGCTCTTTGCCACCTCGGGAGCAAAATAAGCCGCACCCGTGAACATAATGGGAGCAGTCTCTCCCGCGACACGTCCCACCGCAAGTATCGCTCCAGTGATAATAGTGGAAGCGGCAGATGGAAGGACCACTTTAAATATTGTCTGGCACTTTGTCGCGCCCAAAGCATAGGATGCGTCTCTGAACTCCCGAGGCACGGCAAGGAACGCCTGTTCGGATACTGTGACTATAAGAGGCAGGGAAAGACACCCAAGTGTCAGCCCCGCAGCCAGGAGACACGAGCCCATCTTCATAAAGACGACAAAGAGTGAAAGACCGAAAAGTCCGAATATGACAGAGGGGACTCCGGCAAGGGAACGAATGGACATGCGCAGTATTTTTGAAACGGCTCCGTCTTTTGAATACTCCGCAAAGTAGAGCCCCGTTATTATGCCCGTTGGAAGAGCAACAAGCATCGATACCAAAACTAGCTGAACAGTTCCCACAAGAGGAGTCATTATTCCGCCCGCCGTCATTCCGTCTCTCGGAGCTTCTATTAAGAACTCCAAAGAGAGAGCCTGCCAGCCTTGACGAAATAAAAATATCCCGACTATCACAAGGGCTATAAGCAGAGTTAATGCGGCAGAGCCGAAGAGTGATGTCATTATTTTATCCGACATTTTGCGGCGGCATGTTCTGTCCATCTATTTAGCCCCCTTTCTCTCGATATAAAACGAAGCTATATTTATCAGTAAAGTTATAAAAAGCAATATGAGACCGGCAAAAAAGAGCGCGTGGTAGTGCAGGCTTCCGACAGGCGTCTCTCCCATCTCCGCGGCTATCGTCGAAGTAAGGGGGCGAATGGGGTCTGCCAGAACTGCGGGAATTATTGCGGCTCCGCCCGCTGCCATAAGCACAACCATAGTCTCTCCGAGAGCTCTCATAACACCGAGCAGAGAACCTGCCGCTATGCCGGGCAGAGCATAAGGTATAACAACCTTCTTTACAGTCTCCCAGCGTGTTGCGCCGAGTGCATATGACGCATCGCGAAGTTCCCGCGGGACAGATGAGAGAGCTTCTTCCGCAAGAGAGGCGACTACCGGAATAACCATGAAGCCCAGCAATATTGAGGATGTCAGCAAGTTAAGCCCAGTCGCTATTCCGAAACTTTCCTGCATCCACGGAGCAAGCACCATCATTCCGAGAAAACCCAGCACTATCGACGGCAAAAAACCTAGCAGCTCCAGCATAACTTTCATTAGATTCCGCATTTTTTTCGGCGCTATCTCGGCGGTGAAGACTGCCAAAGCCAGAGCCACAGGCAGGCCGATAAAACTGGAAAGCAAAGTTGCGGCTATCGTTCCCACTATCAAAGGCAGCATGCCCAGAGCGGGCGGTTCCTCCACAGGGTACCAGTCATAGCTCGTAAATATCTCTTTTAAAGAACTTTCCGAAAGTACAGGGATACCGTTTAATATCAAAAATCCTATTATGAACACCATAATTACTATTCCGGCCATTGACACCGCGAACACGGACGAGGCCATAACTCTGTCTTTTCTGCCGCCGAACCCGCTGTCAATGCTTTTGACAGAACACTTCATACTCCAAGCTCCTTTCCCCTCAAATAGCCGCGTTTTGACTTTTTGAACATAACTGCGCGGCGCCTTATATATGGCAAAAATTGCCCGAAATATAGAAATACGGGCAATCTGTGATTTTATTTTTTAATCTCGCGAAGGGAGACAAAGCCCGTGGCATTTACAATTCTCTGTCCCGCGTCACTTTGCATAAAGCTTATAAAATCAAGCACTTCAGCCTCGGGCCAGCCTGCCGTAAACATGTACAGATATCTGGAGAGAGGATATTTGCCGCTGCGCGCGGCAGAAGGGGAACCCTGTATTCCATCGACCGCAATGGGCTTTACAGACTTGTTTACATACCCGATACCCTCGTATCCAATGGCGTTCTTATTCTGAGTCACAGCAATCATCATTGCTCCGCTTGAAGAAGCAACCTGAGCTCTGGGGGTTATCCTCGTCTTGCCATCGCTGTCCATCACCATTGACTGCCACGTGCCGTACGTACCCGAGCTGGTATCTCTGCCAACCACTACAAGAGGACGGTTTTCGCCTCCGACTTGCTTCCAGTTTGTTACTTTGCCTGAAAAAATATCCCTAAGCTGCTTCTTTGTAAGCGATTTCACCGGGTTTGAAGGATGTACAAGAGGAACAAGACAGTCGAGAGCCACGGCGAAGGGCACAGGATATACATTCTTTCCTACGGAAGCTTTAAGTTCTGAATCCTTTATAAAGCGCGATGCGTTTGCTATGTCCGCCGCTCCGTCAGCAAGAGATTTAAACCCGTTGCCGGTTCCAGTTCCCGAAACGGAAAATTTCACAGTAGGATTCTGCTTCATAAACTGCTCCGCCGCCGCCTGTCCGAAAGGAAGAACCGTAGTCGAACCGTCCATAACAATATTTTCCGCCGAAGACGCGGAAGCTGTTACAATCGTCAAAAAGAGAACCAGAAAAGCAGTTATCTTATTCATTTGAGAAATATCCCCCCACATTCGTAGTGTCTCGATTATATTCGGGTTAGGTTAATGAAGTGTGCAGGATATGTAACAGCAATGTAACAACATTGTTCGGTCCGCCTGTCCGTACAATTGATATATCATTCGCTTATCTGGCACAAAGATTTTAAACGTGTATAATAAAGGTAATAAGACGAATATACTGCGTCTGCAACTAAAATATTCAGAATATGCAAAATTTTGGAGGGGTATTTAAATGAGCACAGTAAACTGGGATGCGAGATTATCTGACATAGCGTTAAATGTGAAACCATCACCTATCCGCGCACTTCTTAAGTACACAAAGACTCCCGGAGTTATCTCTTTTGCAGGCGGAAATCCCGACCCTGCGGTATTTCCCGTTGCGGAATTTTACGAAGCGGCCGAGATCCTCAAGCGTGAAGGCAAGGACGTCCTCCAGTACGGAGCTACCGACGGATACATGCCTCTTAAGGAGTATATAGCAAAATGGATGGCACCGCGCATGGGACGCGAGACAAAGCCCGAAGAGATGCTCATCACAACCGGCTCACAGGAAGGAATGGATCTTCTCTGCAGCGTCCTTCTAAACGACGGAGACACTATCATAGTTGAAGGCCCGACATATCCCGGAGCTCTTCATGCAATGCGCAACCGCGGAGCAAGATTCCTCTCCGTGCCCTGCGACAAAGACGGCCTCTGCGTAGACCTTCTGCCCCAGGCTATCGAGCAGGGACGCAAAGACGGACACAAAATAAAATTCATCTACACAATAGTAAACTTCCAGAACCCGTCAGGCGCAACACTTTCCGCGGAACGCCGCGCAAAGCTGCTTGAGATTGCCGAAAAATACGACCTCATCATTTTTGAAGATGACCCATACGGACACCTCCGCTACAGCGGCGAACACGTCCCCACAATATTCTCAATGGACAAAAAGCAGAGCGGAAGAGTTGTCTATGCATGCTCCTTCTCAAAGATTCTGGCACCGGGAACAAGAGTGGCATGGATAGTCGGCGACCCCCAGCTCATGCAGAAGCTTGTAATGATCAAACAGGGCACAAACCTTTGCTCAAGCGTTGTTGCTCAGGCCTTAGTATACGAATACTGCCGCCTCGGGCACCTTGACGGATTCCTGCCGAAAATCATCGGCCACTACGGAAAGAAACGCGACGCAATGGACGCGGCCTTTAAAAAATACCTTCCCGAGAACACGAAGTACCACACACCCGAAGGAGGATTCTTCTTCTGGCTGCAGGTGCCCGGAGTTGACTCCACCAAGCTGTTTATGAAAGCCATAGAGCACGGAGTTGCATTTGTAACAGGCCCGTCCTTCTATGTCGACGGCACGGGACTTGACTACATGAGAACATGCTTCACCTTCGCTCAGCCCGAGCAGATTGAAGAAGGAGCAAAACGTCTGGCAGAAGCTATTAAGTCACTTTAGTTTTTATAAAAAAATGTCGGGCGCCTTGTGCGTCCGACATTTTTTTTGCATAAAATACTGCACCTAAATCTACTTTTTGTAATATACTGATTGCAAGATAATTGTCTTGACAATGCGTTCTGAACAATATACATTACGCACAATATCCCAAATAGTATCCGAATCACAATATTTTCTCATAATCAAGGAGAAAATTGCTTAATTAGTTTTGGCAAAACAATGATATAGTGCTGTGATATATCAAGCTAAGTGTGAGAGGATGATAGAGATGACATGTAAAAGAGAGAATATGCTCTGTGCTGTTCTGATTATTATTGTCGTCTTATTCTCCTATCCCTTCTCCACCAGAACAGAAGCGCACCTGCCCGATACGATGCTGATATTCCATCAAAATGTAGGACACGGAGTTATCACCGGAATCACACAGCAAAAGACAGATCCGATAACCCCTGCCGGCGGCATAAAAATACTTGAACAGTTTCTTAAACTGCACTCTCCTGCGCGCACAAGGACATCACAAGTTCTAAGTCTCCCCGACTTGTACCCTCTGTCCCTGCAGCCGCATTTGCTTACAAAAGAACTTCTAGCCTCCGTATGCAGCATGCATGCGGCATCTCCCGCCCAGCTTCAGCTGGATGCCACAAAAAAAAGAGAATAACCCCGGATACGCAAATTTAATTTGTTTTCTGTACGCATGAACGTCTTTAAAACGTCATGCTTATATTGCGTACTTCTTGAAAGGGGTTTGACAAAATGTCTGATAATCTGGCTGCAGCATCAGTTCAGTGCGATACTTCTTCCGTATCAAAGAAGCCTACCAATATCTTTGATAAAGTTGTAATCAATTTTTACTCAATAGTATGCTTTGTTATGTCAATATTGCTCGTCCTGATTATAAGCGCGGCAACATTGATGCGTTATGTATTTGAAATGGACCTTTACGGATATGAGGAATGGATAAAAATTTTCGCATTCTGGCTCTACTTTATGGGAGCCGGATATGGCGCGTTCGCCGGAACTCACGTCTCGGCCGACCTTGTCCAGTCATATATGAAAGAGGGCGTTTTTAAGCGCCTGCTGATTTTTGCCAGAACTGTGATAACTCTCAGCATAACCGGCCTTTTCACATGGTACGGTTTTGACTTCTTTATGTTCGGTTTTACAGGCCCTCTGGGCACAGGCGTTGCGATTCCGCGCACTGTTGCATGGCGCATCCCCCTGTGGACAGCGTATCTTTCAATATTCCTCGGACTGCTCTCGATGTCATATTACTTCTTCTGGGACATGCTGAGAGCCGGCAAAAATCTTATGCAGGGGAGAGATAACTGATGATATATGTAGCTCTTTTTATACTTATACTGACCCTTATAATTGGAGTCCCCGTTCCTGTCAGTTTTATGGCCTCCTGTGCATGGCTGATATTCTTCGGCGGAGTTGACCAGGTAGGATATCCCGCATCACAGCTTCTGCCTTACGGATTCAACCAGATGAACTCTGTCTCCCTAATAGCCATAGCAATGTTTATACTCGCGGGCGGCATTATGGAGAGAGGCAAAATCGCGGAAAAAATGATTGACATTGTCGATATTTTCGTCGGACACATCAAAGGCGGACTCGGCATTGTAGCAGTCGTTTCCTGCGCCGTTTTCGGTTCGATATGCGGTGCCGCTTGCGCGACTCTTTCATGCATAGGAGCTATCATGTTCCCGAGACTCCGTGCGGGAGGATATCCCATGGGACACGCCTGCGCCCTTATGGCGAACGCATCTCTTCTTGGGCTTCTGATTCCCCCGAATGCAACACTTATCATCTTCGCATGGATAAGCGGCGTTTCCGTACTTTCATGCTTCCTTTCGACAGTAGGCCCCGGAATCATCACTATCATTCTTCTGAGCCTCGTCAACGTCTGGCTTCTCCGCAATAACAGCGAAGTTTTTGTAGTTAAGAAGAGAACGGGCAAAGAACGCCTCCAGCTTTTCAAAGAGAGAGGACGCCTTGCCATCCCTGCTCTCGTCATGCCTGTTATGGTTCTGGGCGGCATCTACGGCGGTGTTATGACAACAACCGAAGCCTCGGCTCTGGCCGTTCTTTACTGCATCCCCATCGGCATGTGGGTCTATAAAGGCCTTAATTGGAGAAGCCTTATCGGCATCGTTGTGGAAGGAAGCGTTACAACCGGAGTTATCATGGTAATGCTCTACTCCGTCTCCATGCTTTCACGCCTCTACATACTGGAAGACCTGCCTGGAAGAGTTCTCCACCTCTTCTACTCCATATCCACAGAACCGATGGTTATTATGTTTATGATAAACGTGTTCCTTGTTCTCATGGGAATGCTTATGGACGACATCAGCGTCGTTGTTTTGACAACACCTATTTTGATGCCGATAATCACGGAGCTTGGATTTAACCCTGTCCACTATGCGGCCGTCGTCGGAGTCAACACGGCTCTCGGATGCATCACACCGCCTGCGGCTCCTGTCCTCTACCTTAGCGGACGAGTGGGAGGGGCACCGATAAACGAGATTATGAAACCGGCTCTCTGGTTCATGGTGCTCTGCTGGGTTCCCGTGCTTATTATCACGGCGTACATTCCCAAAGTCGTTCTTGCCCTTCCGCACTTTGTGCTTGGCGTTCCCTGGTAGAAACAATTTTAAACTTACCGAAATGCCCCCTTCATGGGGGCATTTTTTGTGTTATGCTAAGACCAAGAGGTGATTTTAGGATGGAAGATGTTATAACAGCTCTTGCAACTCCATGGGGAGAGGGCGGAATTGCCATTGTAAGACTTTCCGGAGAAGGCTCGGTAAAGATGGCGGACAAGATATTTTCCTCCGCGCACTCTCTTGAAAAATCGCAGCCGAGATGCCTTATACTCGGCAAACTGCATGAGAAAGACATGACGTTTTTCGACGAGATCCTGGCTGTAAGGTTTGAAAAGAATAAGAGCTACACGGGGGAAGAGAGCGTAGAATTCCACTGCCACGGAGGAACAGCCTCCGCTCAAAAATGTACGGAGCTGCTTTACTCTCTGGGAGCAAGAGCCGCTATGCCCGGTGAATTTACAAGAAGGGCTTTTATAAACGGACGTATAGATTTATCCCAAGCGGAAGCAGTGCTGGGAATAATAAAGGCAAAGAGCGACGAAGCGCTGAAAGCCTCCGCAAGAACTTTGCAGGGTGCTTTTGCGGACGACATCAAAGCATTTCTTGCAGATCTGACCATTCTTGCGGCAAAGCTGGAAGTAGATCTTGATTTTCCGGAAGAGGGAGAGGGCCTTTTATCGAAATCGCAGACACTTGATGAAGCTGAATCTCTTCTGCGGAGAGGGAGCGCCCTCTTGGATAAATGCCGCTCGGGGCTTTTGCTGAGAGAGGGCATTAAAACCGCCATTGTCGGACGCCCAAATGTCGGCAAGTCCTCCCTCCTAAACGCGCTCCTGAAAGAAGAGCGCGCTATTGTGACGCCTATACCAGGCACGACAAGGGACAGAATAGAAGAGACGTTTATTCATAAAGGTATTCCTATAAGGATAATCGACACAGCCGGCATAAGAGAGACGGATGACAAGGTAGAGGCCATAGGAGTGAGCACTTCAAGGCGTTCAATGAACGATGCCGACCTGCGAATCTGGGTCACAGACGCGGGAGAGGCTTTGACGGAGGAGGATATTCTTCTCGGAAGTGAGGCTACTTCACTGCCTCATCTCATTGTTATAAATAAATGCGACTTAAAGAGCATAGTCACTCCCGAAATTATTAAAGAACACTTTCCGAACAGCAGTGTTGTTTTGGTCTCCACACTAAAATCTCAGGGTATCGAGGAACTGAAAGACATAATAGTTGACAAAGCGGCCGGAGGAGAAATTGCTTTTGACGGATACGGCGTAACATCACGGCAGATGGAGTGCCTCTCTTCCGCAGTCGCGATGATAAAAGAAGCAAAAAAGACAATTTATGAAAATGTCGGAGACGACATCACAATATCCTGCATAGCGGAAGCACGCGGCATGCTCTCGTCACTGCTGGGGCTTGACGCATCGGAAGACCTGTTGGATACGGTATTCGGCAGTTTCTGCGTAGGAAAGTAACATTCATCATCGAAATAAAACAGCCCCGCCTCAAACTTACGTGAGGAGGGGCTGTTTTTAAAATTTACACTATTAAATTAATATGACTTTGCAAAGATTGCTCTGCGCGCGCCCTCTTTGCCTGTGTAGAAGCATGTGCCTCTGTCCTCGGACCACTCTATTGGATAGCATCTCGGTGTGGCGCCTGTAGCTTCTTTAATGGCCTTTTCGTCTTCCTTCGTTCCGCTGAAGAACACATCGACAAAACCGCCCTCTTTTTCGATAACTTCCTTGAATTCCTCAAGAGTGCTGACCTTATGTGTGTTTTCTATACGGAATTTTCTCGCCTTCTCGAGCAGTGAGCTCTGGATATCCTCGAGAAGCGCGGGGATGGCTGTCTCTGCATCCGCCCATGCGATATCTATCTTTTCTCCCGTATCTCTGCGCACTGCGCGGAGCTTTTCCGCTGCAAACTCTTTCTCCCCGAGCTCCAGACGGAGAGGAACGCCCTTCTGGAGGTGGCTGAAGAATCTATCTCCCGGCCTCATGTGGAACTGTGTGTCAACCTGGGCAAAACGCCCTCCCAGAGCCTTATTCAGAAGAGCCTGAAGCTCCTTGGCCTTGGGAAGAATATCATTGTCTATCTTTGCATCATCTGTGGAAATGGGCACTATTACGGCCTTTGTAGGAGCGATGCGCGGAGGAAGGACAAGCCCGTCATTGTCAGAGTGCGTCATGATAAGGGCACCTATGAGACGGGTTGAGACACCCCAGCTTGTCGTGTAGGCGAACTCCATCTCGCCTGCCTTGTTCTGGAACTGAATCTCAAAAGCCTTGGCGAAATTCTGTCCCAGATAGTGGCTGGTTCCCGCCTGAAGAGCCTTTTTATCGCTCATCATGGTCTCGCACGTATAAGTATTATCCGCTCCGGGGAAACGCTCTCCCTCTGTTTTCTCGCCTTCGACGACGGGAAGAGCAAGATAATCGACCATTATTCTGCGGTAAACTTCAAGCATGCGGAGAGTTTCTTCAACGGCCTCATCTTTTGATGCGTGGGCTGTGTGCCCCTCCTGCCACAAAAACTCAGATGTGCGAAGGAAGAGACGCGGACGTTTTTCCCAGCGCATGACGTTGCACCACTGGTTTATAAGTATCGGGAGGTCTCTCCAAGACTGAACCCATTTGCTGTACATGTGTCCTATTACTGTTTCTGATGTAGGACGGACGATGAGAGGCTCTTCAAGCTCCTCTCCGCCTGCGTGAGTTACGACAGCACACTCGGGGGCAAAGCCTTCAACGTGTTCGGCTTCCTTTGAGAGGAATGACTGAGGAATAAGAAGAGGGAAGGAAGCATTGACATGCCCCGTCTCTTTGAATGCTTCGTCAAAATGCTTCTGAATCATCTCCCATACAGCATAGCCCGTAGGCCTTACTACCATACAGCCGCGAACGGGAGCGTAGTCAGCAAGTTCTCCGACCTTAATAATATCAAGATACCACTGAGAATAGTCTTTTTCCTTCGGCGTAATATTTTTTGCCATCTCTATAACCTCCGTCTGCTCGGGATCTCCCTCGCAGGTATTTTTTCCATATTTGTGTATTGTACCATCTGTAACGACTTTTTTGCCATTTACCGATTGCAAATATAATGGCAAGTTTGCTGAAAGGGAGAGCGGCAATCTGACAGTACAGAATAGGGTTAAGTATGTGCCCAAAATAAGAGAGAAGCTGCACCCCTATTTTGAAATACAATCTAACTGTCGTGTTTAATGCAATCCGCTGTTTGTCCCTCCGGAGTTACCGAGTTTTTTCATGAAAAGCACCAAGTATAAAGATATCACCTGCTCAAAATTTTCAACGGAGATGTTAAAGCGCTCCTCTATTTTATTAAGCCTGTATGCCAAAGTGTTTCTGTGAAGGTGGAGCTTCTCCGATGCTTTCTGTTTACTGAAAAAGCATTCGCAGTATGCGCAGAAAGTTTGAATCAGCTCGCCCGAATCATTGCTTTTATAAAATTCCGCAAGCTTGTTTTCCATGTAGCGCAGAGAATAGTGGGGCTTTACCGACAGCAGCATGTGCTGAAGCAGCATCTGATTAAAGGAGTAGACACCGGAAGGAAATTCCATCTTTTCCGCAATAGATACGACTTCCCACGCATTGGAATATGCCAGAGGCATTTCATAGATGTTTTTTGCGGGATGGCCTATTCCTATCACCGTCTCGATAGATGCATCCCTCAATTTGCCGTAAATCTCAAGAGAGAGCTCATTGGCCCTTTCAAGTATGAGATCCCGCTCCATAGCGCTTGTATCCTCAATGGCCCAAAGTATTACAAATTTATCGGACGAGACAGAGGCAATTACATTTTGGCTGTCCGGAAAGACTTCTCTCATTATCTCTATTACTCTGTTGTGCATCATAGTATAGTCAATTTCATCGGAAAGCGGGTCGCGGTTTGCCTCATACGATAGGCGGACAGGATTCTTTTCAAGCCCCAAACCTCTGAAATTCGAGAAAAATATAGATATTACACATCTGGCAATATCCAGGTCTATGCCCAGTTTTTTTGCACGCTCCGGGATATTTGAATGGTCGTCCCGCCTTGGATCAAAACAGCTTACATCCTTTACAAGTTCGTTTATCTGCCTTTGCAGAGAGTGAAAAGACGGAGCTGCAACCCTTTCGCGCAGCATGCTCTCTATCTGATTTTTGACAAGAGTCGAGAACTGAAGAACCAGTTCGGGCTCTCCTGCTATGGCGGCAGTACCCACCACTCTTCCGTGAAAGAAAAGAGGCACTGTCGAGCCCGGATACCATACCCCGAGTTTCCTTGCCTGATCTTCGTCATCAAAGCTCATTTTTTTATACTTTACACAGGGAACCGACGGCGGATGAAACGCGCCTATCCGCTCTTTGTCGGGTGCGCCTATTATTATGCCGTCAACATCTGTTATGATGATGCTTCTGCCCATCATGGCGCTTAGTGATTCGGATATTTCCTGAGCATATCTTTCCAGCATAAAATCAGCTCCGCCCTCTGTCTTGAGTCATCCCTGCAATAATAAATTATATCAGAACACAAAAAAATAATTTGCATGAGGAGAAATTTTATAATGTTTTAATGTCGGTTTAGGCAAAATGGAGTTTCTGTCTTTTTATTTCTCCATTATAATATGGATATCGCGAAAGGGGTCTGGTTCCATGTGGAGGACAGCTAAAATTTTTCTGCTGCTGGTAGCTGCGGCGTTTATAGCCGGTCTTATGCCGACAATCATAGATTTGTTTGATACCTACGTCATCTATTCCGTAAAAGAAGGCTTCTCTCTCCATCCAAAGCTGGCATCCTCCATTGCCGCATTTACTGCTACGGTCAAGAGCTACACATGGCATCTGAGCGTGATTTACGCCTGTATCTTAGGGGTTATTATTTTTATGGAGAGCCAGAATCCCGACAGGACGATACTTTGGCTCGTCACTCTCGTGCTCCTCCCCGTCTTCGGCGTAATACTCTATATGATTATCGGTCCGGATTTTAAAAATTTCCGCAAAAGAAAATTATTCCGCCCGGCAAAAGCCGTGATAGACAACACTCCGTTTACGGGAGACAAGAGACTTCTCATAGGTAAGATGCTGCACTCTTCCGGGGGAGCAGATTTGTTAACACACAATAAGGTTGAAATACTCATAGACGGAGACGCAAAATTTGCATCTTTGAAAGAGGAGCTTATGAAAGCTCAAAAATATATACACATGCAGTATTTCATTATCAAGGATGACAATATCGGACGGGAAATCAGGGATATTCTTGTCGATGCCGCAAAAAGGGGCGTTAAGGTGAGAGTCCTTTACGATGCTGTCGGAAGCTGGAAGCTTAAGATAAATTACTTTAAGGAACTGCTTGCTCTGGGTGCGGAATGTCACGCTTTCATGCCTGTCGCATTGCCACTCTTCCGCAGACAGATGAATTTCAGAAACCACAGAAAGATTGTTGTAATAGATGACAGAGTCGCCTTCACGGGAGGACTGAATATAGGAGACGAGTATCTGGGGCGCGGAGAGCTCGGACATTGGCGCGACACTCACGTGCGCCTTGAGGGCGAGGCTGTGGCGGAGCTTCACAAAATTTTCTTAAAAGATTGGTGCATGAGAACGGGGGAAAATCCGTCAAAAATATGCGACGACTTAAGCTGCTATGACTGTTTGTCGGACGAGAAACAGGATTTTTCATCCATGCCGATACTTCCTATGCAGGTTGCCGCAAGCGGAGTAGACAATGTATGGCATACGATATCGCAGGGCTATTACGGCATGATATCACGGGCAAAAGAGAGAGTATGGATAACAACCCCATACCTTGTCCCCGGTGCCAATATTATGAATGCAATGATGACAGCCGCTCTTTCAGGCGTAGATGTTCGCCTTATCATGCCTTCCGTAAAAGACCATTTTCTGGTATTTTGGGGAAGCCGCGGAAATATAGAGCCTCTGCTCCGTTCGGGAGTTAGAGTTTTTATGTACAAAAACGGCTTTGTCCACACCAAAACAGTCTTGGCTGATGACGATATCTGCTCTGTCGGTACATGTAATTTAGACGTCAGAAGCCTTGAAATAAATTTTGAAAATCAGCTTTTTATCTATGACAAGGAAACTACGTTACAATTTGCGGAGCAATTTGAGAAAGACACGGCAGAATCAGAGGAAATTATTCTTGAGACGTGGCAGAATAGACCCCTTTATCAAAAAATATTGGAATCTTTTGGGCGTCTCTACTCCGCTCAGATATAAAGCAATATGAGATTGGAAGGTAAAATATGACAGATAAAGCATACGGCAAGAGATTCTCCGCTCATCCCGCTTTTTGGATTGTATGCGGCGGAATATCGGTCGCTATACATATTTTTTTCTATTTTAAGATAAGAGCCGTAACGGGCCCGGGCTGGACAAGTTCACTGTGGCTCGGATGGAGTTTTGCCATGATGGAGCTTGTATTTCTTACAAGAAAGACAGACAAAATCAACTCCGGACTTCAGCGCAAGTGGACAGACAGGCTCGGCGGAGTCTGGCTCTTATTTGTAATAATAGCATTCGTTATCGCAATAGGAACAGACATGCTTGGCAAATTCACATCATTTGCCGTAGAGTCGTCGAAACAGCTTCCTATATCCTTCGGCCTCAGTGCGATTATAATGCTTATGGGCATAAGACAAGCAAACAACATACAAACAACATGCGTCACTGTAGCTACAGATAAACTTCCCAAAGGCGAGAAGAATCTCCGCATAGTCCAGCTTACCGATTTACACTTAGGCCCATGGGTGGGACTGCCCCTACTAAGACAAATCGTAGAAAAAACTATAGCCGCAAATCCCGATATCGTAGTCGTAACGGGGGACCTTGCAGACGGTAATTTGGAAAACAGAGAAGACGAGTTAGAAATTCTCAGAAAGATAAAGCCAAGATACGGAATGTTCGCAGTAACAGGCAACCACGACTACTATGACGACATAGAAGCCGCGGAAAAGTTTATGGAATCGGCAGGTATGAAGGTGCTGCGTTCGGAAGGCGCGGAAGCTGGCGGCATACTTATAGTCGGAGCGGACGACAGAGACCATCTTGCAAAAAAAGCTTGGAACCTCTCCGCCTCGGAACTTCTTGTCCTCTCATTTGAAAAAAAGCAAAGAGAAAAGTTCCTTCTGCTCCTAAGGCACAGGCCCATAATAGAGCCGGGAACGGAAGGGCACTTCGACTTGCAGCTTTCCGGACACACTCACGGAGGACAGCTCTTCCCATATCTAAACTCAAGACATATCATAGCGGGGCATGACAGAGGCCTGAAGAAACTAAAATGCGGAGGCTGCCTCTACGTGAGCAACGGAGCAGGTTTTGTAGGGCCTCCCGTCAGGCTCTTGGCTCCGCCCGAAATAGTTGTGATAGACTTGATAAACACAGCCAAAGAGTGAGAAACCAACAGCAAAGGAAGGTAATATACAATGTGGAAAGGCCGTTTTACTCAGGATACAAACGAAGCAGTAATAAATTTTACCCAGTCTCTTGACCTGGACTGGAGAATGGCTGCTGCAGACATAAGAGGAAGCATAGCTCATGTGCGCATGTTGGCACACTCGGGACTGCTCTCCGCCGAAGAAGCTCTGGTAATCGAAAATAACCTCACTGCCATCGCCGAAGAGATAAAATCAGGAACTTTTATACCAAAAGTCTCTCTCGAAGACGTACATATGAACATTGAATCCAGACTTATAGAAAGATGCGGAGCTACCGGAGCGCGCCTCCACATGGGACGCAGCCGCAACGACCAAGTTAATACAACGGTCCGCCTCTATCTGCGCAAAGAACTCCTCGAAATATGGAACGGACTTCACGAACTCATATCCGTACTCCTCAAAAAAGCGGAAGAACACGCAGAGACAGTTGTGCCGGGCTACACGCACCTCCAGCAGGCACAGCCGATATCCATGGGACAGTTTTGGATGGCACACACACAAGCCTTCCTGCGTGACGCAAAACGCCTATTTGATGCCTATGACGCAGTCGATGAATGCCCATTGGGATGCGGAGCTTTGGCGGGATCGACACTTCCGCTTGACAGAGAGTTCACCTGCAATGACTTAGGCTTCTCCCGAATGACAGCGAACAGCATGGACACAGTGGCCCACAGAGACCACTTCATGGACATACTCTACTTCGCATCTGTATTCGGCGGACATGTCAGCCGTCTCTCCGAAGACCTCATAATATACTTCACAACAGAATTCGGCTGGATAAAACTTCCTGACGCATTCTGCACCGGCTCAAGCATAATGCCTCAGAAGAAAAACCCCGACGTGCTGGAAATACTGCGCGGCAAAGCCGGACAAATGAACGGAGCCCTCATGGATCTCCTCACAATGACAAAAGGCATTCCCCTCACCTACAACAGAGACCTCCAAGACGATAAACGCTCGCTCTTTAGGACATTTGAGTGTCTGCACGGCATATTCTCCGTACTGCCCCCTCTCATAAAAGAGGTACAGGTGGACGAAAAAGCAGCCAACAGAGGCTTTGCAGACGGTCTTATACTTGCCACGGACGTGGCAGAATACCTTGTAATGCAGGGAGTCCCATTTAGAAACGCTCATGAAAAAGTTGGACACATCGTGCGCTACTGCATAGAAAACAAAAAACCTATGACAGAACTCTCACTTCAGGAATGGCAGTCTAACATCCCTGAAGTAAAAGAAGACCTTCTGCCGCTGCTTTCTCCTAAAAAATCCATGGAAAGAAGAAACACAATAGGAGGAACAGCCCCCGAACAAGTAAGAAAACAGATAGAGGACGCAGGCGTAAAGCTGGCAATTTTTGACTCAGAAGCCAAAGAATTAGCTGACAACATCCCGCAGGGCTATTAAATAGACATTGCCGCAAAGCCTCACTTTACATTGCCACAGACGATATAAAAGAGGCTAAATCACATAAAAACTAAAAATAATGAGCCTGCTCGTATAACAGTGAGCAGGCTCAAAATATAGCACCTATTTGTCAAAAATTAAATTAATCCAAAGTCTGCATTCCGCCGCCCGATACCAACATCGTCTGCCCGGTTATCCACTCAGACATGGGAGAGGCAAAGAATAGAACTGCGGAACCTATATCTTCGGGCTTGCCGAGACGCTTCAGCGGTGTTGACTTCAGCATAGTTTTCTCAAGCTCATCAGTGAGAACCGTTGAAAGCGCATAAGTTTTGATAGCCCCCGGCGCAACGGCATTGACCCTCACGGGAGCAAGGTCAATAGCCATCTGGCGCGTAAGAGCATTGACGGCCGCCTTTGAAGATGCGTAGACAGTCATATTGACACTGCTCGCGATGCTTGCCATAGAGCTGATATTTATAATAGAGCCGTACCCCGACTCCCTCATATAAGGCAGGCAGAGCTTGGAAAATCTGAATATACTGTACACGTTGAAAGTATATATCTTGTTCAGATATTCGGTCGTCAGCTCTTCAAAAACCTCGCGTCCGCCTCCTCCGCCGCCTGTGTTATTCACCAGAATATTTATCGTGCCGAAGTCGGATACGGTCTCTTTTATCACACGCTCCTGCTCCTCTTCGGACATAACATCACATCTGTAGCCTATGGCTTTAACTCCATATTTTGAAGATATCTCCGCAGCGGTCTTGGATGCTTCCTCAGCCTTTATATCCAAAAGAGCCACATCAGCTCCCGCACTCGCAAGCATCTCGGCCGAGCCGCGCCCTATTCCGCCAGCTCCGCCCGTTACGACAGCAACCTTGCCCCTCAAGTCAATAAGTTTTTCCGCCAACATAAGCATCTCTCCTTTATTAATATATAAAAAACAGGCATAACATACCGCCCAATGCAAACAGCATACAACAAATTTCAAAACGGGCATAAGGCAAATTAAGAAGTTCATTTTTCACTTTTTACATATATTGACAGAACGGACCGCCGATATCGGCGGTCCGTTCACTTTCTCTATACGTTCTCCACAACGGGAGTTATCTCCCTCTTTATGAAATCAACGGCTTTGCAGGATGCCAAAGTCATTGAAAAGGGCTGCTTCTCCAGTACAAGTGCGACAAACGCATCGACAAGAGCCTTTCCTCCCTCCTCGATAACGGCGGGCTTTGCATAATTGACTGTGAAATTCAAACTATCGCCGCTATCACTGACAAAGATAAAACGAAGTGCGTTCGTTGTCTCCATATAAAATCACCTCCTTTCCTAAAAATTCCGACTGCCTACTTCACCAACTGCCCCGTGTCAACTTTTCTGACCATTGAAACAGGATGAGCAAGCAAAGTGCCGAGAGAATCGGCAAGCAGATCCAAAGTCTCCGCAGTTACAACTGTGCTCAGTTTTCCGAGAGTCACATACTTCGTAACACTCTTTCCGCTCTCTGTGACACTCAGACTGAGACGAAGCTGAGACGAGATAGGATTAACATTAGCCATGAGAACACCTCCCTTCATATTTGATAACTATAATAGTGCATAAGAAGGGCGAAAAATACAAATGGAAAATGTGAAAGAATTTTGTTGACCGGTAGTTGAACAGTGGTTGAGCAGTTGTTAAACGATTGCAGAAGCGTTGGGTTTCGGTTGATTGTCGACAGTTTGTCCATAGTTCAACAATTGTTTGCCCATCGCTTGCCAAATGTGTACCTACATTTCACGCAATGCGAAGCGAGCACTTCACCATCTTTCACGCGAAGCAACTTCCGCAAAGCGACCGCCGTGAAGCGTAGCAAACGACTCCCACGCAGTAATAAACCAAGCCCCTGCCCCTAACAATCGTTCAACCATTGTTCAACTACCGCTCAACTTACGTACTCCACCTTGCATTTATGCTTACCATATGTTATCATTATACACATACAATAAGTTATCTAAAGGAGATTAGAATGACAAAGACTTACTCTAAAAATGTTATTGCAGAATCTTTCAGGCATATCGCAGACAGGATTGTCTCGTGTCAGAAGTTGGATATTGATACAGCAAGGATTCTTTTTCTGCTTGACAGAGAGTCTCCCCCGCATTCATACAGCGGCTCATCGGTATTTCCGATAAGCACAATGAACAGAGACGTTATGTACCAGTTAAGCGGGAAAAGGTATGACTGCATAATAAAACTGCGGGAGAGCAATTTAAATACTATGACTCCGGAGCAGGTAAAGGCCCTTCTCTACCACGAACTGCGCCACATATATAAGGACAAAGAGACGGGAGAGATGAATATATCCCCATATCACGACTATGACGATTGGCAGGAGCTTATGGAATACGGAGACTGGGAAGCTGACGGAGAGAACCTTCCCGATGTAGCCGAGAAACAGCTTATAAAGGACAAGGACAATGAAGAACCTAACAATTTTTAGGAGAGTACTTGCTTCACGTGCCTTGAACCCGACAGAGAAAATCATTATTGCGGCTCTTCTGACTGCCGCTCCCAAAGATACTGTATGTTCCGTATCGTTATCGGAACTTGAGAAGATGACGGGGTTATGGAAGAGCACTGTATGCGGCTCACTAACAAAGCTTACGGAAAGGGGCTATATAAAGGTGAATTTGACATATCAAAACCGCGCAAAGCGTGAGTATCACATAAATAAAGAGCAACTGACTGTACCGTCTGAAGGACCGTCACCGTGCAAAACAAAATCAACGGCACGGGAAATTCATAAATTCGGTACACCTATGACGGAAACAGAACGCGTCTTATCCCATGCAGTGACTAGCTTTAATCAAATTTTGCCTGAATTTGTCAACCTTCAAAATCCGACAGAAAGCGACGCAAAAAAGTTCACGGCACTGCTTGAACAAAATCCATACCTAAAGCACCATTCATGGTGGGAAGAATACTTTACAGAGATTAGAAAATGCCCTTGGCTTATGGGGAAAAATCCAAGACACTGGATGCCTTCCTTCAGCTTTCTTATCAAAGAAAGCACAATATTGAAAGTAAAGGCCGGAGGCTACGGAGGGCAAAAACCTGAGGCAGCCCCCAAAGAGAGTGCGGAAGAATATGCTGAACGGCTCTACGAAAGACTATTCGGCAAATGCAGGACAACCGACTGCAAAGAGAAAGGAGAATAACAATGCTTCTCTTCATAACCTGCGACAACTGCGGAAAAAGAATCACAGACGAGTCCACCCTTATGACAGTAAAATACGACATCTGGACCTGCCCGGAATGCGGCGCATCAAATCCCCCGCTGAACAACAAAGAGCCTGACTCCTTCGACACAACAGAACCTGAAGATAGCGAAGTAAGGGTAAAAGCCACTGAAAAAGTCATATCTATTTTGTAGGGGGAAGTACGGCAGTTACCGAGAAGGAGTTGCCTGCTGCGCCCAGCGGTAGCCGCTTCGCGTGAAACATGGTGAAATGCTTGCTTTGCATTGCGTGAAATATTGCAAAGAGGCGCGCCGGAGCTGCCATGTTCGTCTTGCCGCAATGGGAGTTCAGTGCAGGACGTAGTGCCTCTGTCCCTATTCGTTTCAAATCCGGCATTTTGATTAAATTAAAAACAATATTATTTATATATTAAAACAGATTTTCATTTTATATATAAAACAAAAATATTACTTTGTCTTGACAACATCTTTTTAGAGAGATAGGATACTTTCAGAAGGTTTGGCTTTACGTCCGCTACCGGGGAATTGCACCCTTTGTATGACGGAGGAAACCTTCTGTTTTTT